>JBIQLU010000082.1:0-16890 GCA_044463985.1 Gemmatimonas aurantiaca | reverse complement strand
ACGTCTGGGAGCACGCCTACTACCTCAAGTACCAGAACCGGCGCGCCGACTACCTCTCCGCATGGTGGAACACCGTGAACTGGCCCGAGGTGGCGAAGCGGTACGCGGGACGGGGGAAGTAGAACTGCAAGAAGGCAGAAAGCAGGAAGCAGAGAGCAGGCACTGCTCTCTGCTTCCTGCTTTCTGGCAGTCCTAGTCGTCAGAGCGGTTGGAGCCGGCTACCAGATCGTCGATTCCGCCGTCGCCGGGCTGGTCACGGACGTTGGCGACGGCGGGATGGGTGGATGACATCCGCGCGAGGATGGGCGGAGGCAGGAACGTGGACACCATCACCATCAGGGCGATGGCGCTGAACAGTCCTACATCGAGCGCGCCGCTCGACAGGCCCATCTGCGCGAAGATGAGACCGACCTCACCCCGGGGGATCATCGACACGCCCACCATCGCCTTGTTGCCCTTGAACCACCACGGGGCGTAGCCGGCGACGAACTTGCCCAGCAGGGCGACAACTATCAGCGCGCCACCCACGAGGGCGACCCGGGAATCGACAAGGGTTCGAAGATCCACGGCAGCGCCTACGGCGGCGAAGAAGATCGGAACGAAGAACTGGCCGACCGTGGCGACCTTCCGCTCGATCTCGTGCCGCTGCGGCGTGCGGTGCAGCACGAGCCCCGCTGCGAAGGCGCCGATGATTGGGGCCGACCTGGATTCTGCAGCAAGCCACGCCAACAGGAAAGCGAAGCCGAGCGCCAGCAGTCCGAGAGCGCCAGACGTGTCGAGCCGCGAAATGTGTCTGAAGAGCGGCGGGGCGAGGAACCCACCCACCACCAGTGCCGCGACGATGAAGCCGATCGCGACGGCGACGTTGACGCCGATTCCGGCGATCGACACGCTCGCGCCAGCGGCGAGTCCGCTCACGACTGCGAGGATGATCAGTCCCACGACGTCGTCGAGCACCGCCGCTCCCAGCACCACGCGTCCTTCCGGAGTCTCGAGCTGCCCGAGATCCGAGAGCACGCGCGCCGAGATCCCGATCGAGGTTGCGGTGAGCGCCGCGCCGCACACCACCGACGACACCGCCGAAAGCCCGAGCAGCGAGCAGACCCAGTAGCCGAGTAAGAACGGCACCGCCACGCCGACCAGTCCCACCACGAGCGCGGAGCTTCCCACCTCCAGAAGCGAGTCGAGATCCGTGTGCAAACCGATCTCGAACAGAAGCACGATCACTCCGATCTCGGAGAGTGCCGCGATCACCGGATCGCCCGGATCGAGAATCCCGAGCGCCGATACTCCCAACACGACCCCCGCAACCAGCTCGCCGAGCACCGCCGGCTGCCCGATTCTCTGCGCGACTTCGCCGAGCACTTTCGTCGCGACGATTATCGCGACGAGAACGGAAAGGAGGTGGGGAAAGTCATGCATTGGAAGACAGGCGCAGGAAGCAGAAGGCAGGAACTGCTACATAGGAAACAGGACACAGGCGACAGGAAACAGCTCCTGCACACCCAATGTAGTCATTCCCGCGAAAGCGGGCACCCATTTTCGATCAACAGAGTTGGATTCCCGCTTTCGCGGGAATGACGACCGGTGTGCAGTTACTGTTGCCTGTCGCCTGTGTCCTGTTCCCTTCCAGCGCAGTTCCTGCTATCTGCTTCCTGCTTTCTGCTTCCTGCCCCTCACCCCTCCCCCTCCAGATACGTGTACCCCTCCAGGCCCGCCACGTAGTCGGCGATGAAGGCGTTCGCTTCCTGGCGTGTGAGGCCGCGCGCTGCGCTGACCTTTCGACGGAAGGTGGTGAGCAGGTCCGATGCGTGGAACTGCACGTACGCGAGAACTTCGGTGACGGTATCGCCGTGCACCATGTCCGTCACGGCGTAGCCGCCATCCTCGAGGCGGATGTGCACGGCGTTCGTGTCACCGAAGAGGTTGTGCAGGTCTCCAAGGATCTCCTGATACGCGCCGGTGAGAAATATTCCCAGTATGTAGCGATCACCGTTGCGCACCGGGTGCAGCTCGAGACTCGGTCGGCCGGAGCGGCCGCCGGTGAAGCGGTCGATCTTTCCGTCGGAATCGCAGGTGATGTCCTGAAGCGTGCCGCGGCGCGATGGCTCTTCGTCGAGCCGGTGGATCGGCATGATCGGGAAGAGCTGATCGATCGCCCAACTGTCCGGGAGCGATTGAAATACGCTGAAGTTGCAGAAGTAGCGATCGATGAGCTGCGCCTCGAGATCCTCGATGATGTCCACGTATTCCTCGCGATCGCGCTGCGCGATGCGGGCGACCTCGTTGAGCGTGGCGTCGTAGAGTTGTTCACCCAGGGCGCGCCCGCGAAGCGAGAGAACGCCGCTGTTGAAGAGCGCGTGCATCCGCTCCTTCAGGAACGTGGCGTCGTGATATACCTCGCGCACCGATCTGTTGGACACCGTTCTGTAGCCGGCCTCGAGCTCGTGCAGAATCGCGTGATCATCCTCGGTGAGAACGGGAAGCTCGCGCTCCTGATGCGACTCCACATCGATGACGTCCAGCAGAAGGAGCGCGTGGTGCGCGGTGAGGGCGCGGCCCGACTCCGAGATGATGTGCGGCATGGGGAGATCGAGCTCGCGACATGCTTCGCCCAGCGTGTAGACGACGTCGTTCGCGTACTCCTGCACGGAGTAGTTGACGCTCGCCGGTGTCGTCGACCCCGATCCGTCGTAGTCCACTCCGAGACCGCCGCCTACGTCCACGTGCGTCACGGGCACGCCGGCCGCATGGAGCTCGGCGTAGAAGCGCGCGACCTCCTGGAGGCCGCCCTTGATGTAGCGGATGTCGGTGATCTGCGAGCCGAGGTGGAAATGGATCAGCTTGAGAACATCCAGCCGTCCGGCCTGGCGAAGCTTGTCGATCACGGTCACCAGTTCGCTCGACGTGAGCCCGAACTTCGACTTCTCGCCGCCGCTCTCCGCCCACCGTCCGAAGCCACCGGAGAAGAGCTTGATCCGTACACCCGCCGATGGCACCACGCCCATCTCGTCGGCGACGCGTAGAAGTACGTCGAGCTCGCTCACCTGCTCGATCACGATGAATACCTGGTGGCCGAGCTTCTGGCCCATGAGGGCGAGGCGCATGAACTCCTCGTCCTTGTAGCCGTTGCAGACGATCATGTGCTCGGTGCTGTCGCTCAGCGCGAGCACCGCCTGCAGCTCCGGCTTGCTGCCGCACTCGAGACCAACGCCGCACGATGCGCCGAAGTTGACGATCTCCTCCACGACGTGGCGCTGCTGATTCACCTTGATCGGATAGACCAGCGTGTAGTCGCCGTCGTACTCGAACTCGCGGAGCGCGTTCCTGAAGCGCTGACTTATGGTCTCGATGCGCGAACGCAGTATGTCGGAAAACCGGAGGAGCATGGGAAGCTTCACCCCCTGCTCATCCAGATCCTTGGCGAGCTCGAAGAGATCGAGCTCGCGCTCCGGGTTCGCCTTGTCGGGACGGACGACGACGTGCCCCTGTTCGTTCACGTCGAAGAACCCGATCCCCCAGCTCTCCACGTTGTAGAGGGTGCGCGAATCCTCGGTGGTCCACGCGGCCGCGCTCTCGTTCTGCGCCTGTTCAGCGACTCTGGTAGCCATGGTCGCGAATTCTAGAAGGTTGCCACCGGCAGCTGAAGAGGCCAGAAAGCGGCGGTGGGGGCGAGCGCGTGCACGACGCGCCCGCCATGCACCCGATCAGGGATAGAGACGCGTCACGCGCCAGACGGCTCCGGCCCCGTCTCGCTCGTACACCACACGCTCGTGCAGGCGGTGAGCGCGGTTGCGCCAGAACTCGATTCTGTGCGGAACCACGCGAAAGCCGGACCAGTTCGGCGGGCGCGGCACTGCACCACCGCCAAAACGGTCGCCCATCTCGCGCAGGCGCGCGTCGAACTCGGCATCGCTCGACATCGGCCTGCTCTGCTTCGAGGCCCAGGCGCCGATCTGGCTCAGCCGCGCACGGGTGGCGAAGTACGCATCCGCCTCCTCGTGCGACACGGGTTCGGCGTCGCCTTCCACGCGCACCTGCCGCTCGAGGAGCTGCCAGTGAAAGCAGAGAGCGGCGTGCCTGTTGGCGAGCAGTTCACGCCCCTTGCGACTCTCGTAATTCGTGTAGAACACGAACCCGCGTTCGTCGACGCCCTTCAACAGCACGACGCGCACCGAAGGGCGGCCGTCATCTCCGACGGTGGCCAGCATCATGGCGGTGGGCTCTGGAAGCACTGTCCGATCGATCGCCTCCGCCTCCGCCAGCAACGAGCGAAAGCGCTCGATGGGCTCCTCCGCCCGTTCTTCTCCTGCCGAGACTTCAGCGGTTGTCGCCATCGAGCATTCCACCAAGCATTCCGAGCACGCTCCCCTCTCCTGTACGCGACCCGCCCGCCCGGGGAGCCGCCGCTATGATTCGATCGGCCAGACGCGAGAACGGGAGCGTCTGCAGTACCACGCGCCCCGGCCCCGTGAGGCTGGCGAAAAAGAGACCTTCTCCGCCGAAGAGCGCAGTCTTGATCCCCGGCACCATCTGGATGTCGTAATCGACGGACTCCTGCATGGCCACCAGACATCCGGTATCCACACGAAGCCTCTGACCCGGGCGAAGCTCCATCGTGTGCAGCGTCCCGGACGCGTGGATGAATGCCAGTCCGTCTCCCACCAGGCGCTGCAGGATGAAGCCCTCACCGCCGAAGAAGCCCGCGCCGATTCGCCTCGAGAAAGCGACTGTCACGTCGATTCCGCGGGCGGCACAGAGGAAGGAGTCCTTCTGGCAGATCACCGTACCGCCCCAGTCGTCCAGGTCGGTGGCGAGGATCTTCCCTGGGAATGGTGCGGCGAACGCCACGTCGCGGCGAGCCTGCGCCTCGTTGGCGAAGAGTGTGATGAAGAACGAGTCGCCCGTGAGGATTCGCTTGCCGCCAGCCATCAACTTCCCCAGAAGGCTCCCTCCACGACCGGTCATGTCGAGCGTGGTGGCCATGCTGATCCCGTCTTCCATGAACATCATCGCCCCGGCTTCCGCTACCACCGCCTCGCCGGGATCGAGTGTGACGATCACTGCCTGCAGGTCATCGCCAATCAACCTGTAGTCGACCTGATCAGCCATCGGTTTCTCCCGGGTTTGGGGTGATGGGTGTTCCCGCCTGGACCGCGTGCGCGTGGGGAAGATAATCGCCGGCGATCAGGGTCCGATGCCGCGACGCTCCAGCTCCCGCTTCGCTTCATCGTAGCCGTCGCGCGCGGCCATCCGGTACCAGCGCAGCGCTTCAGCATCGTCCCGCCGAACGCCACGACCATTGGCGTACATGAAGCCCACGTTGTACTCCGCCTGCGCGTTCCCGTTGGTCGCTGCCTGGCGAAACCACTTGAGCGCTTCGACGTCGTCGTGCGGCACTCCCTTCCCGTTGCCGTAGAGGAAGCCGATGTAATTCTGCGCCCAGGCGTCTCCCTGCCCCGCCGCCTTGCGATACCAGGTGAGCGCTTCACCCATGTCGCTCGCGACGCCGTTGCCGGCCTCGTACGCCTTCCCCACCTTGACCTGCGCCTCGCGGTCACCAAGCAGCGCCGCACGCCGATACCACGACACGGACTGCGAGGCATCCGCCGCGACGCCGCGCCCGGTCTCGTACATCGCGCCCAACTGGAACGCCGCGTCGCGACTCCCCGATTCGGCGGCCGCACGGAGCCACTGCGCAGCGCGCGCGGGGTCGCGCTCCACGCCGACGCCGCGATCGTACATCACACCGAGATTGCGCTGCGCGGTCACGCTCCCTGCTCGAGCCTCCTTCTCGCAGAGTGTAGCAGCGCTGGCCCACGATTTCGCGTCGAAGCTTTCCTGGCAGCTCTGCGCGACCGTAGCCGCCGGCGTCGTGGTCGCTGGCGAATCCGTCTTCTCCGCAACGTTCTTCGCCGGAGCGTTCTTCGCGCTCTGTGCCGGCTTCTTCGACGCACTCGCCGCGGGACGCGGCTCGACCGGCGCGCTCGAGCTGTGCGTCACGCCGGAGTCGGCGCGGGTGAGTGCGGGAGTCCAGACGAGCGTCTGACCGGGTTCCAGCGTGAGCCGCTCCGAGTAGCTGTCGTAGCCCGGCGCGCGCGCCGCGAGCACGTATTCGCCCGGTACGAGCGCCAGCGACTCGCGCGTGAGCGGGAGGTCATCGATGGTGACCGTGTAGCCGGCGGGCAGATCGCCGCCGATTCGCAGAAATCCGGAATCCGCTCTCGCAGTCGGTGAATCCGACGCGTTTCGCTGAACGGCCGGCGCAGCCGCTACGCCCATCCCTCCCGAGCCCACGTACGCATCGGTTCCATCGGGTCTCGCGGCGCGCGCCTTCACGAACGCGCCGAGGCCGATGACCGCCGCAACGAGCAGCGCCGCCGGCGCGATCCACCAGCGCGCGATACGAGTCGCGGGACGCGGAGGGAGACGGTCGTCGGGCAACGCAAGGTCGTCGGAGGGAAGCAGCACCTCCTGCGGCGCTGTGCGGTGCGCGGTCGGCTGCGCGCGCGGGAGCGGCTCGGCAGGCTCGCTCTCGCCCAACTGCTCGCCACCTCGACCGGTGGCGAGCGGTATCGCCGTGAGAGCTGCGAGCGTGTGCAGGATACGTGGAGCCGCAGCGGCGCCCGAGGCGGTCCGCGACGGCGGCGCCAGCGCCACTACGCTTCCCGTGACCAGCTCCCGCGCGAAGACCACGTCACCCCCGCCACGGGCTCCCTCGCGAGGAACGCTTCCGAGAAGCTGAAAGCCGGGTGGGTCCTGCGGGCGTGCATCGGGCCGTCCGCCGGCGGCACCATGGAGTCGAAGCGGTACCGGGCCCGCGAGGTCGGCCCCGCACGTCGCGCAATACCGCCCCCATCCCAATCCAGGAGCTCCACAGTCGGGGCACGACGAGCCGCCGCCCGGGAGTGAAGCGCTCACTTCGCGCAGGACCGTCAGTACGCCGCCGTCTTCGGTGTTGGCCGGGTCGAGCCGGAGTACCACGAGACGAGAGGAGTTCAGCTCACGCGCGAGATACGCGATAGTGCCATCCACCCCGTGCCCCATCTCACCAAGTATCTCGTACTTCCCGGCGACCGCCGCGAGCACGGCCCGCAAGGTTGCATCACCGGCACCTTCGCTTCCGGGCGCCCTCGTACCGGTCCGGGCGCTGCCGGCCTCTCGCTGCATACGCGTCTCCAGCAGATGATACGGACTCTCGCCCCTACACTATCGCCGGCGCAGAGCAAATGAAAGTGCGCTCGTCGTCGACGGCGCTCCGACTACGGCTTCTCGAAGACCGGAGGCTTGACGGAGATCGTCTTCTTGCCGAGCGAGTCGGCCTTGGCGCGCGCGTTCTCGCCGATCGCTTCGGTGATGCGATCGACGTTGACGGATGGGATCGACGGCGCGCTCGTCCCTGCCCTGGCGCTCGAGTCGGCCGATCCCGGCGCAGCGACGGGAGCGGACGCTGCGGGCGCCGATTGCGCGCGGATGGGGGACGCTGGCATCGTGCCGGTGGCACCGCGACCAGCTTCGGCCGCCGGATCGTTCGCCTGGTCGGCAGCACGATTGCCCGCCGAATCCGCGAATCCCGTCGCGGGAAGTGGCGATTCATCCACGTTCACCGGAGGATCGTCGGAATACGCACCCTTCGGCGGCCCCTGCCTCACCGGCTCCTCGAATGTCGGCTCGCCGCGAGGCGCTGCCGTGGACGGCTGCGACCCGGCCGAAGGTTCGGCTGACGAACCGCCCTCGAGCGCCGGGGCATCCAGTGCTGCGCCGGCCGAAGCTGTGACTCGCGTCTGCGAGAGGTAGACCCACGCTCCACCGGCCCCGCCGAGAACTACCAGCGCACCGATGACGACCTTGACGAGAGGTCGACTGCGCGGAGCCGAGCGCGCGGCCGGGCCACGCGTGCGCGTCCGCTGCCGGTGACCGTCGCGCTGCACCTCGCGCTGGTCGCCGCTCGCTGCCGCGCCCTGCTGGATCAGAGGGCCGCGTACGGGGCCCGTGACCGCTTCGCCCAGAGGCCTCGCGAGCGAATGATCCGCCGGCCGTCCCGCCGGCGGCGCGTACGCAGCGGAGAAGCGGGGAGTGTTGCGGTTGGTCGGGGGCGGTGTGGTGGTTCGCGTTCCGGAGGCCGCGGGTCTCGACGCACCGGCACTGCCACCCGCCGATGGTGGCTGACCAGTCGTCGTGAATGGACGCGGGACGGGGCGTCGAAGCGCTGGAGATGTAGGCGGTTCGATCCACGGCAGCGATGCGGTACGCGTGGTCCTCGCCGGCTCGGGTGCACGCGATGGCGCGGCCGGCTGGGTGCCGCTCGCGGGCCGAGTCGCCTTCGTACCCCCTGTCTGATCGACCGCGTCATGCTGGCGCTCGGGCTGGCGCTCGGGCTGGCGCTCGGGCTGGCGCTCGGGCTGGCGCTCGGGCGGTGCGGAGCTACCGCGTATCTGTGCAATTCGTTTGCGGAGCCCCTGTTCTTCCTCGAGCATCCCGCGTGCAGCGAGGACATCCGCGAGGGTGTCCAGACTCATAGCGACCGCGGGATCGTTGGAGTCGTGAATCCCCTCGCGGATCAGGAGCGCGCGTCTCGCGAGCTGCTCGGCGTCCTCGTACTGCCGCTCTGCGAGGCGCACTTTCGCCAGGCTCGTGAGGATGACCGCGACCTCGGGATGGTGGGCACCGAGCGCCTCCTGCTTGATCGAGAGGAGGCGCATGAGGAGCGGCGCAGCAGCGAGGTAGTCGTTGCGATGAAAGTAGAGCCGGGCGAGGCTGTTGAGCGTGGCCGCGACTTCGGGATGCTTCTCGCCGAGCGTACGTTCGCGGATAGCGAGGGCGCGCTTGAAGAGAGCTTCGGCCTGCTCGAAGTCTCTCTGGAGATACTTGATCTGGGCGAGCCCGGCGAGGCTCGAGGCAAGGCGAGCATCGTCACTGCCGAGCGAGTTCGCCTCGCGAATGGCCGCGATGAACTCCTGCTCCGCGGCGGAGTGGTCTCCCTGTCGAAAGGCCCGCCGGCCAGCTTCGTTATGGCTTTCCCAGCGTGTCTCAGCAGAATCGGTCATGCAAGCGTCCTCCCAACGAATGGACGCGGGGAGGGGGGCGGTCGTAACCGATGCTGGAGAGAGGGTCAGCGCGCAGATTCGGCAGCCGCACGACGGTGGGCAGGCGCCGACTGACGCGCCAGGATAGCACCAAGAGCTAACCCATTACCGACAAAATACTAACGCGCCACATGCTAACCTACATTATCAAACAGAGTGCGCGGTCGCATCCCGGAACAGTATACGAGCGTATACCAGGTGCGTGAGGATCACCGCGAGCAGCACCATTCCCACGGCTATCCAGGCGACGATCGCCTCCGTCGTGTCGATACCGTTCCCCTTCGGGAAGCTGAGCCACACGAAGAACGCGAAGAATGCCACGAGGGCGCCGCACACCAGCACGGCGCCCGCGGCCGCAGCCTTCTGTATCTTCACTCGGTCCAGAACCGGCATCGCTCCTACCTCCGTTCGTGATTTGAATGCCACGTGGACATGCATCAGCCGTGCGAAGCCCGGCGCATGCGAGCCACTACGGCGCGTAGTTGATCGAGATGTAGCCTCGCGTTTCGTGCCGCATCGGGTCACTCAGCGAGTAGCCCACTCCGCACGTGAAGCTCGTGTTCGGGAAGCCCATCGCCCAGAGTCCCTCGAGATCATACGACCACTCGAGGCCCACCACGCTGTGCCACTGCGTGAGTCCGCTGCCGACGCTCGCGCTCCAGAAATACGGTGTGATTCCGTCGCCCGGAAGTCCCACCCGGAAATACGCGGCGCGGCGCCCGACCGCCAGTCCCGCGGGCAGCGCGGGCATCACCACTCGCTGCGCCAGGAGCGCGGCATCGAAGAGCGGCGGCGCACTTCCTCCGAGCGCGAACTGCTCCACCGTCGAGGCGTCGTCGCTGACGGCTCCGATCATAGCGTCGGCGCGGATGCCGATTCTGCCGTAGCTCACCACGCTCCCGCCGCTCACCATGACGCGCGTCCACGACGTGCCGGCGGTGCGTCCCGCTTCGGCCAGCACTCCGAGCCGCGGGGCGATCCGCCATTCGCCCGGTGTGAACACCACGGCACCGTCGTACGACGCGAAGCCGAGCGTCCGCTCGTGCCACTCGCTGCCAGCGCTGGCCACCCGTCCGAGCGAAGCTCCGAGGCGTAGCCGGTGGACGTTGGTGAGGTTGTCGCGGCGAAACTCGGCACTCGCGGTGCCGCCCCAGTAGTCGACGTCGAGCTCTGGTGGTGCCGCGAAACCGCCGTGCTGCCGCGAAGCGTGATCCTCGGCATAGAAGACGGATGCGGCGAGCGCCGGCTGCACGCCGCGCCACACGGCGCCGAGCGATCCGCCGCGCCAGGTACCGCGATCGCCGTAACGTCCCCGCGCCAGCAGCGTGAGACGGCCAACGGGATCGGTGCCCGCGAGCGCGAAGCCGATGCTCTTCCCTTCCGCGGTCCACGCCGCCACGGGGAGCACGCGTCGATGGCGCGGGCCCAGGCCGTACGGCTGCGACCCGACAGTCGGCACCGAAGCGAAGGTATCCACTCGCACGGGCGGGATGCGCACCGCCGGCTGGAGCGCTGGAGCCGCGGCGAGCAGTGCGCGCGGCACCGGCCGCGCTTCGGAGAGCTTCACGGCGGCGAGGTCGAGACCGCGCGAGTGGAGGCGCAGATAGTACACGTCGCCGTGTACCCGATCCACATCGGGAGCGAGCGCGGCGCCGGTGACGAGCGTCAGTGTGTGCGTCGATTGCGTGGCGAGGTCCAGAAGCTCGATGTTCGGAATCCCCGTCGCATCCGACGTTACCGCGACCGCGGAATCGCCCTCGGCGAACGACGGATCGTAGCGATTGGCGCCATCGTCGGGATCCACCAGTCGCGGCTGCGCCGCAGCGGCGCGTACGCCTTCGCTCTCGCCGGCGCGGCCGGCGTCTATCAGCGCGATGCGCCAGCGCCCGGATGTCTGAACGGCAACGGCGATCGTGCGACCGTCTCCGGAGTAGCGTGGGCGATCGTACACGAGCTCCGGCGAGCCGCGCGCGACTGTCTCGACCGCGCCGGTTCCGAGCTCCACCCGCACGAGATCACAGATCCCATCCACGCAGCGATCGCCGATCGCGTAGCGCCCGTCGGGAGACGGATCGGCGTGGCGCACTCCCGCGCCGTGCGTCACGCGCCGCACGGCACCGCTGCGAATATTCCAGATGAAGAGATCCGGCCTCACCATCCCGCTTCCGCGTGCCACATCGCGAACCAGTAGAATTTCATCGCCCGATGGCATGAATCGCGGCTCATCGAATGGAATCCCACCCTGCGGGAAGAGCGTCGCCACGGTGGACTTCGGGCGGGGACGCCACTGCACGGCAGGGACATCCTCCGGGTCGAGGCGCAGCATCTTCTCCTGCTCACGAATCGCGGCGGAGTCGGGGGGTTCATCGGCCGTGCGCCAGACTACCACGCGCGAGGGCCGGTCCCTTCCCCGCACGACGAGCGCGATCAGCTTCCCGTCGCCCGAGAGCGCCGGAGCACCCGTATTCCAGCTCAGCGCCTGCACCGTGCGCCCGACTCCCGAATCGGCTGCCTGTGCGCGAACGCTGTCGAGCGCTTCCTCGGCACGCAGCGCCTTGCCGGTGAGCTCCGCGGTGAAGCGGCCGTACAGACTCGCAGGCGATCCCGCGAACACACCCGCGAACGCATCGTCGAAGCTGCGCACCCGGCGCGCGCTCATCCGTCGCCAGAGGTGCACCAGGCTCGAGTCTCCTCCTCGATCGACCAGCCAGCCGAGGTACGCGGAGCCAGCCAGGTAGGCCATCGAGCTGCCGTAGAAGCGCCGGTCGCCATCGAGCTGACCGTATGCGGGGAGTGCTCCCTCGAGCGCCCACTGCCGCAGAATCGCGGCACGCCACGCGCTGTGCGGGCGCCCGGAACCCGTCAGTTCTCCCTCCACGAGCGTCGCGTATCCTTCGTTGACCCAGCGCGGCGACTCCAGTGCCACGGGACCGAAGCGAACCGGCGAGATCCGCGCGAGGAAACTCCGGAATGGGTTGCGCGTTGGTCTCGTGAGATGAGCGATGTGCGCGTACTCGTGCACGGAGAGAATCTCGGACCAGTCGCGGCTGTCCGCGATGCCCGAGCGTGGGCCGGGCGGAGTCGGCCAGAAGAAGATGACCGGCTCACGCATGAGAGGTATGGCGAAGCCGTTGGACTCGTTGCCAGGGTCCTCCACGATCACCGTGATCCTGGCGTCGGGCGCGCTTCCGACGACGCGGGAAACGGCATCGCGGACGGACTCGATGCGACTCGCCATCCGCAGCGTCCATTCTCCGGCGGACGCGGGATAGTGGATGTCGAAGTGTTCGGTGTGGATCGTCCGCCAGTCGAGCTGGGGCGCGGTCATCTGCTGCGCGGAAGTACGCGAGGCGACGATCATGACGGCGAAGAGAAGCGCTGGCAGAAGACGAGGCATCCGCGACGTGTGGCTGGAGGCGAGCGGTGCGAGGCGTTGCGACACGTCAGCAAGATGGGGCGCTGCAGTGACGGGAACAACGCGCCCTATTCACCTGAGGCGGCTTTGGTAGCATAATCCTCTCATCTCACCAGCCAGGGGGACGCGTGGAGGACAGTGCAAGACTGACATCGGTGCTCGGCATTCTTCCCAACGGTGCCTGCCCGATCCCGGGAGTGGCGACCGCCGGACAACCGCCGGCCGCAGCGTGGGCCGAACTGGCCGCCGCCGGCTATCGTACGGTGGTGGATCTCCGCGCGCCGGAGGAGCCGAGGGATCATGACGAGCCGGAGGGCGTGCGAAACGCGGGACTCGAGTACATAGCGATCCCCGTGCAGCTCCAGACGCTGGGCGATGCGGAGTTCTCCGCCTTTCGCGAAGTGATGCGGGACGCATCGCGACGGCCGATCATGGTGCACTGCGCGACTTCCAATCGTGTGGGCGCGCTCCTGCTCCCCTACTTCGCGCTGGACGAGGGGTATTCGCTCCGCGACGCGACGGCGATGGCGGTGGACGCCGGCCTGCGCAACGCGGAACTGCAGGCCATCGCACTCGACTACGCGCGGCGGAGTGGCGCGCGCTGAAGACGGACGACAAACACATACGCGCTCGCGGAGCTCGATGTTCATCAAACGCTTTTACTACGAACCGCTCGCACAGGCGAGTTATATGATCGGTTGCCACGCCGCTGGAATGGCGGTCGTGGTCGATGCCAATCGTGACACGGCTCAGTACCACGAGGCCGCGCGCTCGGAGAACGTACGCATGACGCACGTCACGGAAACGCACATCCACGCCGACTATCTGTCGGGGAGTCGTCAGCTCGCACGCGAGACGGGAGCGCAATTGCTCCTCTCGGCGGAGGGGGGCGAAGCGTGGCAGTATGCGTTCGCGGCCGGCGACGGTGCGACTCTGCTGCGAGACGGTGACAGCTTCGCGGTGGGCGACGTTCGGATCGATGTGATCCACACGCCGGGCCACACGCCCGAGCATCTCACCTTTCTCGTCACCGACCTGGCCGCGGGCGATGCCGTCGTCGGCGCGCTCACGGGGGATTTCGTTTTCGTGGGCGATGTGGGACGGCCCGACCTCCTGGAACGCGCCGCGAAGGTCAGCGGCACCATGGAGAACAGCGCGCGCGATCTCTTCCGGTCGCTGCAGCGCTTCGCGCGCCAGCCGGACCATCTCCAGTTGTGGCCGGGGCATGGCGCCGGAAGCGCGTGCGGCAAGGCGCTCGGCGCGATGCCTCAGAGCACGCTCGGCTACGAGAAGCTGGTCAACTGGGCGTTCGCCATCCGCAGCGAGGACGAATTCGTGAAGGAGGTACTCGCGGGTCAGCCTTCGCCCCCGACGTACTTCGCCACGATGAAGCGACTCAACCGTGACGGACCCGCGGTGCTCGCCGGCCCGCCGTCGCCCCGCATGGAGCTGCCGTCGGAGCTGGAGCGCGCCGTCGCCGAGCGACGTGTGCTGGTCGATGTGCGACGCGCGGCCGCGTTTCGGCGTGGCCACGTGCCCGGTGCGCTCAGCATACCGTTGGGGCGCTCCTTCGCCGGCTGGGCCGGCTGGCTTCTACCGTATGATCGGGATCTTTACCTCATCGTGGACGGCGTGGGCCGCAACGCTCGCGCCGATGCCGACCGTGCCGCACTCGACCTCGCGATGATCGGTCTCGACCGCGTCGGAGGCTACTTCACGAGCGAAGCGCTGGATGACTGGGAACGCGAGCATGGCGGCCTCGAGGCGGTGACCGACATCGATCCCGCGTCGCTGAGCGAGAAGCTGCAACGCGGCGAGTTGAGAGTCGTGGATGTCCGTGCGCCGAGCGAATGGAACGCGGGTCACATCCCGGGTTCCACGAACATTCCGCTCGGAGAGCTCGCGAATGCTTCCCGGGCGCTGGCGGACGAGGGAGAGGGGCCCGTGGTGCTGCAGTGTGCGGGCGGCTCACGCTCCACGATCGCCAGTAGTATCCTGCTGGCTGGTGGAAACGCGAACGTGGTCAACCTGGATGGTGGACTCGAGGCATGGCGCTCCGCCGGGCTCCCGCTGGCGGAGGAGGATTGAGCATGCGACTGATCATCCTCCTTCTCGCCGTCCTCGTCGCCCCGCTTCAGGCGCAGAGCACGGACAGCACCGCGGCGTATCTGATCGTTCCGGAGAGAGTATTCGACGGACTCTCGGCGCAGGTGCACACCGGCTGGGTAGTACTCGTACGGGGCGATCGGATAGAGGCGGTCGGTCCGGCCGCGCAGGTTGCCGCACCCGCCGGCGCGCGGCGGATAGAGCTCCCCGGCTCGACACTCCTCCCGGGGCTCATAGATGCGCACTCGCACATGTTCCTGCATCCGTACGACGAAGCGTCGTGGAACGACCAGGTGCTGAAGGAACCGCTGGCGCTGCGCGTCGCACGCGCCACGAACCACGCGCGCGCCACGTTGATGGCGGGCTTCACGACAGTCCGCGACCTCGGAACGGAGGGCGCCGGATACGCCGACGTGGGGCTGAAGGAGGCGATCGAGCGCGACATCATACCGGGCCCGAGGATGCTGGTGGTGACGCGCGCCATCGTAGCCACCGGGAGCTACGGCCCGCGCGGCTTCGATCCGCGCTGGACGGTGCCGCAGGGCGCGGAAGAAGCGGACGGTGTGGACGACCTCACCCGTGTAGTGCGCGACCAGATCAAGCACGGTGCGGACTGGGTGAAGGTGTACGGCGACTACCGCTGGGGCCCCAGGGGTGAGGCGGAGCCCACGTTCTCGCTCGATGAGATGCGGCTCATAGTCCGCACTGCACACAGCAGCGGGCGCTCGGTGGCGGTGCACACTGCCACCGCGGAGGGGATGCGACGCGCGGTACTGGCCGGCGTCCAGACCATCGAGCATGGCGACGAGGGGACGCCGGAAATCTTCCGTCTCATGGCCGACAGCGGTGTCGCGTTATGTCCTACGCTGGAGGCGACGGAAGCGATAGCGGGCTACTCCGGCTGGCGCAAAGGAGTGGACCCCGAGCCGGCGAGGGTGCGCAACAAGAAGAAGAGTTTCGCAGCAGCGCTCGCGGCCGGCGTCACGATCTGCAATGGAAGCGACGTGGGAGTGTTCTCCCACGGCAGGAACGCGAAGGAGGTGGAACTCCTCGTGGAGTACGGGATGCAGCCCGCGGCCGCTCTCATCGCGGCCACATCGACTGATGCGAAGGTTCTGCACATGGAAGACGAAATCGGTGCGGTGAAGCCCGGACTCCTCGCCGACCTGGTTGCGGTGGACGGAAATCCCGTTACCGACATTCACGCCCTCGAAAATGTGCGCTTCGTCATGAAGGGCGGACGGGTTTATCGGGCGCCCTAGTTCCGGCCTGGTTCGACCTCGATGCCGAAGGTGAAGACCTGTTCGGTGAGCTGCTCGATCTTCCTGCCCTGCACCTCGGCAGGGGAGTACTCGAGCTTGGGGAGGATGAGCTCGACCTCGTGCGCGAACTGATTGTTCGTGGCCTGCAAGATAGTGAAGGTGTTTGGCTTCACGTGACCATCCACCGTCACCATGAAGCGGGCACGCACGATCCCCTGCATACCGTGCTCGCGCATATCGCGGGGATAGTCCGGCCGCGGGTTACCGCGCCTGGGCCAGGCGGGGCAAGTCGTGCGGGTGGCACGATAGCTGTCGGTTTCGCCAGCGCGGCGCCCGAAGAAGAGTTCGAGGGGTAGAGAATCGGCGTTCACGCCGGCCGGGAAAGGCTTGAACGCGCCCGCGCGCGCCGTCTCCTCGATCGCGCGCTTCGCCTCGCGGTCGAAGTAGTCGTTCTGCGAAGACTCGACCAGCTCTACGACGGAGATCGTTCCGTCGGAGCGAGCGACGAACTTCTGCACGCTGTATCTGGGCCGCTTCGCTTCTGGCACGTTGAAGTAGAAGAAGACCTCCTGCGCGACCCGCTTGCGGTAGTCCCCTTCGAGACTCCGCACGCCCGACTCGGCACCTGCGACATCGATCATTTCGACCTTGTGCTTCTCGCACTGGCGGGCGCGAGGCATGACGGCTGTCCTGCCGCCGGGACTCACGACATTCTCCTGTGCTGGAAGCGCCACAGCGAGCACCAGAAGAGTCACTGCGACGGCCAGCGTCGACCTCGTCGATCTCATGGCACCGATTCCTGTTCGGGGAGCGTGCTGCGAATACTGCTGCGAGCCGCGGCGGGAGGCACCACGGCTGCTCGGCAGCGGCTCGAGTACCTGTGCGCGTTCCAACATGGCGAACGACCAGCCGTGTCCGCAATAGCACCGAATCGGTGCACCACGGCCGGCAAGGGCCGCGTCACGGCGTTGCACCACACCCCGCTCGCTCGTCGGCCGAATGAGTCGACGAGCAGCGCGGA
>JBIQLU010000081.1:11839-16957 GCA_044463985.1 Gemmatimonas aurantiaca | reverse complement strand
GTGCCACGATCCGCTTCCTCCTTCACGCCGTTCCAGGCTACCAGAGCTCCGCTCTCATCGGGAACGAGATTGGTAGGAACCCGTCCTTCCGGATCCCTGAAGTAGAGCGCACCGGTCTGGACCTGCGCGGAGAGTCGTGGCTTCCCCGTCTCTCCCTTCTTCGTGATGATCTGGATGACACCGTTCGCCGCCTCGGTTCCGTAGATCGTCGCGGCGGCTGGTCCCTTGATGATCTCGATGCTCTCGATGTCTTCGGGGCTGATGTCGTTGAGACGTCCGCCCACGTCGGCGTTCTGCGAGCCGAAGCCCTGCTGACCCGGACCGGTGCCCACGGCATTGTTGACGCGTACGCCGTCTATGTAGATGAGCGGCGAGTTGTCGAGCGAGAGACTCGAGCGACCGCGAATCTGGATGTTCGGACCCGCACCGAGGCGACCGCTGTTGGGAACGACCACCACGCCGGGTGCGCGCGCATTGAGGAGACTCCCGAGGTTGGGAGACGCCGACTTCGCGAGCACGTCGGGAGCGCTCACCGAGGCCACGGCGTTGCCGATCGAGCGTCGCTGCTCGGCACCCACGGTGCCGGTGACAACTACCTGGTCGAGCGAAGTCGCCGCCGCCTCCAGCGCGAGATCGGCCGTCGCCTCCTGGTCCGCGACCACCGTGACCTGCACGCGTGCGGCGGTATAGCCGATCCGCCGCGCGCTCACGGTATAGGTCGCGGGCGCGACGCCGGGAATGCGGTACGCGCCGTCCTGATCGGTGATCGCGCCCTGCGTTCCGCCCTCGATGCGAACCGCCACGCCCGGGATCCCCTCGTGCGACCTCGAGTCGGTCACGTGACCGACGATCGTGCCGAGCTGCACGCGCGCGTGTCTGCCGCTCGGCACCAGCACCGCCTCGGCGCCATCGCCGCTGAAGACGAGATCCACGCCCGCACCCACGAGAACGTCGGTGAGCGCGGCGGCCGTGGTGATGGCATCCGCCCGCAGCGTGACGCGCTTCGTACGAGCGATCACGTCTTCGGTGTACACGAGCCGCACCCCGGACCGCGCGGCGATGGCGGCCAGTGCATCCGCCACTTTCGCATTGCGCAGATCGAGCGAAATGCGCCTTCGCAGCGCGGGGGCACGCTCGATGTCGAGCGGCACCGTATTGCTCGGCGAGGAGGTGAGCGCTACCAGGAAGCGCGGGCCGGTGAGGATGCCGTCGGAGTCCGCGCCCTGGGCAGAGGCGTCCGGTGCGACGGAGAGGACGGCCATCACGAGCGCGAGGCACCCGGTGGCCAGTGAGCTCCCGGAAAGGTGCCGACCGAGCAGAATTCGCATCTGGTACTCCTGCCTTGGGACGGGGAGAGGAGCGGGGGGAGGCGGCGCGTACGCATCGTGCGCGGGCGAGGAAACTCCGGCCCGTGTCTACATCAACGCGCGCCGCCAGGGCATCACGTACAGCGCGTTTCCGCCCGGCGCGCTGCCGGCGCGTACGTACCGGTGGTATACTCGACCGTTGTATCGATACGTCCGCCAACCGCGACCCCTTCTCCGAGCATCATGACTCACCCGTACCGCAGACCGACCGCCGTGTGCGCGCGCACCGCATGGCGCTTTTCGGACACCATGCTGCAGGCCGGCATGTCCGCCGCGCACTCCGTACTGGCGCCGGCGCTGATTGCAGTCGCGCTCTGCGCGATGCCCGTCGACGCCCACGCGCAGCAGCGCGCAGCGCGCGCTCCCGACATGGCCGCCTTCGATCGTTATGTCGCGAAGGCCGTGGGCGACTGGAACGTCCCCGGGCTCGCCATCGCCGTGGTGAAGAACGACTCGCTCGTTTTCGCGAAGGGGTACGGCGTCATCGAGAAGGGGAAGCCGGCACGCGTGGACGAGCACACGCGCTTCGCGATCGGCTCGACCACCAAGGCGATGACCGTCACCGCGCTCGCCATGCTGGCCGACGAAGGGAAGCTCTCCTTCGACGACAAGGTCATCGACCATCTCCCCGACTTCCGGCTCCGCGACGCATGGGTCACCAGGGAGCTGACCATCCGCGACCTGCTCACGCACCGCACCGGGCTCCCCGGCACCGACCTGCTCTGGCTCTTCGACAGCTATCCCACCAACGAGATCTTCCGGCGCATGCAGTACGTGGAGCCGGAGTCATCCTTCCGGTCGCACTGGGAATACCAGAACGTGATGTACGCGCTCGCCGGCGCGATCGTGGAGCAGGCTTCGGGAATGAAGTGGGCTGACTTCGTCCGCACGCGAATCTTCGAGCCGCTCGGGATGAACGAGACCATCCCCCTCGTTTCCGAGCTCCCCGGCAAGCCGAACGTGGCCGTGCCGCACGCCATGGCCGACGACAGTGTGCAGGTCGTTTCCATCAGGACCACCGACCCGATAGCGCCTGCCGGATCGGTCTGGTCGAGCGTGCACGACATGTCCATCTGGATGCGCTTCGTGCTCGACAGCGGTCGCGTGGGCGACAGGCGACTCGTGAAGCCGGAGACCTTCCGCGAGATAGTGGCACCCGAGATGCGCGCCCCGATGGACGAATACCCGGCGCTCTCCCTCTCCAGACCGCACTTCTTCAGCTACGCACTCGGCTGGTTCGTGCAGGACTACGACGGCGAGACGGTGTGGATGCACACCGGCAGCATCGACGGGATGTGCGCCATCATCGGGCTCCTCCCGGGCCAACGCATGGGTGTGTACATCCTCGAAAACCTGGATCACGCCGAGCTGCGGCACGCGCTCATGTACCGCGCGTTCGACATGTTCGAGGGAAATCCACCGCGCGACTGGAGCGCCGACGTGCACAAGCTCTTCGCCGATCGCGCCGCGAGAGCGAACGCCGCGCGCGCCAGGCGCGACAGCTCTCTCGCGCGCGACACGAAGCCCACGCTCCCCCTCGCGAAGTACGCCGGCACCTACACCGACTCGACGTACGGCAACGTCGAGATCGCGCTCTCGGGCAACGCGCTGACATTCCGCTTCGTCCGCGGCGATGCCCAGCCCCTCGAGCACCTCGAGTACGACGTCTTCCGCGCGAAAGCGAAGACCACCATCGAGCCCGACCCCGTCGTCACCTTCACCCTCGATGGCTCCGGCGGCGTGACAGCGCTGCGCGCGTTCGGAGTGGAGTTCCGAAAAGACAGATGAGAGTGCAGGCAGCAGAAAGCAGACAGCAGGGAACTGCTTTCTGCTTTCTGCCGTCTGCCTCTCCTACTTCAGTCTTTCCCCCACCCAATCCACCACCATCCCCACCACCTCCGGCTCCACGTGCGGATTGGGGAGCTTTGCGTAGCCGCCGGGGAAGCCGCTGGTGTCGTGGATGAAGAGATGGTTCATGTTCGGGAAGACGTGCGCGGTGACGTCGGGGTTGCCGGCGGCGCGGAATGCTGACTCCAGCACCGGTACCTGATCGGGTGTGACCTGCTGATCGGTGCCGCCGTTCAGGATCAGCACCGGAACCTTCACCTGGCGCGCGGTCGCGAGTGGATCGTAGTCGAGGAAGAACTTCATCCATGCGTTCGACGCGCCGAGCGAATCGATCCGCGCGTCGATGGTCGCGAGCGCCGAGTCCTTCTTCGCACCGTGGAGTGTGGTGTCGTGCTCGATGAGATTGCGGAGCTGGAACTGCAGGATCTCGCGGCCGCCCTTCGACGGGCCGGCGAGCAGCACGATGCCGCGCAGCTCCGGTTCGTGCAGCGCCACGAGCGGCGCGATGAGGCCGCCCTCGCTGTGGCCGAGCAGTCCGAGTCGCGTCGCATCGATCTCCGGACGCGTGCGCAGATACGCGAGACCGGCGCGGATGTCATCGGCGAAGTCGGCGCTCGTCGCACTCTTGTGGTCGCCCGTGGACTCACCGTAGCCGCGGTCGTCCATGCGCAGCACGGCAATTCCGCGGCGGCCGAGTGAATCGGCGAACTGGCGGAAGGGACGATATCCCTTCACGCCGGGGAGCGCTTCATCGCGATCCTCGGGTCCTGACCCTGTGATGGTGACGATCGCGGCCACCGGTCGCGAGCCGGTCGCGCCCCGTGGGATCGTGAGCGTTCCCGCGAGCGTGTGCCCCGCCGGCGTGGGTACGGTCACGGCGATCGCGTCGTACGGCGCGCCCGCCGGCGCCGAGTAGTCGACCTTCTCCGCTCCCTTCTTCGCCGCCGCGGAAGCGGTGGCGCCCTGGGCGTTCGATCGGACGGCGGTCGCGGTGAATGCGATTACCGCCGCCGCGCCAAGCATCATTCTTCTCATTGTTTTCCTCTGAACACGATAGTATCGCCGCGCTGCTCGTAGCGGGCGTTCACCGCCAGCGCGAGCAGCCGCACCACATCGCCCGCCGAGTGCGGGCCGAAGCTCGCGACGAGCCTGCGGCTCGCGAGCGACGTGTCGGCGAGAACTATTTCGACGTCGTACCAACGGCCGATGGCGGGAAGCGCGTCACCCAGCGGCACCCCGCGGAATTCCAGCTCTCCGTTCGTCCAGCCGATGTACGGCGACAGATCCGTCACGCGCCCCTGCGAGAGCACGCCACTCCCATCTATCCTGCCCAGCTCCCCCGGTCCGAGCGTGATCGGCGGCGCCACGCGCCCCTGCATTATTGCTGCCGCACGCGCGGAATCCGCCACCGCCGATCCCGCTGCACTCAACTTCACCTTCCCCGATTGCACCACTACCTCCATATCGGCTGCATCGGCGTACGCGGTCACCACGAACGTCGTCCCCAGGTCCTCGGCGATCCCCCTCGAAGTATGCACAGTGAAAGGGTGCAGCGTGTCGTGCGCGACCTCGAAGTATGCCTGGCCCTGCAGGTACACGTCGCGCCTGGCGCGAGCTCCGAAGTCGCGCGCATAGCGCACGCTGCTCTCGGCACCGAGTACGATGCGCGAGCCATCCGCGAGTGTGATCGTGGCACGCTGCCCGCGCGCCGTCGTCACCGCCTGCAGCGGCACGGTGCTGCCGGAGTCGGAGCGCGAGCTCAGCGTCGGCCAACGGCCGCCGATCGCCCGCCAGCCGACCACGCAGACGGCTACGAGTGCGAGCATTCCGGTGAATCGCGCGATTCCGGCGAGATACCGGCCACCGGTCGGAGTGTACTCCCCGGGAAATGCGGCCCGCGGCG
>JBIQLU010000081.1:0-11739 GCA_044463985.1 Gemmatimonas aurantiaca | reverse complement strand
CGCGGCGATCCACTTCCGCTCCCGCACCGATTCCTCCGGCGTGCACTCGCCGGCGATGTAGCGAACCAGTCGCTCGTCGTCGTCGCGCGGTCCGGAGGTCGGAGTCGGTCCGGGGTCAGTCATCTTCGTTCGCACGCTCGGCGCGGCCGATGCGGCTGCCGTGTGCCAGCTACACCCTCCATCCGAGGAGATTCCAGTAGTTGAGCGACCACATGAAGAGGAGTGCCAGCACTACCACGATGTCGTAGCGGATACGGAAGCCCTTCGTGCCGACCCCCTTTCTCCACTGCTGCACGGCCACCACCAGCGCCGCGATCGTGAGGAGCGCGCCGAGCACGGGGAAGAGGAGAGCGACCTTCATCGGCGTGCCGCTGCCGAGGAGCAGCGCTTCGACGTTCGATGTCAGCGCCGCGAGCGCCACCACGAATACGATATTCGCGAGCGCCACGCCCACCAGGAGGAGTCTTCCCGGCGCGGCGTCGCCGGGAAGCGGATCGCCGAACACGCGACGATAGAGGCGCCGGGCCGCGGCCACGATCACACCGGCGAACACCACCGTCGCGAAGCCGAGCAGGAAGAGGTGCAGCTTCGAGGAGCCGTACCACGGCACTTTCACGAACGCCATCATCGGCACGTTCGACATGAAGAGACGCTCCACGTGCCCCGACGAGTCGGACTGGAAGGCGATCATCTCGTGGCCCAGCGCTTCCCTGTAGAGCATCGGTCCCACGGGCACGTAGCGATCCATGCCGTCGCCGGAACCCACCAGCAGAGCGCCCTCCTTGTCGGCGCTGACGTTGGTACCGCCGGATAGCGCTGCGGCCTTCTGCCAGGTGGTGTACGACATCCTGTTGGCGCGGTAGCTCCCCGTCACCCGCGCGGCCTGCGCCACGGCATCGTCGGGGAAGGTCGGCTCCGGCGTGGGCGTGGGATAGTAGTGGTCGAGGAACGCTTCCATGAACGGGCCGAAGCTGAGCTGCCCGCCGCGATCGGTGTTGTACGACACGAACACTCCCGTGTTCTCCGACGGGAGCAGCATCAGATCGCTGTGGAACCACTGCGTGTCGCCGCCGTGGCCGATGAGGCGCAGGCCGTGCGAGCTCACCTCGTAGAAGCCGAGCGCCCACCCGGCGAGTCGCGGATCGTGGCCGAAGGTGCGCTCGTGCATCAGCGTGGTGGTGGCCTCACCGAGGATGCGCTTCCCGTCCAGCGCTCCGCCGCCGAGGTGTGCGAGCATGAACTTCGCCATGTCTTCCGCGCTCGCGCTGATCGAACCGGCCGGCGGCCCGCGCAGCACTATCTCGAACTTCTTCGGGATGAACTTCCCGCCGCCGTACTTGTAGCCCACCGACATGTCCGGCGCGAGCGCGGCGGGGAGCGGCTGCCACGCCGTGGTATGCGTCATCCCCAGCGGCTCGAGGATGTACTTGTCGGTGTACTCCTCCCACGGCATTCCCGATGCGCGCTGCACGATGTAGCCGGCGAGAGTGGCGCCGTAGTTGGAGTATGCGGAGTACGTGCCCGGCGGCCGCACGCGCGCGGGAATGTGTTTGGGAAGCCACTCCGACATCGGTTGCAGATCCGAACTGTCGTCGCTTATGAGACCGCGGCTGTCCTCCTCGAAGCCCGGCGTGTGCGTCATGAGGTTGCGCAGCGTGATCGGTTTCTCGTAGGTGGCCGGGATCTGAAAGTCGAGATACTCGTTGATGTCGGTATCGAGATCGAGCTTCCCCTGTTCGACGAGCTGCATCACCGCCGTCCAGGTGAAGAGTTTGCTCACCGACCCGACTCTGAAGAGCGTGGTGGCGGGGTCCACCGGCGCGCGCTTCTCGATATCGGAATAGCCGTAGCCCTTGGCGAAGAGCAGTTTGCCGTCCTTCACCACCGATACGGTGGCACCGGCCACGTGCTGGCGTCTGAGCTGTCCCGCCATCACGCCGTCGATGAACGCCTCGAGCTCCGCCGAGTCGCGCACGCCGCGCTGCGGCGCGGGCGCTACCGCAGCCGCTGGCTCGGCGGTCTGGGTGGGACGCGGAAGCTGCGCGGCGATCCCGACCGGCAGCACGATCAGGGCGGCGAGGATGACAGAACCGACGTGGGAGCCGTGGCTGGGACCGCGCATGAAGCCTCCGTTAGCGTTGAGAGCCGTTCAGATACAACGCTCGTCGCGCGCGAATCACGTACAGGGAAAGAACGGGGCGAGCTTCGTTCGCAGAGTTCTGAGGGCGCGCGTCATCTGCGTGTTCACCGTGCGCGGCGAGATTCCCAGCTTTCTTCCGATCTCGGCGTAGCTCAGATCGTGCTCGCGACAGAGCACGAAGATCCTGCGCCGCTGTTCCGGGAGTTCGGCGACCGCGCGCGCAGCGGCGGCGGCCAGCTCGCTGCACGCGAGAAGATCATCGGGGCCATCGCCATCGCGCCCCTGTGGCTCGCGACTCATCCGGTCGAGCCAACCCGAGGCCACGCGTTCGCGGCGGAGGTAGTCGAGAGCGCGGTTGCGCGCGGATCTGTAGAGGTAGCCGCGATCGATGGTGAGCGGGATGGAGCGGTGGCGTCGGTCCCAGAGGTGCGCGAAGAGGTCGAGCACCAGATCTTCTGCCGTCTCGCGAGAGCCGACGTAGCGGAGGACGTGCTCGCAGAGCGCGGGGTAGTGCGTGCGCACCACGGTCTCGAAGGCGGCTTCGTCGCCGGCGAGTGCGCGCGCGATGGCGATTCGGTCGGCCGTGTCGCGGTCGGCGGAGGTGGGAAGTGCGTCGCGCTGGCTGGCTAGGCGATGCCCTGGCGTCATGGCTGGCCCCGGCAGGAGACGATCGCCAATATCGGGATTTAACTATGTATACACAATAGAGTGAGGGGAGCGAGGGGGTCAGGCACTTCATGTAGAGGTTCCCGCAGCGTTGCTGCGGGAACCTCTACATGAAGTGCCTGACCCCCTCGTTCCGCTTTCCCTTCACCCAGCCCAGTAGCGCACCCGCCGCCCCGCCTATCGGCATGAGCCAGTAGCCGAGTGCTCCTCGCAACTGGTCCGCCGCATCCCAGCGCACCGGCTCGTACAGCGCCGCCGCCGTCGCCACGAGCGCGGCCACCGTGTGGCCGATCACCAGTCCCCAGAACGCCGCGCGGTGCGCGGACGGTTTGCGCGTGAGACGATGTCCGAGCACGAGCGCGGCCAGCGGGAGCGCGAAAAGTCCGAAGAGGAGCGCGGCGAGGTGGATGGTCATGCGCCTCCTTCCTTGTTGCGGCGCACGCGCGGCGCGAGCCAGAGCCAGTAGCCGCTCACCAGCAGCACCACGAGCGCCACCGCCGCCGCATCGCTGAGCAGCACCCACCGTTTGCCGAACAGCTCTCCCGAATGGAGCTGCTCCATGAACACGTCGCCGCGCCGGCCGATGTGGAGCGCCTCGCCGGTTGCCAGCTCCATGGTGGCCTCCGTCCATGCCGGATCGTCGAAGCGTACTTTCACGTACCCCTTGTCGGGCCGTACGTCCATCCGGTCGATGGGATGCTCGGCGATGCCCGTCGCGCCGCGCGCGCGCTCCGCCAGCTCGGCGAGCGGGAGCGACGACGCCAGTGCGGCGGGAGCGTCGTTCGACACGTCGGGCATGAGCCCGAGCCCGCGCTTGTGGTTGAGCAGGATGCCGGTGATGCAGAGAACGAGCAGCACGACAGTGAAGAGCACACCGAGCCAGAGGTGCGCGTAGTACATGGCGCGCTGTGCGCGCTGCGACGTCGAGCGAATCCTCCTGGGGCGCTGCGCGGCGGCACCGGCGCGAATGGCAGCGTCGCCCGGCGGCGTCGGCGTGAACGTGCGCTCGCTCGTGCGTCCGCTCATGCGCCGGCGGCTGGAGATGGGGGCATCGACCACTCCGATCGCGGCTCCATCATCGGTCGCGGTGTCATCATGCGCCGGTTCGCACTCACGAGCGCGGCGACGCGCTCACGTGAGATGCGGCCGGTACGTCCACCCCCGCATACGGCGCCGCGCACGCCGGCGATGTCGGCGCCCAGCGCACGCGCGCACGCGAGATCGGCGGCGCCGAGGCTGCCCGCCAGCGCCGCGGTGAGCGCCGCCTCGTGCGCGAGTCGCACCCAGCGGGCCACGCGCACCTGGTCCATCACGTCGAAGAGGGAGCCGGCGTCCTTCCGCGCGGTGTCGAGCAGCACTCCCACCGCGCGCGCGCGCTCGGCCGCCTCTATCACGCGCTCCGGCGATGTGGTTTCCGCGCGCACGGAGTCGGCGTACGCCACGGCCACCACTCCACCTCTCGAGCTCACGCTGCGCACGCCGCGCACCGCGGCTTCGATGAGACGCTCCACCGCGCTGGCATCGTCGGTGCCGGCGAAGCCGAGCTTCACGTACGCCAGACCGAAAGTGGCAGCGGCACGGGCTGCATCTTCCACCTCGCGCTCGTTGGCAGCGTCGCCGAGCGCGGCGCTCAGCGGGCGCGCATCGCCCGCGACATCCACGATCTCGCGGAGTACGGCGGAATCCGCCGCGCCGAGCGAGCCGCGCGATGGATCCTTCACATCGATGATGTCCACGCCGCCAGCGAGCGCGATGCGTGCTTCCGAAGCGTCTGCCACACTCACGAGAATCCGCACGGTTCTTCGACCTCTTTGAGACGCGCCGAGCGCGCTGGTATCTTTGGGATCGGCCGCCCCTCGTCTCGTTCACCGAGGCGGAGTACCGCGGTACACTACCGCCACACGTCACGCGGAGGCAAGCGTTGTCGGATCCTGGCTCCTCCCGGTCGCGCGCGGGCGCGTTGCTCGAAGGATACCACGCGGTAATCACTGGCGCATCCACGGGAATCGGCCGCGCGACCGCGCTCGCCTTCGCGCACGAGGGTGCCGATGTCGCCATCACCTACCGTACCGGCCGGCGCGAGGCCGTCGCGCTGGCCGACGAGATCGCGGCGCTCGGCCGCCGCGCGCACGTCTTCCAGCTCGATCTCGCCAACGCTCCATCGATAGCCGAGTTCGCGAACGCGGTTTGGCAGGCGATGGGTCGAGTGGACGTTTGGGTGAACAACGCCGGCGCCGACATCCTCACCGGTGGCGCGTCGGAGATCCCCGAGATCGAGAAGCTCGACCGGGTACTGACGGTGGATCTCCGCGGCACGGTACTCGCCTCGTGGGAGGCCGCGCGCCGCATGCGCGAGCAGCCTCCCATCGGTCGCGGCGCGGACACGGACGACGGTGATGGTGATGAGCGCGCCAGCGTCGATGAGAACGCGCAGACCGGCGTGATCATCAATACGAGCTGGGACCACGTCCTCACCGGAATGGCCGGACGCAATCCACAGATCTTCTCGGCGGCCAAGGGCGGCATACTCGCATTCAGCAAGTCGCTCGCGCGCTCGGTGGCGCCCAAAGTGCGGGTGAACATCGTGGCGCCAGGTTGGATCGAGACCGAATTCGGTGCCGGACTTCAGGACCGGCACTATCAACGAGTGGTGGAATCCACGCCGCTGAAGCGCTGGGGAACACCGGAAGACATAGCGCGCGCCGCCGTCTTCCTGGCGTCGAACGACGCGCGCTTCCTCACGGGACAGACTCTGCTGGTGGGCGGCGGCATCGTGATGTGAACACTGGTGCACGGGGAGGAGAGACGATGGCCACGAAGGAAAAGACGTACAGCGACGCGGAAGTCGGCGAAAAATTGAAGGAGCTGCCGGGGTGGTACCTCGAGAACGGCTGGATCCGCCGGCAGTACAACACCGATGGCTGGCCCACCACACTCATGCTGGTGAACGCGATCGGGTATCTCGCAGAGGCGGCGTATCACCACCCCGACCTCACGGTGACGTGGGGGAAGGTGTGGGTGAAGCTCCAGAACCACGCCGCAGGCGGGATCACCGACAAGGACTTCGAGCTGGCGCGCAGGATCGAGGAAGTCGTGCTCTGGCGTCCGCGCGGCGGCGCGCTCGAGGGAACACCCAACAAGTTCGTGCGCGCCGGCGACTCGAAGTAGCGCGCGCTCGGCGATGAGCTCCAGCGAACGTTCGGCCGATGCGCGCCCCGGGCGCGTGCTCTTCGTGACGGGGCGGCTCGCCGAGCCCGCGCTCAGACGCACGCTCGAAGCGATGTCGCCACCGTTCGAGTACGACTTGGCGGTCATGCGGATCACCGTGGCCGCGCTCATGACCACGCAGTGGATCGCGAAGTCGCTCGAGGTGCCGCCGGGGACGGATCTCGTGCTCATCCCGGGGCTGTGCGAGGGCGACGTCGGCGCGATCGCCGCGAAATTCGGCGTCCGCACCGAGAAGGGCCCGAAGGATCTGCGCGACATCCCGCAGTACTTCGGCCAGGCGGCGCTGCGCCGCGAGTACGGCGCGTGGGACATCGAGATCATCGCCGAGATCAACAACGCGCCGCGCATGGAGCGCGAGGAGATCCGCCGCGCGGCCGAGCATTTTCGCGAGTCGGGCGCCGACTACATAGACATCGGCTGCACGCCGGGGCTCGAGTTCCCCGCGCTCGCGGACGTCGTACGCGAGCTGGTGGATGCGGGAATGAAGGTGAGCATCGACACCTTCGATCCCGCGGAGATCGTCACAGCCGTGCGCGCGGGTGCATCGCTGGTGCTCAGCATCAACGGCTCCAACCTCGAAGTGGCGCGCGAGCTGGGTGGGGGAAGCGGCGTACGCGCGGTGGTGGTACCCGAGGTGGGCGGCGACATCGTCACGCTGGAACCCACCATCGCCGCGCTCGAGTCGTGGGGCGTGCCGTATCTCATCGATCCCGTCATCGAGCCGATCGGCTTCGGCTTCACCGCGTCGATCGAGCGCTACGCCGAAGTGCGGCGCCGCTTCCCGGAGGCGGAGATGATGATGGGGATCGGCAACCTCACGGAGCTCACCGAGGCCGATTCGACGGGCGTGAACGCGGTGCTCGTGGGGATCTGCCAGGAGCTCGGAATTCGCGCGGTGCTCACCACCGAAGTCATAAACTGGGCGAGCGGTGCGGTGCGCGAAGTGGATGTGGCGCGGCGGCTCATGCACTACTCCGTGAACAACGGAGTAGTCCCCAAGCACATCGACGACCGGCTGGTGACCGCGCGCGACGCGCGAATCCTGGAGTACAGCGAGAGCGAGCTGCGCGAGCTGCAGGCGAGCATCACCGACCCCAACTTCCGCATCTTCACCGACCGCGATGTGATCACTGTGCTGAACCGCGAGAAGTTCGTGCGCGGCACCGACATCCAGGAGATCTTCGCCGAGCTCGGCGTGGACGAGGCGACGCACGCGTTCTATCTAGGACGCGAGCTGATGAAGGCGCGCCTCGCCATCACGCTCGGCAAGACGTACCGGCAGGAGGGCGCGCTCGACTGGGGATACCTCACGCCTGACGACGACGTGAAGTCGGAGCGCGTTCGGCTGACACAGCGGAGCGAGCGGACGAAGCGGCGTGCGAGGGACGAGGAGCAGGCGACCAGCGAGGGAGAGGGCGAGGAAGCGAAGGAGCGGGAGGAGGCTGGAGACAAGGCGTGACGCCACCTCTCGTAGAGGAGCTCGATCCCGTTCCCGATCCGGCAGCCGCGTGCGAGCGTTTCGTGGACGCGCCGTATGTGGTGTTCCTCGACAGTGCACGCGACCACGAGACGCTGGGCCGCTATTCGTACCTCTGCGCTGACCCGTTCGCGGTGGTGCGGGAGAAGAATTCGGAGACGGATGTCATCGCCCTCGCGGCCGTCGATGGCCTGACCGACAGCATCGGGCTGATGGGCATCGGCAGGCCGACCGACAACGCGCTCTCGGTGGTCCGCGCTCTGCTCGCGCCATTCGAAACCGAGCCGATCCCCGACCTCCCGCCGTTCCAGGGCGGCGCCGCCGGCTACATCGCTTACGACTTTGGTGCGAAACTCGAGCGGCTGCCGGCGCCGCGCTTCGACGATCTCGCGATCCCCGATCTGGTGCTCGGCGTCTACGACTGGGTCGTGGCGTGGGATCACGCGGCGGAGCGCTGCTGGATGATCTCGACCGGGATACCGGAAGCCGGCGAGCGTCGGGCATCGCGCGCGCACGAGCGGCTGGCGATGGTTCGCTCGCGCCTCGCGGGCGGCGAGCGATGGTGGACACCGCACGATTACGACGTCGCATCGCCACGCGACCCCAGGGCGCGCGATGGAAGTCGATCACCGAACGGCCTGTCGCCGGGCCGCGCGATGGCTCCCTCGTATCCCGTGGAGGGCGTGGCACACGCGCGCGAGATCGAGCTGCGATCGTCGTTCACGCACGCCGGTTATCTCGCCGCGGTGTCGAAGGTGCGCGATTACATCGTGGCTGGCGACATCTTCCAGGCCAATCTCACGCAACGACTCGAGGCGCCGCTGCGCGAGACGCCGTGGTCGCTGTACCGCCGCCTGCGAAGCGTGAACGCGGCCCCCTTCGCCACGTATCTCGACATGGCCGGCGTGCGCGTGCTCAGTGCATCGCCGGAGCGTTTTCTCCGCGTCGATGCGAATGGCGCGGTGGAAGCGCGGCCGATCAAGGGCACGCGGCCGCGCGGAATCCACCCCGTGCACGACGCTGCGCTCGGCCGCGTTCTCTCCGAGAGCGTGAAGGACCGCGCCGAGAACCTCATGATCGTGGACCTGCTGCGGAATGACATCTCGAGAGTGTGCGCTCCCGGTTCGGTGCGGGTACCCGATTTATTCGCACTTGAGCACTATTCCACGGTGCATCACCTGGTCTCGACCGTGACGGGCGCACTCGAAGCGGGGCGCGATGCGATCGACCTCCTGCTCGCGGCGTTCCCCGGCGGCTCGATCACCGGCGCGCCGAAGGTGCGCGCCATGGAGATCATCGCCGAGCTCGAGCCGTCGCGGCGCGGCGTGTACTGCGGCTCCGTCGGCTACATCAGCATCACCGGCGCGATGGACACGAGCATAGTCATCCGAACCTGTCTCGCTCTCGGTGCACGGGTATATTTCGGCGTCGGAGGAGGGATAGTTGCGGACTCCGATCCGGAAGAGGAATACCGCGAGAGCTTCGACAAGGCTCGCGCACTCGTTTCCGCGCTGGCAGCCGGTCCATGATCCTGCTCATCGACAACTACGATTCCTTCGTCCACAACCTCGCGCGCTATACGCGCGAGCTGGGCGGGGAGCCGCTCGTCCGGCGCAACGATGCCGTGACGCTCGATGAGATCGCCGAGCTCGCTCCGTCGCACATCATCATCTCGCCCGGTCCCTGTTCGCCGGCGGAGGCGGGGATCTCCACCGAAGTCGTCCACCGCTTCGGGCCGAGCATACCCATACTCGGCGTCTGCCTGGGCCACCAGTGCATCGGCGCCGCGTACGGCGGACGCGTAGTGCGCGCGGGCCGCGTGATGCACGGGAAGACCTCGCGCATCCATCACGACGGCAGCGGGATCTTCGCGGGGTTGCCATCGCCATTCGTGGCGACGCGATACCACTCGCTGGTCATCGAGCCGGCGTCGCTGCCGGGCGTGCTGCGAGTGCTGGCGACTTCCGAGGATGGCGAGATCATGGCGGTGGAGCATCGCGAGCATCCCGTGACCGGCGTGCAGTTCCATCCGGAGTCCGCGCTCACGGAGCACGGCTACCGTCTGCTCGACCGCTTCCTCCACGGCGAGGCATCGCGCGCCGCGTCGCTCCCCGACCGTGCCGATCTCGCCTTCGCGCCCCCACTCGCGGCAGCCGAGCAGGCACCGCCGGTGGCACTGGTGCGATGACCGGGGCGGTGAGCGAAGGACGGATCCGCGCAGGCCCGGCCGTGGGCACAGCCGCGGCCGCGCCCACGCTTCCCATGGTGTGGGTGAACGGCGAGCGCATCGCTGGAAATGTCGCGGGCATCTCCGCGCTCGACCGGGGTTTCACGCTTGCGGACGGCATCTTCGAGACGATGCTCGTTCGGCGCGGCATGATCTTTCGCCGTGAGCAGCACCTGGACCGTCTGCACAGGGGAGCAGAGGTGCTGCGCATCGAGCTCCCGACTGACGTCGGCGACTGGCTGGCGAAGGCGGTAAGCGACGCGGCGCGCGACTCGGCACACGACGCGTCGCGCGCTGCGGCGGAAGGGAGCGGACTGGAGCAGGCGGCCGTCCGCCTCACCGTGAGCCGCGGCGCGGATGTGCACGGCCTCGCTCCGCGCGAGGGTGCTACTCCCACAGTGGTGATCGCCGTGAGCGCGCTCCCCGCCTTCCCCGCCGCGATCTACGAGCGCGGCCTCACGGCGCTCACCACAGCCGCGCGCCGCGACGAGCGGTCCATCACCGCCGGAGTGAAGACGCTCGCCTACACGGAAACCATCGCCGCGCTCGCGCGCGCACGCGATGCCGGCGCCGACGAGGCATTGTTTCTGGACGGCGACGGACACGTATCCGAGGCGAGCGCGAGCAACATCTTCATGGTGAGCGGCGGCGCGCTCATCACGCCACCACTCTCCTGCGGGGTGCTTCCCGGCATCACGCGCGCGGCGATAGCGGAGCTCGCGCCCGCGATGGGAATGGAAGTGGTGGAGCGACCCGTGGAGCCGCGCGAGCTGGCCGCCGCCGACGAGGCATTTCTCACCAGCTCGCTCCGTGGCGTTGCACCGCTCGTTCGCGTGGACGGCGGCGCCATCGGTACGGGAAGCGTGGGACCTGTTACACACAGCGTGATGCGCGACTACGCGGCGCTCGTGGAACGTGAGTGCCGACCCCGCGAGCGCGAGCGATGATCATCGAGACCATCGTCACCACCTCGGATACTCACGGGCAGGTGAACTTCGCGCCCATGGGCGTGGAGTGGGGCGAGGATCTCATTGTCATCAAGCCATTCCTCGAGACCACGACCTTCCGCAACCTTCGCGATACCGGAGTGGCGGTGGTGAACATCACGGACGACGTCTCGATCTTCGCGCGCGCGGCGCTCTCATCGCCCGAATTCCCCGCGCACGCGGCGGAGCGTGTGAAGGGCGTGGTGCTCGACGCGGCATGCTCCTGGCGCGAGGTGGAGGTGGTGAAGATCGACGACACGCCGCCGCGCTCCAGGATCGACGCGCGCGTGGTGCATCGCGGAACCCGACGCGACTTCATCGGCTTCAACCGTGCAAGAAGCGCGGTGCTCGAGGCCACGATACTCGCCACGCGGACGCATATGCTCCCCGCGGAGGAGATCCGTGCTGAGCTCGCGCGGCTGCAGGTGATTGTGAACAAGACGGCCGGCGAGCGGGAGCGCGAAGCGATGGATTTCGTGACCAGCCACGTGCGCGGCCAACTCGGCGCGACAGCGAAAGCGGACGGGAGAGAGAGCTGAATGACGATCGGCGAGCTGGACATGCGCGACCTGCACGACGCGGGCGACGGCGGCGAAGACACTGTTTTCGTGGAGGCGCCCGCGCGACTTCACTTCGGGATGCTCGATCTGCGCGGCGCGCTCGGACGGCGCTTCGGCGGGATCGGCGTGGCGATCCCGACGCCGTCGCTTCTTCTCGAGGCCACGCCAGCCGCGAAGGTGAGCGCCGAGGGACCATCGGCGGCGCGGGCGGAGGAGTTCGCGCGCCGCTTCATGGAGCATCACAAACTGGAGAGCGGCGCGCACATCCGCGTGCATCGCGCGATCCCCTCGCACGCCGGGCTCGGCTCGGGAACTCAGCTCGCGCTCGCGGTCGCGCGTGCGCTCGCGGAGCTGCATTCGCTCCCTACATCTGCGCCGCAGTTGGCGCTAGCCGTGGGCCGCGCGCGGCGGTCGGCCATCGGCACGTGGATCTTCGAGAAGGGCGGCTTCGTGCT
>JBIQLU010000080.1:10968-17487 GCA_044463985.1 Gemmatimonas aurantiaca | reverse complement strand
ACCCCCTCCACTCCCGCAGGGTAAGCGTCCTTTTCATCCAGAAACCGAGGTGGCATGGGGGGGGAAGACAGAAAGCAGAAAGCAGAAAGCAGGAAGCAGGGACTACCAGGGAACAGGACACAGGAAACAGGAAACAGCTACTGCACACCCGCGAGGTCGTCCCCGCAAAAGCGGGAATCCATGTTGCTCGATCAAACACGAGTCCCCGCCCGCGCGGGCACGACGGTGCCACGCGTGCAGTTCACTGCCGTCTGCTTTCTGCTGTCTTCTGCCTGCCCCTCTCACTCCAATTCCATCCCCCACCCCCCGTACCTCGCTATGATGCCGATTCGGAAGGTGACGTCGGCGCGGATCGAGTCGGGGGAGGCGTCGGGACCGAGGGGGAACAGCGGCCAGGAGTACGGGGTGGACGCGCTGAGGGTTGGCGTCCGGCGGCCGGAGCCGGGCTGCTTCCACACTCCCTCGGAGTCACGATCGCCCACGAAGCGCTCGAACATCTTCGACCAGTTGTCGTTTCGCCGAAGCAGGCCGAGCCTGGCCATCAGCTCCAGCCACTGCAGCGCTGCGGGGATGTCGCCATCGACCGCGTTTCGATGCGGAAGCTGGTCGCCGAGCACGAGGTGCGGCTCCGCGACGATCTTGTCGCCCACCATGCTGGCCGACGCCTGACGCGGTTGTGGCTGCGAAATGGCTCCGTACAGCCGCTCCATGAAGTCGTAATGCTCGTTGCGGAAATGAGGCATGTACGCCAGCATCTCCAGCAGGAAGATCGATGGCGGGGCCGCTTCCGGAGGAAGCACGTGCTGGTTCCCGTAACGAACGAACGGCTTCTCCGCGAGCGGCGAACGCAGGAACGCATCCACCCGCTCGGTAATGCGACGCGCCGCCCCCCGGAGCCGCGGGTCGTGCCCGTAGCCCGCCTGAGCCAGGGCCGCGGCCGCCGCCTCGCGCAGTATCGACCGCCCATGCCGCACGAGATCCGGCGCAACCCGTCCACGCGGCGCGAGCTCGAACAGGTAGGCGGGGTCGTCGTCTTCCGCGAGCAGGCGGAAGAGAACCCGCCGCGCCTGCAGCAGCGGCGGCGAATCACGCTCCCACCCGTACTCGAGCAGCCGCTGAACCGCGCTTATCGTCCCGACGCCCGTGAATCCCTGTCCGGGCACCGGCACCGCGAGCATTCCGCCGGGCCACGTCCCGTCAGTGGCCTGGAGAAGGGCCAGCAACAGAGCCGGTTCGTAGGTGTAAGGAAGCGCGGCGAGCGCATCCATTCCGTCGCTCGTCGCCCTCGCTATCTCGGTTACGGCGCGGAACTTGATCGGTGCTGACGCGTGTTCGACCAGCCACGTGAGCGGGAAGCGAATTGACTCCTGAGCGCTCTGTGCGGGGGGTGGGATATAGAAGTCCGGCGTGATCGGAACGGTCACGGCTCCCTCGCTTGATTCGTGGTAAGTCGTTGCTAACAACGCAGATGGCACTGCGAAATCCAAGCCAGCAAAGGCGGCCTAACGATACTACAATGTCGAACCGCTCGCTAGAAGCACGCCGCCTGAAACTCGTTCCGACCATGCCGCCCCACTGACTCGATGCTTGTGGAGGTTCCGGCTTACGATCATCTTGCCCCAGAGCACTTTACGGCGTGAACATGATCCAGAGTCTGCTGTCTCGACCTGTCCAGAAGGTTCCGGACAGCGTCCGCTTCGATGGACGCGTCCTCTTCCTCGCCGAGGACCCGGATGTCGTGCGTCGACAGCTCGATGGGGAAGACATCCCCTTCGACCCCTCGGCACCCGTCGGCTCCTCCGCGCACCCTGCCCTGCGTGACAACATCTCGACCGACGAGATCACGCCGGCATATATCTGCTACTACTTCGACGAGACGCTGGGCGACTTCCCGTACCTCGGGCTCAAGTGCGGCGAAGAGTTTCCCATCGTTCGCGGCTCGGTGCGCAAGGGCAACTTCGTGGCGAGCGTCTCCGGCAAGCGCCGCGGGAAGGGTTCGTCGCGCGAGCAGTCGCCTTACGCGGAGATGATGGCTGGTATCCGCCTCGTGATCGCGGAGAACATCGAGCGGATATATCGCGAGAATTGCCAGAACCTCGGCGTTTTCACATCCACCGACTTCGACCTCATCGACCGCGTTCGCCGCGGCGAGGAGATCCCGCTCTCCGAGTTCACCGCTCATGAGGGGGGGATAACTCGCGGAATCATCGAGTACGGCGGCCTTTTCAACTACAACGTCGCTCGCCTGCAGGGGAAGGTCGAAGTCCCGACCGTCGCCACGCCACCGCGCCCCATGACCATCGCGGAGAAGATCTTCGCGCGGCATTGGGTGGTGGACGCGGCCGCGGGCGAAATCGGCATCCCCGCGGTCAAACCCGGCGATCAGGGGTTCGTGCTCACCGACATTCGCTTCAGCCACGAATACGTGACGCCGATGTCGGCCATCTTCTTCGAGCAGCTCGTGGGGCCGGACGAGCCGGTGAACGATCCGTCGAGCGTCTTCTTCTTCCGCGACCACCTCACCTTCCTCGACCAGGTGATGCGCCCCGAGCATCGCGAGATGGGGCTGCTGGACGTCGCGAACCAGCTCGAGGCGAAGCAGCGCACGTTCGCCGAGGCCAAGGGAATCCGCCTCTACGGCCAGCTCGACAAGCGACTCAATCTCCACGGTGCGATCACGGCCGCCGGATCCGAAGCGATCTGCCACTCGAAGATCCTCGAGGCGCACGCGCTTCCGGGGCAGATCATCATCGGCAGCGACTCGCACACTCCGCACGCGGGCGCCGTTGGGTGCGTGGCATTCGGCGTGGGCACCACGGCGATCTTCAATTCGTGGATCACCAGGGATGTGCGGGTCGAGGTTCCGAAGTCGTTCAAGGTGGTGGTGCGCGGCGAGAAGCCGGCCAACATCACGGCCAAGGACTTCATGCTGGAGATCCTCCGCCACCCCTACATCAGGAACGGCGAAGCGATCGGCCAGATCATCGAGTACGCCGGCGAAGCGGTGAGCGCGCTATCGGTGGATGAGCGCGCGACGATGACCAACATGGCCGCCGAAGTCGGCGCCTTCACGGGCATCATCGCACCCGACCAGAAGACGGTGGACTATCTCGTGCGGCAGCGCGGGATGTCGGAGAGCGATGCGCGCGAGTTCTGCGCCGGCCTCTACTCCGACGAGGGCGCCGAATACGTGAAGGTCATCGAGATAGATGCGGCGTCGCTCCGTCCGATGATCGCGCTCCCCGGCGATCCCGGCAACGGCATGTACGTCGACGAGCTCCCCGGCGAGGTCGCCATCGACATCGCGTACGCGGGCTCGTGCACGGCCGGGAAAAAGGAAGACATGGACATGTACGCGCGCGTGTTCAGCGAGGCGCTCTCGCGCGGCGAGAAGGTCGCCCCGGGCGTTCGCTGCTTCATCCAGTGCGGCTCGCGCGAGGTGTTCCAGTACTGTCAGGAGCGCGGCTACGATAGCGTCTTCGACGCAGTGGGTGCGACATTCATCGAACCATCGTGCGGCGCATGCATCAACGCGGGCCCCGGCGTGTCGCGCACCAGGGACGACGTAACCATCTCCGCGATCAACCGAAACTTCCCCGGCCGGTCGGGACCCGGACAATTGTATCTCGCCTCGCCTTACACAGTGGCAGCCTCCGCGATCGCGGGCAGGATAGTGGAGTGGCACGCCGAAGGCGAGACGCACGACGTGGCGTCCGAGCTCGCCAATGTTTGATCGCAGCCGCACGACCGCACGGCCGACGCACGCCCATTTCCATGCGAGGTGAGTTCGTCGATGTAGGTGGGGCGCGGCTGTACTACTACGCCGCCGGTTCCCGCGGTGCGGGCGAACCGATCGTGCTCATCCACGGTTTCCCCACTTCGTCGCACCTCTGGCGCGACGTGGTACCGCTCCTCCCATCCGGGCGCCGTATTGTCGTACTCGACCTCCTCGGCTACGGACGCAGCGATCGACCGATGGAGCGCGACCTCAGCATCAAGGGGCACGCCGAACGCGTGATCGCGCTGCTCGACGCTCTGCGCATCCAGTACGCCGCGATCGTGGGACACGATCTGGGCGGCGGAATCGCGCAGCACCTGGCCGTGCGCCATCCCACGAGAGTGGAGCGGCTCTGCCTCATCGATTCGGTTGGATTCGACGAGTGGCCCACCCGACAGATCAAGATGGCGAAGGCCACGCTCCCTCTCACTCGCCATCTCCCAACTACCTGGATTCTCTCCGCGCTCCGATCCGAGATGGAGCGTGGCTACACCCAGGAGTCGCGCGGCCAGCGCTCGATGGACATCTACATCCGCCCCTTCTGCTCGCCGGAAGGGCGTGATGTACTGGTCGAACATCTCGAGGCGCTCGACCCCGAGGAGACCGCGGCTCTCGCGCCCCGACTGGGCGAGATCATGGCACCCACCGCGATCATCACCGGCGCGCACGACCCCTTTCTGGCACCGCACGTAGCCAGGCAGCTCCACGAGGCGATCCCTGGCTCCACGCTGGACGTCATCCCCGACGTCCGTCACTTCACCCCCGAAGAATCGCCCGATGCGATCAGCGCCATAATGGAGCGTTGGCTGCAGCGCGAACAGTAAGGGTCCAAATCCGAGGAGTCCCATATCGATGGATCGACTGACATTCGCGACCGGCGCCGCTCTCCTTGCAGCGACGCTCGCCACCGGCGGAGCGCGTGTAACACGGGCGTACGCCTCGCACCCCGCAGTCGCCGCCGACTCCTCGCGCTACGATCCGCATGCTCTCTTCGACCAGCATTATCCGGTGGAAGGTGCGACCGACACGCGCTCCGCGAATGGCGCACCCGGCGCTCACTACTGGCAGAACCGCTCATCCTACCGCATAGCCGCGCGCCTCGATGATGCCCGGCACGCGATCACTGGTAAGGTGACGATCTCCTACGTCAATCACAGTCCGGACACTCTGCGCTACCTCTGGCTGCAGCTCGACCAGAATCGGCACCGTGCCGACTCGCGCAGCGCGCTCGCCGCTCCCCCGGATGAGGCGGAGCCGCACACCGACGGCTTTCACATCTCGAGCGCATCCACCACGCAGCATGGCAGAAGCTCGCGCGCCCGGTACAGCGTCACCGACACGCGCATGCGCCTCGAGCTCCCCCGCCCGCTCGCGCCCCGAGGCGACAGCGTGCAGGTGACGATGGAGTACTCCTTCGAGGTTGGAACCGACAACGGCCGCGCGGGCCGCATGGACAGCCGGAACGGAACCGTATACGACATCGCTCAGTGGTACCCGCGCATGGCCGTGTACGACGACGTTCGCGGCTGGAATGCTCTCCCGTTCATGGGGAACGGCGAGTTCTACCTCGACTACGGCGACTACGACTACACTGTCGACGTCCCCTCGTCGTACATCGTGGTGGGATCGGGCGTGTTGCAGAACCCGAACGAGGTACTCACCGCCAGAGAGCGCACTCGCCTCGCCACCGCGCGGAAGAGCGACAGCACGATCTACATCCGCGCCCCGCAGGAAGTGACCGATCCCGCTTCGCGCCCCACCACGAAGCCGCGACTGATCTGGCATTTCACCATGAAGAACAGCCGCGATGTGGCGTGGGCCGCGTCGAAGGCGTTCGTGTGGGATGCCGCCGCGGCGCACACGCCGAGCGGCCGCACGGTGCTCGCGATGTCCGCGTACCCGGTGGAGAGTGCGGGTCCGGACGCCTACACGCGCTCCACCGAGTACACGAAAGCCACGATCGAATACTTCTCGAAGGAGCTGTTGGAGTATCCGTACCAGGTGGCGGTGAACGTTGGCGGCCCCGTGGGCGGCATGGAGTACCCGGGGATCGACTTCTGCAGTTGGCGCAGCCGGGGGAAGGGGCTCTGGTCGGTGACCAACCACGAGGTGGGCCACAACTGGTTCCCCATGATCGTGGGCTCCAACGAGCGGCGCTTCGCCTTCATGGATGAGGGCTTCAACACGTTCGTCGACATCTACTCCACCGATGCGTTCAATGGCGGCGAGTTCGCGCCCAAGCGCGACGGTGAGTATGCACCGAAGGGCGGGAACCCGGCGCGCGAGATCGTTCCCTACCTGCTGAACCCAGCCGCACAGCCGATCATCACGCGTGCGGACGCCATCCCGACCGAGTACGTGCACCCGCTCGAGTACTACAAGGGGTCGCTCGGTCTCGTGCTGCTGCGCGAGGGCGTGCTCGGCCCCGAGCGCTTCGACCGCGCGTTCCGCGAGTACGTGCGTCGCTGGGCCTACAAGCACCCCACGCCACAGGATTTCTTCCGCACGATCGACGATGCAACTGGCGAGGACCTCGGCTGGTTCTGGAAGGAGTGGTTCGTGGAGAATTGGACGCTCGATCAGGGTGTGACGAACGTGGCGTACGTGGATGGAGACCCCGCCAAGGGCGCGCTGATCACGCTCGTCAACCTCGACCGCATGGCCATGCCGACCACCGTGCGCGTAAAGGAAAGCAACGGCAACACCGAGACGGTGAAGCTTCCCGTGGAGATCTGGGAGCG
>JBIQLU010000080.1:8710-10868 GCA_044463985.1 Gemmatimonas aurantiaca | reverse complement strand
GCCATACGACGACTCGCGCCAACGCCGAGTCTGGTGCATCTTGAAGTCATGACAAGCTTCTTCGTCGTCTGCACGGTGCTCGGCGGCGGCGTTCTAATCCTCCAGTTGCTGCTCGGGCTCTTCGGAGTCGACGCCGCGCACGGCCTCGACCACCTCGACGCGCCGCACGACTTCGGGCACGACGCCGCGGACGGTGCCGCAGGCGGGCTGCACCTCTTCAGCGTTCGTGCGCTGTCGGCGGGGCTCGCCTTCTTCGGACTGTCGGGCCTCGCCGCGACTTCCGCCGGGTGGCCGCTGCTTCTGGTGCTCGTCGCGGCTGTCGTGCCGGGATTCCTCGCGATGCTCCTGGTCGCCTTCAGCATGCGCTGGATCCTGCGGCTGGAGAGCGACCGCTCCATCCACGTCACCAGCGCCATCGGCGAGGGCGGTGTGGTCTACATTCCGATACCGGGCACCGACTCCGGTGCCGGGAGAGTCACCCTCACCCTCAACGGCCGCACCGTCGAATACGACGCGGTCACCAGCGGCGCAGCGCTCTCCACCGGTACGAAGGTCACCGTCGTAGACGTACGAGAGCCGGACATCGTGGAAGTAGTCGCAACTCCCTCCCTCGACGAGGTTCTCTGACCATGCACACGCCACTTCACTACGCCATGATCCAGTCCGGTTCTCTGCTGGATGGCATAGGCGGCTTCGCGACCGGCGGCGGTCTTCTTCTCCTCGCGCTCGTAGTCGGACTCCTGCTCCTGTTCGTCTCGCGCTACCGGCGCTGCCCGGCGAACAAGGTGCTCGTGATCTCCGGCAAGGTGGCCGGCGAGAGCTCGGCACGCGTGATCTCCGGCGGCGGCGCCTTCATCTGGCCCGTGATCCAGGAATACGCCTACCTCGATCTCACGCCGCTGCAGATCGACATTCCGCTCAAGGACGCGCTCTCCGCGGAGAACATCCGCGTGGCAGTGCCGAGCGTGTTCACCGTCGCCATCGGAACGGACTCCGAGACTCAGCAGAACGCGGCCGCGCGACTCCTCTCGATCGCCAACGACGCGGCGCTGGTGAAGCGCCAGGCGCAGGACATCATCTTCGGCCAGCTCCGCCAGATCATCGCGTCGATGCGCATCGAGGAGATCAACCGCGACCGCGACGCGCTGCTCACCCGGATCCAGACTCACCTCGCGCCCGAGCTCAAGAAGATCGGCCTGGTTCTCATCAACGTGAACATCACCGATCTGATGGACTCGAGCGGGTACATCGAGGCGATCGGAAAGAAGGCCGCATCGCAGGCGGTACAGCAGGCGCGCGGCGACGTGGCGGATCAGGAAAAGATGGGTGAGATCCGCGTGGCCGAGGCGAACCGCGAGAAGATGGTGCAGGTGGCGAACGCCGAAAAGGATCGCGAGATCGGCCTGGCCGATGCCGCGAGAGAGAAGGCGGTGAAGATCGCGGAGCTCGAGAAGGAGCAGCAGGTGGGCGAGCAGACCGCGGCCTTCGAGCGCGAGGCAGCGGTGAAGAACGCCGAGCAGGAGAAGCGTATCGCGGTGGCGCAGGCGGATGCGCGCGCGATCGCCGGTGAGGCGCAGGCGCAGGAGCAGATCGCGGCCACGGATTCGCACCTCAAGGTGAAGCAGGCAGAAGCCTTCCAGATCGCGGAGACTCGGCGCCGCGAGGCCGAGGCAGCGGTTCAGGAAGCGCAGAACCGCGCCCAGGCGCGCGCGGCGATAGCACAGGCCGAACGCGTAGAAGCAGAGCAGCGCGCGGCGCTCGAGGCTCCGGCGAAGGCGGAGAAGGCGCGCCGGATCGTCGAAGCGGAAGCGCAGGCGGAGCAGGTGAAGCTCGCCGCCGACGCCGAGGCCCAGGCCGTACGGCTCCGCCTCCAGGCGCAGGCGGACGGCGAATATCAGATCATGGCGAAGCGCGCAGAGGCACTCGGCATGCTCGTCGATCGTGCGGGCGGATCGAAGGAAGCGTTCCAGCTTCTGCTGGTGGACAAGATCGACACGCTGGCCGAAACGGCGGCGAAGGCGATCTCGAACATCAAGTTCGACAAGGTCGTGGTGTGGGAGGGAGGCAACGGCGTGGCGAACGGAGTGGGGAACGGTGTCGGAGGCGCTGCCGGCTTCCTCCAGAACATGGCGAAGACGCTGCCGCCGATGATGCACGT
>JBIQLU010000080.1:6881-8610 GCA_044463985.1 Gemmatimonas aurantiaca | reverse complement strand
CCCGCGGCCGTGCCGGCGGACGTCACGACACCGGCGAGCGCCACCGCCGAGGTGAAGAAGGAGAAACACAAAGAGACGAAGAACGAGTGACATCCAACAGAGGATAGTTCGTCTCGCATCCGAGGGGCTCGGTGGCAATGCCGCCGAGCCCTTTTCACGTTCGCCTCGCCCGAGCGCGCATCGCGCACATGTTCCGCCAGCCCTGACGCGTGTCGTGCGCCATGGCCCGGGAATTTCCAACACCTCTACGGATCAGACAGTCAGAGAGGTGTTGCAGATGCACAATCGAGTAAGCGCCGCGCATCAGTGGTTCGGCGGAACGAGCACGCTGCTCCTGGCGGCGATCGTAGTGCTCGCACTCGCAGCGTGTTCGGACGACGATGATCTCACGGGACCTTCCGGCTCCATCGCAGTCACCGACCTGGCGCTGCGGCCCGGAACCGATGCCGGCCCGCTCGCAGTAGCGACGTTCAACGCCGATGGCGCCGACTCCGCGCGCGCGTGGTTCCTCGCACCGGGCGCCGAACCGCGAGCGACTCCGTTCGCACCCGTGAGCGGCGGCGCGGGGCGCATCGTGATCGCGCCGCTCGTCCCAGCAACCGACTACCAGATCTACATCGAAGCGCGCGCCGGCGATGAATTCGGCAGCTCCAACACGCTCGACTTCTCCACGACCGCGCTTCCCGAAGCGTTGCGCAACGTGCGCATGGACATGACCGCGGGCACCTTTCCCGGCGGCTTCATTCTCAGCGAAGTGGCCGCGAGCGACAGCACGCTCTACGCCGTGGCCTTCGACAGCACCGGGAAGCTGGTCTGGTACAGGCACTTTCCGGACTACAGTCAAATCGGCGACTTCCAGCAGCAGCCGAACGGCAACTACACCATCTATCTCGGCACTTCCACAGGCCACGAACCGGTGCCAGGTGAATACGCCGAGTTCACCACCGCGGGCGACATCACCCACGTGTGGAAAGTCCCCGGGCCGTACTACACGGATGGCCACGAAATCCGCTTCGTGATGGAAGACACCAGCGTCGTCGCAGCCTACCTGTTCGGCTACGACCAGCACGAGATGGACATGACAAGCCACGGCGGAGGCACGAGCGACCTGGTATCCGTGCACAAGATCTTCCGCGTCACGCCCGACGGAAGCGCGGATCTGCTCTTCGACGCCATGGACCGCTGGACACCCGCAGACTTCATCTCGCCGCCGCTCACCGACACGGGCGACTTCGACCATCCCAACTCGCTCGACGTCGACTCCGACGGGAACATCGTGGTGAGCTGGCGCAGCCTCGGCGCGATCACGAAGCACGACGCCACCACCGGCGATGTGATCTGGCAGCTCGGCGGTACGAAGAGCGACTTCAGCATCGAGAACGATCCACTGAACGGATTCAGCGGCCAGCACTTCGCGCGCATGCTCCCCGATGAGCACCTGCTCCTCTACGACAACGGCACGGCCCACGATCCGAACGTGACGCGTCCCGTCGAATATGCGCTCGACCTGGACGCCGGCACCGCCACCATGGCGTGGGACTACCTGAGCCCCGATCACATCTACACCACCTACATGGGCTCCACCCAGCGCCTGCCGAACGGCAACACCCTCATCGGCTACAGCACCTCCGCCATCATCACCCTCGTCGACCCCGCCGGCACCGTCATCGCCAGCGGATCGAAGATGGACGGCGGCAACTCATCGATCTTCTATCGAGCCGTATGGGCG
>JBIQLU010000080.1:0-6781 GCA_044463985.1 Gemmatimonas aurantiaca | reverse complement strand
AGGACGTGGTCGATGTCGCGGGAGAGGGCGCGGGCTTCGACTGTGGCGCTGGCCACCTCGGCCAGTGCGGACTGAACGCCGGATGAGCTGAGCTTGAGGAGGTCCAGCTTCAGGTTCTGCATCGCCATCACCACGCTCTCGAGCTGACCGTACAGGCGCGCGCGTCGCGATGAGAGCTCGGCGAGCGATGAATGCTGGCGCTCGAGCAGCGCGAGCCGGCGCGAGTGGTCGGCCGAGTCTTCCGGTTCGGCACGCACCGTGTTTATGCGCGCCTCCAGACTTCTGAGCGCGTCGGGCGAGACGTCGCCGTCCAGATGGTGCAGCATGAAAGCGATGGACGAGGCACGCGCGGCGAGTGCATCCACGGTGGGTGTCACATCGGGAATCAGCTCGCGGTCGGCCTTCGAGAGCGTGGTCATGATCGAGGCGATGGCCTCGCGGTCGGCAGCCACGCGTCGCACCGAAGCACCGTGCGGACCGGCCAGCACCTCGGGAGTCGCGAGTCTCGCTGCTCCATCCTCCGCCGCGCGCTTCGCGCGCCCGAGCTTGCGCGCCGACTCCCTGGACGCGCCGAGTTGCCGAGTTTCCGCGGGCGGTTCCACGTCGCGCTGAAAGATGCGCTTCCATGTCACACCCTCCGCCCAGAGCGTGCTCCATTGTCGCGCGAGATTCGCTCCCATCCCGAACGCGGCGAAGAGGAACCAGGGGAAGTGCGGTGAGGTGAGAAAGTTGATTCCCGCGAGCGTTCCCACCGTCACGCCGGTACCGGCGAGGTTGCGGCGGAAGAGGATGATGCGCTGCTCGATCGGCTTTGCGGCGAAGGTTTCGAGGCTGTCCTGCTTTCGCTCTCGCCGGCTCCGTCGGCCGCGTCGACCAGCACCCCTCAGCGAATCCAGATACGGGAGCGGCGGCTGTTCCGGCAGCGGAAGATCCGGAAGCCGGGGAATCGTGGGCGAAGGAGGAGAATACGCAGTCCGCGGCGGAACGCGCGCCGGCGGCACCGACGGGTGCATGGACGGTGGTCCCGCCGCGAACGATCGTGCCCCCGCACTGCCCGGGCCTCCTCCCGGCGCTCGCATCGTCCGCGTCTCGAGCAGCCATGGCGCGGCGCCCTCGTTCACGATGGCGTCGCGAAAGGCGGCGGCGTCCTGCCAGCGTTCGTCGGGATCCTTCGCGATCGCGCGCTCCACGGCAGCGGCAAGTCCCGGAGGAACGTCGGGGCGAACCTGCAGGATGGGACGCGGCAGCTCGTTCACGTGCTTCATCATCATCGCCGGCGTATTGCTCGCCGTGAACGGGAGGTCACCGGCCAGCATCTGGTACGCGACGATGCCGAGCGAGTAGATGTCGCTCCGCCCATCCACGTCGCGTTCGCCGAGCGCCTGCTCCGGCGACATGTACGCGGGAGTTCCCACCGCCACTCCGGTCGCGGTGAGATGCGAGTCCGCCTCGGCGGCGCGCGCTATCCCGAAGTCGGTGACGAGCGCTCTCCCATCCTCGCGACGGATGATGATGTTGTCGGGCTTGATGTCGCGGTGGATCACGCCGCGCGAGTGCGCGTACGCCAGCGCGTCGGCCACATCACCCAGAATGCGCCGCGTCTCATCGACCGGTGGTCTCCCGCGCATCAGCCGCGCCGAGAGATTCTCGCCATCCACGAGTGCCATCACGAAGTAGACGAGGCCGCCGCGCTCGTCCACCGAGTAGATCGGAACGATGTTCGGATGGTCGAGCTGCGCTGCTGTTTCCGCTTCGCGGAGGAACCTGCGCTTCACATCGGTGCGGAAAGCCATCTCCGGCGGCAGCACCTTGATCGCCACATCGCGCCGAAGACGGATATCGGTGGCCCTGTAGACTATCGCCATCCCTCCGCGTCCGAGCTCCGGACCCAACTCGTACGCATCGCCGATCACGGCGACCACGCGGTCGCGCATCGCGTCAGTCACACGCGACCGCCTCCGACAGAGGCGCGCGACTCGGCACCCACCTGTACGACGGCGTCGACTTCATCCGCGAGTGAACGCGCGCGCTCCGTGAGGAGCGTGATGTGCTGGCTCACACCGGCCACGCCCTCCGCGCGCAGGCGGAGCACGTCGATGCGCATGTTCTGCAGCGCTATCAGACAGCTCTCGAGCTTCGCGGTGGTTTCCTCGTGCCGGCGCTTCACGTCCGCGACCGCGCGTCGGTCGCGCTTGAGCAGCGCGAGCCGCCGAACCCGCTCCTCGCTGCGCGGGACATCGAGCGGATTCGCCTGCGCCTCGAGCTCCGCGATCTCGCGTTCTATCCGCTCCGCCGCACCCGGCGAAGGCGCGGTGGCGTGCAGCCCGGCAGCCAGCCCCTCCGCCCGCTGCAGGAGCCCCTGCGCCGCGGGAACCACGCCCTCCACCAGCGACTGGTCGGAACGGGGGAGCGACGCCACCATCCGCGCGATCTCGTCGAGATCACGACGTGCCCGCTGCACCTTGTCGGCATAGGGGCCGTAGTCGCCCGGACGCAGCGGAGCGACCGCTGCGCCTCCTCGTCCTCCTCCTCCCCCTCCCTCCGCGGGGAGCGCCTTGCGGTCGGCCGGCATCGCAACTCGACGCCGGCGCCGACGCTCCCGAATCTTTCCCTTCTTGTTCTTGTCGAACTTCGCGAAGAAATCCTCGATGTGCTCGCCCGCTTCCTGGAGCACATCCGAGAAGGGGCGGTCGCGCGGCTCCCGGAACACGTCGTGCCAGTCGTAGCCGGCGGACCAGAGCTTCGAGTACTTCAGGGCCATGAAGATGCCCCAGACCACCGTGATCGAGAGGAAGTCGCCGCTGGTGAAGATCGCCGCGATGACGATCACCGCGTTGACGAAGGCGAAGCGCGCGAACGAAGCGCGGAACTTCTCCACCTCCGGCGCGGACCAGCGCGCCATCTCGTCCGCGGTGGGCGCGTAATACTCATCGCTCGACGCGTCGGCCGCCGGTACCGGCGAGCGATCGTAACCGTGGCCGGCGAGCTGATACTGCGACGTCGGCGCCGACTGCGTCCACCGGTCGCCGCCGGCGTTCGCGCCGCGAGTACGCTGATGGGTGGGGGGCGGCGCCGCGAGGAGCGCGGCGCGCGCGGCGGGATCGCCCGAGAGGATGGCGGAGAGCTCGGTCGCGGAAGCGAAGCGATTCTCCGGCTCCTTCTCGAGAAGCCGCATCACCACCATCGCCAGCTCGTGCGGAACGTCGGGGCGAAAATCGGAGACCGGCGGCGGGATCTCCATGATGTGCTTCATCAGCATCGAGGGCGTGCTCATCGCCTCGAATGGAAGCCGCCCCGCGAGCATCTGATAGCCGACGATGCCGAGCGAGTACAGATCGCTCCTGCCGTCGATTTCGCGATCGCCCGCCGCCTGCTCCGGCGACATGTACGCCGGCGTACCGATGGCCACGCCCGTCGCGGTGAGCCGCGAATCGGCACCACCCTGCACGGCTCTCGCGATTCCGAAGTCGGTCACCATCGCGCGACCGCTCTCGCGGTCGATCAGGATGTTGTCCGGCTTGATGTCGCGGTGCACCACGCCGCGCGTGTGCGCGTAGGCGAGCGCATCGGAGACTTCGCGCAGGAGCCGGCGCGTGACATCCACCGACAGTCGCCCCTCGTCGTGCTCACGTCTCGCGAGCGTGGGCCCATCCACGCACGCCATCACGAAATAGACGAGTCCCTCGCGCTCGTCTACCGAGTAGATCGGCACGATGTTCGGATGGCTGAGCTGCGCCGCCGTCTGCGCCTCGCGGAGAAAGCGCGAGCGGATATCGCCGCGAAAGGCGAGCTCCGGCGGGAGGATCTTGATCGCCACCACGCGCTTGAGCCGCCGGTCGGTGGCCCGGTAAACCACGCCCATGCCGCCGCGTCCGAGCTCGGTGTCGAGCTCGTAATGCGCCGTGAGCGCGCGTTCGGCGAGCACACGGAACTCGGCGTCTGATGAAAGAGCGATGGGATCGGGCACGTCGTAATCCTGGCGGGAATACAAGATGCTTAGTCTACAACTCGCCGGAGCGCCTGAAAAGACGATCCGGCCGTGCTGGCAGTTCCAATACGTCAATCCGACGGGCAGAAGTTGCAATTCCTGCCGCAGTGGCGTAAGTCATGCCTTCGAGCTTTTGGCGGAACGGCCCGGTCTCGTCTGCTCTTGATTGCTACGCGCGAAGTATACCCGATTGACCACTAGAGGGTATCATTTCTGGCGGTCGATCATTGCGAGCAGGAATGGAGCGTGCGGGGCTCCAACGTCCCCGTCATGCCTCGTTCGTCCGCTCGACACTCAACTAGAGTTCTGAATCATGGCACAACGTCAGACCTTGCCCGTACTACCGCTCCGCGGGACGGTGATCTTCCCCGGACTCACGGCTCCAATAGCCGCGGGCCGGCCCGGCACCCTCAGAGCCATCGAGGCCGCTCTCAAGGCCGATCGACTGGTCTTCGCCGTCGCGCAGCGCGACAACGCGGACGAGCCGACGCCAGACATCCTGTATTCCATGGGCGTCATCGCCCGGATCGGGCAGGTACAGCGCGGGCTCGGCGGCGTGCAGCTCCTCCTGCAGGGAGAGCAGCGCGCAGCGGCCTTGCAGTACACGATGACCGACAACTACTTGAGCGCTGTGGTCGTCCCTTCCGAGGAGATGAGCCCCGTCGATGAGCACGACCCCGCTTTCGAGGCGCTGCATCGCGAAACGCGCGAGCGCGCCGCGGAGCTGGGCGAGAAGCGCGGCCTCCCCGAAGAGGTCGTGCATCAGGTGCTCGACTCCGTGACCGATCCGGGCCGATTCGCGGACCTGGTGGCCGGCTACATCGAGCTCAGCGTACCCGAGAAGCAGGGGCTTCTCGAGACACACAGCGTCGAGGAGCGCCTTCGCCGCGTGCTCGTGCACGTGCAGCGCCAGATCGGACTTCTCGAGGCGCAGGAGGACATCAAGTCGCAGGTGCAGGAGGAGCTCGGCCAGCGCCAGCGCGAGATGTACCTGCGCGAGCAGATGCGCGCGATCCAGAAGGAGCTCGGCGACGACGACCAGAACCGCGAGATCGAGGAGCTGCGCGAGAAGCTCGCGAAGCTCGAGCTCCCCAAGACCGCGCGCCAGGAAGTGGAGCGCGAGCTCGGACGCCTCGAGCGCACGGGACGCGAGTCGATGGAAGCGCAGGTCATCCGCACGTACCTCGAGTGGATCGCCGAGCTTCCGTGGAACACTCGCTCCGACGACAACCTCGAGCTCAAGCACGCTGCAGAGGTGCTCGACGAAGACCACTACGGTCTCCCGGATGTGAAGGATCGCATCCTGGAGTTCCTCGCCGTGCGTCAACTCAAGGCAGAGGAGCTGGCCAACGAAGTGGAGAAGAGCGGCGAGTTCCCGGCGCTGAAGCTCAAGCCCGATCTCGACGACGCCAACCCCACGCTCGGCTCCAACGAGCATGAGGATCACCAGATCACCGACAAGCGGGAAGCGAAGGCGAGGGCGATGGCCAAGGGGCCGATCCTCCTCTTCGTGGGTCCTCCGGGCGTCGGCAAGACGAGCATCGCGAAGTCGATAGCACGCGCGCTCGGACGCGAGTACGTCCGTGCGGCGCTCGGCGGCGCTCGCGACGAGGCCGACATCCGTGGCCACCGGCGCACGTACGTGGGCGCGATGCCCGGCCGCATCATCCAGGGGATGAAGCAGGCCGGCACCAAGAACCCGGTCTTCCTGCTGGACGAGGTGGACAAGCTCGGCGTGTCGTTCCAGGGTGATCCCGCCAGTGCGCTCCTCGAGGTGCTCGATCCGGCGCAGAACGACAACTTCACCGATCACTATCTCAACATTCCGTTCGACCTGAGCGAGGTGCTGTTCATCGCGACGGCGAACTTCATCCAGAACATCCCCGCCCCGCTGCTCGATCGCATGGAGGTGGTGGAGTTCTCCGGCTACACCGAGCGCGAGAAGGCGGAGATCGCGAAGAAGTATCTGATCCCGCGCCAGCTCGACGATGCGGGGCTCGCCGAGAAGGGCGTGACCTTCAGCGACGATGCGGTGATGGCCGTCGTGAGCAAGTACACGCGCGAGAGCGGCGTGCGACAGCTCGAGCGCCAGATCGGCGCGGTCGCGCGCAAGGTCGCGCGCAAGCTGGCAGCCGGCGAGACCACCGAGCTCACGCTCGAGCCGGACGACGTGCGTGAGCTGCTCGGCAGGGCCAGGGTGCACCCCGAGCGCGCCGCCGAAGAGCCCGAGGTGGGGGTGGCGACAGGGATGTATTACACCCCCGCGGGCGGCGACATCATGTTCGTGGAAGCAGCGATCCGCCGCCTCCTCGGACCGCCGTCGCAGGAGAACACGACGCAGGTCAGCGGTCTCGGAGCCGTGTCGCTGATACTCACCGGCCAGCTCGGCGATGTGATGAAGGAGTCGGCGCGCGCGGCGCTCACGTATGCCGCCACGCACGCCTCACGGCTGCACATCCCGAACGACCGGCTGGGCAACATCGAAGTGCACATCCACGTCCCCGCGGGCGCCATCCCCAAGGATGGACCGAGCGCAGGCGTGACCATGAGCACGGCGCTCGTGAGCGCGATGTCGGGCCGCCCGGTGCGCAGCGATGTCTCCATGACCGGCGAGATCACCCTCCGCGGCCGCGTGCTACCGATCGGTGGAGTGAAGGAGAAAGTCCTCGGCGCCCACCGCGCCGGGATCAAGACGATAATCCTCCCGCGGGAGAACGAGGCCGACCTCGAGGACATCCCCGAAGAGGTCCGCAACGTCCTCGATTTCCACTGCGTGAGCACACTCGATGAGGT
>JBIQLU010000079.1:3461-17534 GCA_044463985.1 Gemmatimonas aurantiaca | reverse complement strand
GGTCCATCCCGGCGCGGCGTCTGGCGTCGGTGAGTATCGGGATTCCCGGATCGCCGTCGGACCACCGTTCGATCATCTCGCGGAACGCGCGCTGCGCCGCATCGGAGTCGCCGAGTCGTTCCTCGAGCAGACCGAGTCGGTACGGCGCCAGCTCCCAGCCACGCTGCCCCTCCCACCCGAACTCGATCCCGCTCGCCAGCGACGTGTAGAGCTGCACCGCATCCACGAGATTCCCGCTGCGCTCCGCGAGATGCGCCGCCGATTCGAGTACGTACCGAGTCGAGTCGAGCTTCAATGCAAGCGCGATGCGAGGCTGCGCCTCGTCGAAGCTCCCCTCGGCCGTGGCTATCTCGCCAGCCAGGAGATTCTCCGCTGCGCGGTCCGCCGTGCTCTCGGTATTGGAGCGCGCATGGAGTGAATCGAGAAGTTCCTTCGCGCGCGGCAGGTTGCCGGCGCGCGCCTCCGCCTTGCCGATCCACGCGAGCATCGTCGGCTCGAGGTAGGAATGGCGGAAGATGCTCCACACCACGTCCATCTCCGCGCGCGCTCCCGCCACGTCGCCGAGCGTCTCCACCACCAGTGCACGCCGGAGCCGATCGCGTGCTTCGCTTAGACTGTAGCCCAGTACGCGATCGATCAGGATCGCCTCGGCAAGCTCCTGCGCCGCTGCGGTGTAGCGGCCGTGATACGTATCCAGGTAGGATAGCGCGCGATAGCCACGCGCCTGCTCCCCGGGCTGGAGCGCGAGCATCTTCTCGAAGGTGGCACGCGCTTCCGCGAGGCGGCCAGCCTTCACCAGCGCGCTCCCGTACTCGATGTTGATGGTGCTCGCCGTCTCGTATGATGGATCGAGCGCGAAGGCCCGGTGGTACGTCTCCACCGCCAGCTCCGGTTCGTGCAACCCGCCATAGGTGGTCGCGAGGTTGATCAGGTCGTTCGCATCGGTACTGTCGGCGGCGAGCAGCGAGAGGTAGAGGTCGCGCGCTTCCTTGTAACGGTGGGCGCGCATGTACGCGTACGCGAGCTGCGATCGCGCGCCGTTGTCGTTCGGATAGCGAAGCAGATACGCCGACAGGATGGTGATCTGCCCGCCGCGATCGCCTCGCCATCCCGCCACCTGCGCACGCACCAGAAATTTCTCGCGGTCGCTCAGGCGATCCACCAGCGAGAGAGCCCGCTCGAATTCCGCCTCGCCGCCCGGCCGGTCGTTGGTCCAGTAGAGCACCGAGCCAAGCGCCGCGTGCGCCATCGCGAAGCTGGAATCGCGCGCGACCGCGGCGCGGTAGAGCGTTACGGCCGATGAATACTCGCCTGCGTTGAAGGCGCGCAGGCCATCCGCGTACAACTTCAGGGCGTCGAGCGAATTGGTGGTGGCGAGCGGAAGCGGCGTGGTGCGGCGGTGCAGCGAAAGCAGAGTTTCGCCGAAGCGCCGGCGCAGCGATCGCGAGAGATCGTCGAGTGCGCGCAGCACGTGCGCGCGGTCATCCGAGCGCGCGCTCTCGATGTCCAGAACCTCGCCGCTGCCGGCATCCACGACGCGCGCGGTCACCACGTAGCTGCTGTCGAATCGGGCGATGGCGGGAACCACGAGCAGGCGCACTCCGGTGCGCTGTGCGATCTCGCGCGCCAGCGTTTCATCCAGAGCGGGGTCGGTTCCCTTCCGACCCATGAGATCGAGCGTCTCGCGCACCCGCGCGCGGGAGAAGATCGTGACTCTGTTCGTCTGCACCAGACCCGCCGAGAGCGCCACCGGGATCGAGCGATCGAACACCGAATCGCCGGTGGAGTTCTCGAGATCGGTGATGAGTACGAGGTCGCTCTGGCGCGCCAGCGCACCGCGAATCGGTGGAGTCCGGAGCAGCGCGTAGCCGATCACGAGCACGACCACCAGAGCACCGACCGCCGCCGCAGCCCAGCGCCGCGCGCGGCCGCTCCATCCGCGCGCCGGAGCGGCGGCGACCACGGCGGAGCCTGACGCTTCGCCACGTACTTCCTCCGCACGGCCCGCGGGTGCGCTCCTGGCCTCCCCTTCGCTTTCCTCACGGGCTCCGGAAGCATCGCCGACTTTCTCGGCAGTGGGCATGTCGCGCGCGGCGATCGACGTCGTTTGCGAAGTCGGCGCAGCTTCGGGCGCTTCGCGCATCCGCTCCGCGAGCGCCAGCACGGCGGCGTCGGCCTCCACACCGAGCGCTTCCTGCACCATCGCCTGGTGCACTCGCGCGTGTCGCAGCGCACCGGCGCGGTCGCCCAACGCGGCCAGCGATTCCATCAGAAGGAGCGCATAGCGGCCGTTGAGCGGGTCCATCGTGGCGAGGCGTCGGCTCCAGCGCTCGGCCAGCGGAGGGTCGCCATCGCGGGTGGCTCGATCGGCGAGCGCCTCGAGGGCACCTGCCACGCGACGCGCTATGCGGCTGCGCTCCTCGTCGACCCAGCGCTCGAAGTCAGGCAGCCCCTGAAGGAACACGCCGTCCAGGAAGGGACCGTTGTAGAGCTCCACACCGCGCTCGAGCTGGCGGCTGTCGAGCGCCGCATGCAGCTCGTCGATGTCGCTGGTGATGAGATCGCGGGCCAGCCGCAGCTCCGAGGAACCGCTGATGATCTCGGCGCCGCCGAAGTCGCGACGCAGCGCATACAGAGTCTGGGTCAGCGCATGGCGCGACTTCTCTTCGGCACCATCGGGCCAGAAGTAGAAAAGAATCTTGTCACGTGAGATCCCCACATCGCCGCTCGCAGCGATCAGGGCGAGGAGCGCGAGTCGGCGTCGGGGTGGACTGGACGGCAGCGGCGCACCGTCGACGCCGGTCGCGGCGAGTCCGCCAAGTGTAATCAGGCGAAGAACTTGGCGCGGCTGATAATCCGCTGAGGAGGGGCTGATGTCCACTGCCTAGTTTCGCGTGCGACAAACGATCCGGCAAGGCGCCGCCAGGGCGGCATGCGCCGCCGAGCCGGATCCCACCCGCGAAATATCCAGGTCAGCGAGGACGACTCCATGACATCTCCAACAACCACTGCCAGCAGCACCGGGCTCGCGCCGAACGTTGCCGGCGCGCTCGCCTATCTCCTCGGTCCCATTACGGGGATCCTGTTCTTCCTCCTCGAGAAAGAAAACCGCTTCGTTCGCTATCACGCGGCGCAGTCCATCACGCTCGGTCTTCTGTGGATCGCGCTCTCGGTGGCTTTCTCGGTGCTCAGCGGGATGCTCGTCATGGTGCCGGTGCTCGGCTGGCTCGTGGCGCTTCTGCTGTCGGTGGTGTTCGGCCTCGGCGGCCTTTTCCTCTGGCTCTTCCTGATGTGGCGTGCCTTCCAGGGGCGCGAATGGGAGTCGCCGATCGCGGGCCCGCTGGCTCGCAAGCTGGCGGGTTGAGCGTATGACACGATCCGGATCGGACGACACGGCGCGGGGGCGGGGGCGGGGCGGCTCGAGCAGGCCGGGTCGCAGTATGGACCGACGTGAGGCGCTGCACATCATGGCCGGTGTGGCGCTCGGCGCCACGCCGCTGGTGCGCGCGTTCGGCCGCGCGGGCACGCGCGCCGAAAGCTGGGCTACGACGTCGCGCGCGTCGTTCCGCGCGAATGGACCCGCGATCTCGGGCATTCGCTCCGAGGAGCTCGCGATTTCCATCCAGGGCGGGCGCGTGTTCACCGAGGGCAAGTTGCGTCAGCTCTGCGTGGGGATCACGAGCGACGGGCGCATCCGACTGAGCGACGCGCCGCTGCCGGCCACGCGAGTGCTCGACGCCACCGACCGGATCGTGGCTCCCGGCTTCATCGACATCCTGGGCGACAATTCATCCCGACCGGAAAAGAGCTACCTGACATACGAGAAGTACAAGCTGACCGACGGAGTGAGTACGGCGTTGCAGATGCACGGAGGCGCGGGGAACGTGGAGGCCTACCGCAGGCACTTCGATCCGCTCCCGCACCACGTGAACTTCGGAACATCGACGAAAGTCATGATCATCCGAAACAAGTATCACGACCGCGCAACACGACTGCGAAAAATAGAAGAGTCGCTCGATGCCGGCGCGCTCGGCGTGTCGCACAGCCCCGAGTATCAGCCCGATACGACGTTCGAGGAGCTGGTGGACTACGGAACGCTGGCGAGGCGGTACGATCGGCCCCTCGTGCTGCACCTCCGATACTCGTCCAGCGCGCGCGAGCTCGACGGAGTGCGCGAGGCAGTGCGAGTGGTGGAGCGGACGGGGGTCCGGCTGCACATCGCACATCTCAATTCCACGGGCGGCACCTTCCACATGGCGGATGCGCTCGGGATCATCCGCGCGGCGCGGTCGCGCGGGATGGAGATCACGTGCTGCGTGTACCCGTACAGCTACTGGGCCACGTACGTGTCGTCCGCGCGCTTCGGCCCGGGGTGGCAGGAGCACTTCGGACTCGACTACGGCGATCTCACGGTGGTGGGAACGGGCGAGCAGCTCACGGCCAGAAGCTTCGCGCACTATCGGAAGACACCGGGGGTGCTGGTGGCCGTGCCGGTCGGCACGCAGCCGCTCGACCGCACCTTCGACCTCGCCATCCGCGAGGACTTCTGCCTCGTGGCATCGGACGGCGGAATCGAGCGCGAGGCCCACGCCAACTCGCATCCTCGCGGGGCGGGGTGCTTCTCGACCGCGATTCGCCACGCACGGGAGACAGGGGTCCCACTCGAGCAGGTGCTCGCCGCGATGACGTCGCGTCCCGCGGCGCTGGCGCGGCTCGAGGCGCGGGGCGAGATCCGCGAGGGGTACGTGGCCGACGTCACGGTCTTCGACCCACAAAGCGTGAACGGACGCGCGACGGTGGCGAACCCGGACCAGTACTCGGCCGGTATCGACGCGGTGATCGTGAACGGCAAGATGAGCTACGAACCGGGTCGGCCGCTCGGCCTGGACGGGACTCCACAGTGGGCCCGCCCCGTGACCGTGCAGGCGGCACGGTAGGGGGAGAGAAACAAGACAGCAGACGGCAGAGGGCAGACGGCAGGAACGGCCCCGGGGGAGGGATCTCTTCTCCGGGGCCGTTCCTGCTGTCTGCTTTCTGCTTTCTGCCATCTCTCTCCAGGTGACCAGCTCTCCCGAGGACTGCCACTCGCCCCGGCGTTGTGAGTGACGCGTTCCGGTGGTAAATCAGTGACTGCGGTGGTGCGGCCGGACGGAACCGGCCAGCCGGCTTCACTCATCCGGGAAGGCGATGGATCAGCTTCTGACACGTCGGCAGGCCGAGCTGGTGGGCGAGGAGCGTACGCTCGTGATGCGCGTGCGCGACGAGCTCACGCGCGCCGAGGGATCGCGCGAAGACATCGAACGCCTCGCGCGGCTCGTCAACGAGATGGACGAGCTCTTCCTGCTCGTCGTGGCCGGCGAGTACAACGCCGGAAAGAGCACGTTCATCAACGCGCTCCTCGGCGACGAAGTCTTCGCCATGGGAGATCTCCCCACCACGCGCGAGATCTCCATCCTTCGTTACGGAGAGCCCGGCACGCCGAAGCCGTCGGGGAAGCACACACTCATCTATCACTATCCGCTCGAGGTGCTGCGCGATCTCGAGATCGTGGATACGCCGGGCACCAACTCGCTGGAGCGGATGGAGGAGATGGTCACGCGTGACTTCGTGCCGCGGGCGGATCTCGTCCTGTTCGTGACCAGCCTGCTGCAGCCGCTCACCGCGAGCGAGCTCGATTTCCTGGGGCTGATACGGCAGTGGGGGAAGAAAGTGATCTTCGTGGTGAACGGCGTGGATCGCCGGAACTCGGACGAACAGATCGACCGGGTGCGCGCGTACATCACCGGCGAAGTGACGAAGCGGCTCGGCGGACCGGAGCCCGTGACATGGTTCTTGAGCGCGCGCGAGGTATTACAGTCGCGGATCGCGGCGCGCAGGGCCGAAGACGGCGAAGCTGCTCCCGCACCCTCGCTCGACCCACGCAACGAATTCCCCGCCCTGGAGCGCTACCTCCTCGAGACGCTGCGCGACGAAGAGCGCGTGCGACTGAAGCTGCTCTCGCCGCTCGGAGTGGTGCGCAAGGTGCTCGACGACAATCTGGGCCTCCTCGACACGCGGCTCGGCGTGATGCGCGACGACACGCACGTACTCGGCAGCGTGCGTGAACAGCTCGACGCGTACACCGCGGACATGCTGAGCGACGCGGGGCGATATCAGATGGAGCTCCGCGCGGTGCTCGGCGAGGTGGAGCGCAGAGGGCGCACCTGGCTCGAGAACAACGTCCGCATCGGTAACATCAAGCTGCTGCGCAACAAGGACGCGGTGGAGAATCGCTTTCGCAACGAGGTAGTGGGCGAAGCGCCGCGCGAAGTGGAGGAAGTGGTTCACCGGATGGTGGACTGGACGGTGAAGCAGAACCTCAAGCTCTGGAGCGCGATCTTCGCCGAGCTGGACGCGCACATGTCGCGGCTGCGCGACTCGGGGGCGCTGGCGGGTCAGGCGGACACGGAATTCCAGTACAATCGCGAGGAGCTGTTCGCGCGGCTGCGACAGCCGGTGGAGCAGCGGCTCGGCGCATTCGACACGGAGCGCGAAGCGCGAGGGATAGTGGAGTCGATGCGCGACGCGTTGACGCAGGCCTTCGGCGTGAACGTGCTGGCGGTGGGGCTGGGGGCGGTGATCGTGACAGTGTTCACGACGATGGCGGTGGACATAACGGGGATACTCACCGCAACACTCTTCGCCATCGCGGGGTGGCTGATAATCCCGGCGCGGCGCCGCCGGCTCATTCGCGAGCTGGAGGAGCGGATCGCGAGACTGAGCGAGGATCTTTCGTCGATACTCGCGACACGATTCGACGAGCAACTCGGTCGCTATCGCCAGCAGCTACTGGAGGTGATCCAGCCGTACGAGCGCTTCCTGGAGCTGGAGCGCGCGAAGCTGGAGAAGGCGCTCGGCGAGCTCTCCGGCGCGCGCGGCGAGGTGGATGCGCTGCGCGGGAAGATCGAGACGCAACTCGGGGGCGGGTGAGGGTACGGAACGAGAGTCCCGGCCTTCTCGCGGCTATGGCAGGGCCAGGGCGAGATTGCGAAGCGTCGAATGCCGCAGGAGTCCGTCGATCACCATCCGTTGAGTATCGCGGATCTCCTGCGCCACGATGCGGCGAGCGGCGGAGGCATTCCCGGCGAGAACGGCCTCGAGCAGCGCCTCGTGACTGTGGACGGCTTCATCGCTGTGAGGCTCCAGAAGCATCCCGAACTGGATGAGCCGCTGGCTCTCGACGAGCATCTGGTCGACCAGGGCGGCGAGGCGGGGGTTCCCGCACGCCTGGGCAATCGTAGCGTGAAAGGCGCGGTTGGCCATGTGGAACTTGTGCACCGACGCGGCGTCGGTCACTTCGTATCCGACCCTGCACCAGCGCTCGAGAATGGCGGCGCGTTCGTCGTCGAGCTTTCCGGCGGCGAGCGCCACGGCGGCCGGCTCCACGATGAGCCGCAGTCCGCAGAGGTTCTCCACATCGCGCAACGTGACCGGAGCCACGAGGTATCCCCTGCGGGGGTGAACGCGCACCAGCCCTTCGTGCACGAGCTGGCGTAGCGCTTCGCGGACGGGGGTTTTCCCCAACTGCATCTGCGCGGCGACTTCGCTCTCGGTGAGCCGCTCGCCGGGCGAGCGGACGCAATCGATGATTTCTTCCCGCAGCTTCGCGTAGGCCATCGCGCTGGCGGGCGGTGCGAGCTTCCGGGACGAGGTGGCGCGCCGTCCGGTCTTGCCGACCGATTTTTTCCCGGCCGTACCCGCGTCGTGGTTGCTCCGCGATTTGCGTGCTTTCGCCATGCTCCAATCTAGCAGGGCCGGGGGCTCGTCGGCGGGGCCCGCTATCTCATATAACAAAACTATTGACACCATACGGCGATTACCGTACCGTGATATATCACGAACGACCCTCGATCTGCCAGTAAGCACCGTCGTATGCCGCGCCCCTCCGGGGCCGCGGTCCGCGCCGCGGCGCTCCCACCCGCGTCTCATACCAACCGTCCCGGTGACTGTCGAAGGACGCGCCTCCCCCGGCCAGCCAGCTCGCATCCGCGCTCCACGAGGCGCAACGCGCGTCGCGAAGGGCTGGATCCAGGAGGCAGCGAAGCGGATGCTCATGAACAACCTCGACCCCGAGGTTGCGGAGCGGCCCGATGATCTGGTCGTGTACGGAGGACGCGGGAAGGCCGCCCGAAACTGGGAGGCCTACCACCGGATCGTCCACACGCTCGACCGTCTGGAAAATCACGAAACGCTGCTGATCCAGTCGGGCAAGCCGGTGGCCGTCGTCGAAACCCACCCGCTCGCGCCGCGCGTTCTGATCGCGAACTCCAACCTCGTGCCGCGCTGGGCGACGTGGGAGGAGTTCGACAGGCTGGATCGCCTCGGACTCATGATGTATGGCCAGATGACGGCCGGCTCGTGGATCTACATCGGCACGCAGGGGATCCTGCAGGGAACTTACGAGACCTTCGCGGCGGCGGCCGAGCGACACTTCGGCGGCTCGCTTGCCGGAACGATCACCGTGACGGCCGGTCTCGGAGGAATGGGCGGCGCGCAGCCGCTCGCCGTAACACTCGCCGGCGGCGTGGCGATCTGCGTCGAGATCGACCCGCGGCGCATCGAGCGCCGCCTTGCCACACGCTATCTCGACGAATCCACCACGTCGCTCGACACGGCGCTCTCCCGCGCGCTCGCCGCGAAGCGTGAGGGTAGAGCTCTGTCCATCGGCCTCCTTGGAAATGCCGCGGAGGTACTTCCCGCCATCGTGCAACGCGGTTTCACGCCCGATCTCGTCACCGACCAGACCAGCGCGCACGATCCGATGTGGGGCTACCTCCCTCCCGCCGACCCCGACGAGGATCTCGACGAGCTGCGTGGCAAGGCGCCCGATGTGTACCTGACCAGAGCGCGCGATGCGATGGCGCGGCACGTGGAGGCGATCCTCGAGCTGCAGCGCAGGGGCGCGATCGCGTTCGACTATGGCAACAACCTGCGCGCGCAGGCGAAGGCCGCAGGGGTCGCCGATGCCTTCGCCTATCCGGGCTTCGTGCCGGCGTTCATCCGCGACTCCTTCTGCGAGGGGCGCGGACCGTTCCGCTGGGTTGCGCTCTCCGGCGACCCGGCCGACATCATCGCCACCGATCGCGCGCTGCTCGAACTCTTCCCCGACGACGCGAAGCTGCAGCGCTGGCTCGGCTGGGCCGGCGAGAAGATCGCGTGGCAGGGTCTCCCGGCTCGCATCTGCTGGCTCGGCTACAGAGAACGCGATCGCGCCGGTCTGCTGTTCAACGAGATGGTGCGTGACGGGCGAGTGTCCGCGCCGATAGTGATCGGCCGCGATCATCTCGATGCGGGCTCCGTCGCGAGCCCCTACCGCGAAACGGAGGGGATGCTCGACGGCTCCGACGCGGTGAGCGACTGGGCGCTTCTCAACTACGCGACAGCTATCTCGAGCGGCGCGGGGTGGGCGAGCTTCCACCACGGCGGCGGCGTTGGGATGGGGTACAGCCAGCACGCCGGACTGGTGGCCGTGGCGGACGGAAGTGACGAGGCCGAAGAACGCCTCCGTCTCTGTCTGGTGAACGACCCCGCGCTCGGCGTCGTGCGCCATGCGGACGCTGGCTACGCGAAGGCGCGGGAAGTAGCGCGCGAGCGCGGCCTGGATCTCCCGAGCATCGACGGCTGAGTGATGGCGACATCCGCGCAGGTACGCATCGGCGACCCTCTGTCGCTAGCGGACGTCGTGGCCGTGGCGCGAGACTGCGCGCGGGTGCAGCTCACTGCAGCGGCACGGGATCGCATCCGTGCGAGCCGCGCACTGGTGGGCACGCTCCTCGACCGCGACGAGGCCGTCTACGGCATCAATACGGGATTCGGAAGGCTCGCGCACGTGCGCGTCCCTCTGGAAGATGTGACGGCGCTGCAGCGCAATCTCATCGTGTCGCACGCCGTGGGCGTGGGAGCACCATTCCCCACGGAAGTTGTGCGCGCAATGCTCCTTCTGCGCGCGCAGAGTCTCGCAGTGGGCGTGAGCGGAGTACGACTCGAGGTTCTCGACCTCCTCATCGACTGCCTCAATCGCGAGATCCATCCCGTTGTCCCGTCACAGGGGTCGGTCGGCTCGAGCGGCGACCTCGCGCCACTCGCGCACGTGGCGCTCGCGCTCATCGGCCTCGGTACGATCGAGCACGACGGAGTCGCGCAGCCCGCCGCTTCCGCGCTCGAGAGCCTGGGACTCGGGCCGCTCGTTCTCGAGGCGAAGGAAGGGCTGGCCCTCATAAACGGCACGCAGGCGATGACGGCCATCGCCGCGCTGATGCTCGAGGATGCCAGACGCCTGGCGACCTGCGCCGACATCGCCGGCGCGATGTCGCTCGAGGCGCTCAATGGTTCGCTGAGCAACTTCGACCAGCGCATCATGGCGGTCCGGCCGCATCCCGGTGCCGCGCTCGTAGCCGCGAACGTGCGACGACTCGCCGCAGGGAGTCAGATCCAGGAGAGTCGCGCCGCGTCCCGCAAAGTGCAGGACGCCTACTCGCTGCGCTGCATCCCGCAGGTTCATGGCGCGAGTCGCGACGCACTTCTCCACGCGCGCGAAGTGGTCGCGAGGGAATTGAACAGCGCCACCGACAACCCGCTGATCTTCGCTGCGGAAGAAGAAGTCCTGTCCGGTGGAAACTTCCACGGCCAGCCGGTCGCGCTGGCAATGGACTACGCGAAGATCGCCGTGGCGGAGCTGGCGAACATCTCCGAGCGTCGGACCGCGCATCTGCAGGACCCCGCACTCTCCGGGCTGCCGCCATTTCTCACGCGGCGGGAGGGGCTGCACTCCGGCCTCATGATCACACAGTACACGGCCGCGAGTCTGGTGAGCGAGAACAAGGTTCTGGCTCACCCGGCGAGCGTCGACAGCATACCTACGAGTGCCAACCAGGAAGATCACGTCTCCATGGGTACGACCAGCGCCCGCCAGGCGCGGGAGATCCTGGAGAACGCACGCTGGGTGCTGACCATAGAACTCCTCAACGCGGCGCAGGGGCTCGAGTTCAGACAACCGCTCCAACCCGCACCCGGTACCGGTGCGGCGCTCGCAGCCGTGCGTGAAGTGGTACCGAGCCTCGACGGAGATCGCCCGATGCAGGACGACCTCCACGCGCTGCACTCGCTGGTTTCTTCGGGACGACTGCAGGACGAGGTCGAGCGAGCGATCGGCGCTCTCGACTGACCGACCGGTTGGTCGAGCGGGCAAGTGGGTAGATACGACGCGAACCGGAGAGCATGCCGGCGCGCCTGCACGATATCGAAGTAGCTGGTGGGTGTGGCGAGCGCGGGACTGCTGGAGTCCCGCACGCCGGCCCGCGTCGCTCCTGCTGAAGTCCGTGCACTGCATCCCCACCCACCTGGAGGAACACTCGCCATGAGACTCCGTCGATGGACAGTCTTTCTGAGTGGCGGCACAGCGTGCGTGTTGCTCGCGCTGAGTAGTCGCCCCGTCGCCGCACAGGGCACCGTGACCGGCCACGTCACTGCCGCGGGCACCAGTCAACCGCTCGCCGGAGCGAACATCCTGGTCATCGGGACCAACATCTCCGCCGTGACGAGAGAAGACGGCCGCTACGTTCTGCAGAACGTGGCGCCGGGTCCGGTGGAAATTCAGGCGCTGCGCGTCGGCTACCGGTCGATGAAGCAGCGCGTCACCGTTACCGAAGACCAGCCGACGACCGCCGACTTCGCGATGTCGGAGGCGGTGATCCAGTTGCAGGAGATCGTCACGACGGCTACCGGCGAGCAGCGCCGGGTCGAGCTGGGGAACGCGATCTCGACGCTCGGCGATGTGGGGAAGCGCGTCGAGGAAACGCAGATAGCCAACTTCTCCGATCTCCTCGTGGCCAAGGCGCCGGGCGTGATAGTGCTCCCCACTTCAACGCTGGGTGGCACCCCGAACGTGCGCATCCGCGGGGCGTCGTCGATCAGTCTCTCCAATGCTCCCATCTACTATGTAGACGGCGTGCGCTACGCCTCCAACAGCACGAATTCCGGTACCGACACGGACTTCTCGCTCCTCAACTCGCTTAACCCCGAGGAGATCGCGAGCATGGAGATCGTGAAGGGACCGTCGGCCGCGACTCTCTACGGCACCGACGCGGCCAATGGAGTCATAGTCATCACGACCAAGCGAGGCGCCAGCGGCGCGACGCGCTGGGACGTGCACGGCGAGTACGGGATCGTCGACGACCGCACCGACTATCAGACCATGTACGCCAACTGGGGACACGCGCCGAGTTCCACGACGCCGACCCGCTGCCAACTGGCCACGATGGGTCCGACGACGTGCATCTCGGACAGCGTCACCTCCTACAACCTTCTGAAGGATCCGGAGAACACCTTCGTTCACAACGGCATGCGCCAGGCGTACGGGCTGAGTGTGAGCGGCGGTACCGACGCGGTTCGCTTCTTCGTGAGTGGCAACATGGACCGCGAGACCGGACCGATCCAGATGCCCGGCTTCGAGGTCGCGCGCTTCAACAGCGAGCAGGTGGCCGTGAGGGACGAGTGGTTCCACCCACTCGCGCAGAACCGGCTGAACCTTCGCGCGAACCTCAACGCCAGCATCACCCCGAAGCTGGATCTCTCGGTGAGCACCGGCTACTCGAAGGACTACAATCGCATCATGCCGGAGAGTGACCTGATTCTCAGCCTCTTCTACATCGGCATGCAGAACTACGGCTTCAAGGGACCCGGACTCGACAAGGCCACCACGGACGTCGACGGAACTCCATTGCACGACTATCTGCAGTGGGCGCCGGGCGACGTCATGCAGGCGATAAGCGAGCAGAACCTGCAGCGGCTCACGACCAGCGCGAACGCCACGTGGCGGCCGTTCTCGTGGATGAAGAACGACGCCACCATCGGAATGGATGCCTCGAACGTCGACTACTTCACCGTGTGCCGGGTCGGAGAATGTCCGCCGTTCCAGGACCTCCCCTCCGGCGACGTGGAGAACGACAAGTCGAACATCCGCAACTACTCCGCGAGGTTGATCAGCACATCCACCTGGAACGCGAAGGAGTGGATGAGTCTCGCTACGACGGTCGGTGCCGACTATACGGTCAACGAACACGATGAGCTGGAGACCAGCGGTCATACGCTGCCGCCTGGTGGAAGCCGGGTGGATCAGGCGTCCACGCGCAACGTCAATTCGCAGCTTCAACCCACGGCCGTGAAGACGCTCGGTCTCTACGTCCAGGAACAGGTCGCGATGCACGACAAGCTCTTCCTCACGGCCGCGGTGCGCACCGACCAGAACAGCGCGTTCGGCACCGAATTCCAGCGCGTATTCTATCCCAAGGCGAGCGTATCCTGGCTGGCGTCGGATGAATCGTTCTTCCCGAAGTCCTCGTGGATGGATCAGTTCCGTCTGCGCGCCGCCTACGGCTCCAGCGGCGTGCAGCCGGGAGCCACCGCCGCCCTGACCACGTACAACGCCGCGAGCGTGAGCATGGCGACTCACGGCTCCATCGTGGGCGAGAATCTTCCCTCGCTCATCGCGGACAACCCCGGCAACGCCGAGCTCAAGCCCGAGACTTCGACGGAGTACGAGGGCGGCTTCGACACCCAGTTGTTCGACAACCGGGTGCGCGTGGAATACACCTACTACCACAAGAAGACGAAGGACGCGCTGATCAGCGTCCCGGTCGCGCCTTCGTCCGCGGCGTCGGATCTCACTCTGCTGCAGAACATCGGCTCGACGAAGAACTCGGGCCACGAGCTGCAGGTCAACGCGCGGCTCATCGACATACCGTCCTTCGGCTGGGACATCACCCTCAACGCCTCGCACAACACCAACGAGGTGGTCAACCTCGGGATCGACCCGGTGAGCGGCGCGTCGCGCCTCATCGGAGTCGGCGGCGCCACCCAGCAGCGGCCGGGCTACCCGATGAACGGTCAGTGGTACCGCGACTACACGTTCAACGACGACAACGGTGACGGCATCATCCAGGTCTCGGAGGTGCACGTCGACACCGCCTTCTCCTTCATCGGCACCAACTCGCCGCGCAACCTGGTCTCGATCCAGTCGGGCTTCGAGGTATTCGA
>JBIQLU010000079.1:0-3361 GCA_044463985.1 Gemmatimonas aurantiaca | reverse complement strand
TTCACCGGCATCGATCCCGAGGCCAACTACGGCCTCTCGCAGGCCGAGAATCAGCAGGAGTTCCAGACGGCCGCACCACCAACGTATTTCACGTTCCGTCTCAATCTCAGATTCTGACCTTCCATCGAGGACCAGTGCAATGACGATATTCGAATCTCGCGCTCGATGGGCGGCCATGTCGTGCGCGATCATTTCCGGCGCTCTGCTGGCATACGGATGTGGTGTCACGGACAAGCTGCTGGAACCGCAGAACCCCGGACTGATCGACCCGAGCGCGGTGGCCTCGCCCGATGCGGCCGAGGCACTCAGGGTTGGCGCGTTGGGCGTTTTCAGAAAGCTCGTGAGCGGCTGCCCCGGCCAGGAGTGCCTCTGGCAGGAGAGCGGAACTCTCGCGGACGAGTACAAGAACGCCGATTTCCAGAACACGCGGCAGGACATCGACCAGCGATCCATCACGAGCAACAACCCCACGCTCGACTATTGGGCCATCACGCAGATCCGCGGCTACGTCCGCGATGGGATCGGCGCGATGCAGACGTACCTACCCGAGCGAACCGCCCAGATCGGTGAGTTGTACATGGCGCTCGGCTTCGTGGAGATGTCGCTCGCGGAGAACTACTGCAACGGCATCCCGCTGGGGAGCACCACGAATGGCGAGGTGACGCTCGGGCCGCCGTTGTCGAATGCGCAGGTGTACGACAGCGCGTCCGCGCACCTCGATGTCGCGCTGCAGACGATCAGCGGCGATGATGACGAGAGCGTGTTCATGCGCAGAGCGGCGCTGATCACGAAGGCGCGAATTCTCGTGGACCAGGGGCGCTACGATGAAGCGGCCGCGCTCGTATCGCAGAGCGCGGTGCCGTCCAACTACCAGTACGTCTGGACCACCGATCCGGCGGACAACGGCGACGACCTCGGGATCTGGACACTCAACAACTCCGTCGCCCGGATCACCGTGAGCGACAGCTTCGACATCATCAACGGCTCGCCGAACGTCACGGAAAACGCGCTTCCCTTCGCGTCCGCCAACGATCCGCGTGTGCCGGTCGCGAGCGGCGCCGACGTCGACCCGCCCGTCGCGCCGGAGGATGGCACCACGTTGCAGTTCGTTCAGCTCCTCTGGGGACGCGACGACCCGATTCCGGTGGTCTCCGGCATCGACGCGAGACTGATCGAGGCCGAGGCGAAGCTCAACACCCCGGACATCCCCGGAATGATGAGCATTCTCAACGAGCTTCGCGCCAACCCGCCCGCCATCGGGAAGTACCAGCCGGCGGCGATGCCGGCGCTCGATACACCCGACAACCAGGCGGCTGCCACTTCTCTGTTTTTCAGGGAGAAGGCGTTCTGGACCTTCGGGAGGGGGCAGCGCCTGAGCGACCTGCGTCGGCTCATCCGGCAGTACGGACGGCCGCAGGAAGCGGTCTTCCCCATCGGAGAATACGTCAAGGGCGGGATGTACGGCACGGACGTGAATTTCCCGGTGGGCGACGATGAACTGGCGAACCCGCTCTTCAAGGGATGCACCGATCGCTCGGCATGATGGTGGGGGGCTGCTCGCCCCCCATCAGTCGTCGCGTTCATCGGGAGCATGAATCATACACACTCGAGTCTCTGGAGCACCTGTCATGTTACGCACGGCCAGTTGGTTCACGGCAGCACTCGCGGCGTTCGCGATGCCGCTCGTCGCACAGCAGCAGGGTCGACCTGCGTCCCGCGCTGCCGTCGCGGGAGGGGAGCGACCCGTCCTTCCCTCCTCCGAATGGGACAGGCTGGAAACGGTCGGTAACAGCGCGCTCTCGCCCGACGGGAAGTGGTTCGAGTACGAGCTCGTCAGAGTGAGCGGCGGGACGGAGCTTCGCTACGGAGAAGTGGCCGCACCCGACCAACAGCGTTCGGTGCAGCTCGGCCAGAGCGGTGAGTTCTCGAACGACGGACGCTGGCTCCTCTATACGATCACCAGCGACACCACGCGTGCGATACGCCGCACCGCCAGGCGCCGCAGAGGCCCTGGGGCACGTCCGAGTGGCGGGGGCGCCGCCGACTCGGTTCACGATCGACTCGGAATCGTCGACCTCCGCACGGGAACCGCGACAGTGCTTCCCGATGTCCGCTCGTTTCTTCTGAGCCACGATGGCTCGCACGTAGCGCTCTTCCTCTATGCCGCCGAAGGCGCGAAAAGAGGAGTGTCCAACCTCGTAGTGCGCGATCTCACCCGCGGGACCGATGTGACGTTCGGCAACGTGCGCGAAGCCGAGTGGAGCGGCGACGGAGCGTTGCTGGCACTGACCATCGATGTCGATGGTGCAACCGGCAACGCCGTGCAGCTCTTCGACGCTTCCACGGGGAAAGTGATGTCGCTCGATGCCGGCAGCGGCGAGTACGTCGGCCTCGGCTGGCGCGATGGAAGCCACGACCTGGCGGTGTACCGCAGCCGTACCGACAGCGGGTTCACCGATACGAGCTACGTGGTGCTCGCGTGGCGAGACGTCGGGTCACCTCGCTCGACCCGCGCCGTGTACGACTTCTCGGCAGACGCCGCGTTTCCGGCTGGGATGCGCGTGGCGGCGTACGATGCGCCGCGCTGGTCGGCGGACGGTGCCACGCTCTTCTTCGGGATGCGGGAACGCGACGCGAAACCGTCTTCGCGTGGCGGCGGCCCGCCTTCGGATCGGGAGAAGCCTGCTCGCGTGGAAGTCTGGCACTGGAAGGACCTCCGGGAATATCACCAGCAGGATCGCGAGGGATCCCGCGACCGCGAGCGCACGCTGCTGCTCGCGTGGAAGCCCGGGGCGAAGAACGTGGTGCAGCTCGCGGATGACTACCAGGCCGACGTACAGATTGCCGACAGCGGCAGCATGGTAATCAGGATGGACGAGAAGCCGTACTTCGACGAGATCATCTCCGGCCGCTCCTATCGTGACGTCTACGCGGTGGACCCCGCCACCGGCAAAGCCGAAAAGGTCATCGAGAAGACGGCTTTCAATCCCGCAGTCAGTCCCACCGGCCGCTATCTGCTCTACGTGCACGACGGCCAATGGTGGTCGTACGACCGGCAGACGGCGAAGCGCGCGAACCTCACCGCGAAGACCGGCGTCACCTTTCTGGACACGCTGGACGACCATCCCGTGCACGTGCATCGGCCGTATGGCGTGGAAGGGTGGACCTCCGGCGAGAAGTCGGTGCTGCTGGCCGATCGCTTCGACGTCTGGGAAGTCGGTCCGGATGGTGCACGCGCTTCGCGTCTCACGCGCGGGCGGGAGGACTCCACAGTGTACCGAGTGGAGGAGCTGGATCCCGACTCGCACACCATCGACACACGCTCGCCGGTCTGGCTCTCGGCAACGGGCGAGTACAGCCG
>JBIQLU010000078.1:0-17978 GCA_044463985.1 Gemmatimonas aurantiaca | reverse complement strand
TCATCTGCGGCGGCGGCGGGAGCGGCAGGGTGCGGGAGGTGAGGAGGGGCGGACTGCAGAAGGCAGACAGCAGAAAGCAGACAGCAGTGAACTGCACACCAGAGTAGTCATGCCCGCGGAAGCGGGCATTCACGTTGCTCGGGCAAACATGGATGCCCGCTTCCGCGGGCATGACATCATGGGTGTGCGGCTTACTGCTGTCTGCTGTCTGCCGTCTGCTTTCTGCCCCTCACTCCCACTCGATGGTGGCCGGGGGCTTGCTGCTCACGTCGTAAACGACGCGGTTCACGCCGTCGACTTCGTTGATGATGCGGTTCGAGATCGCCGCAAGCACATCGTGTGGGAAGGGGTACCAGTCGGCGGTCATTCCATCGGAGCTCGTGACCGCGCGCAGCGCCGCGACGTTCTCGTACGTTCGAGCATCGCCCATCACGCCTACGCTGCGGATGGGAAGGAGTACGGCGAACGCCTGCCAGATGTCATCGTAGAGTCCCGCCTCCCGGATGCCATCGAGGTAGATCGCGTCCACCTGCCGAAGCACGTCCAGCTTTTCACGAGACACCGGCCCGAGGATGCGGATGCCGAGTCCCGGTCCGGGGAACGGGTGCCGGCCGACCATCTCTTCGGGAAGTCCGAGCTCGCGTCCGATCCGACGCACCTCATCCTTGAACAGGTCGCGCAGCGGCTCGATCAGCTCGAACTTCATGTCCGGCTTCAGGCCGCCGACGTTGTGGTGCGTCTTGATCGTGACCGACGGCCCGCCGTGCGGTGAGGCGGATTCGATGACGTCCGGATAGAGCGTGCCCTGCACCAGGAACTTCACCCCGTCGCCAACCGACGCTGCGGCTTCCTCGAAGACGTCGATGAACGTGTGACCGATCCTGCGGCGTTTTTCCTCGGGATCCTCCACTCCGTCGAGAACTTCCAGGAACCGCTCGGATGCGTCGACAGTGATGAGATCGATGCCGAGGTTCGCGCGGAAGGTGCGTTCCACCTGCGACCGTTCGTTCTGCCGCAACAGGCCGTGATCCACGAAGATGCAGGTGAGCTGATCTCCGATGGCACGGTGTACGAGTGCGGCAGCGACGGACGAGTCGACGCCGCCCGACAGCCCGCAGATCGCACGAGCGCTCCCCACCCGCTCGCGTATGCGCTCCACCTGCTCCTCGACGAACGCGCCGCTCGTCCAGTCGGGCTCCGCGCGACAGATCTCGAAGAGGAAGTTGGAGAGAATGTCGGAGCCGCGCGGCGTGTGCTGCACTTCCGGATGGAACTGCACGCCGTAGACCGGCTTCTCGCGATGCCTGAACGCGCCCACCGGAGCGTTGCCGCTCCTCGCCAGCACCTCGTAGCCGGTGGGCGGCACCTCCACGTGGTCGCCGTGGCTGGCCCACACGGTGATGCATTCGCCGGAATCGAATCCGGAGAAGAGCGTGTCCGGCCGCGTGATCTCGAACTCGGCGCGTCCGTATTCGCGGCGCCCCGCACGGGTCACCCCGCCTCCCTCGAGCTGCGCGATGAGCTGCATGCCGTAGCAGATGCCCAGTACGGGCGCAACGTCGAGCAGCGCCGGATCGGCGGACGGCACGTTCTCGCCGTAGACCGAATTGGGGCCGCCGCTCAGCACGATGCCGGTCGGCTTCCACTCGCGTATCCAGTCTATGGAGCGAGTGGGAGGGTGGATCTCCGAGTACACCCGCGCCTCGCGGATGCGCCGGGCGATGAGCTGCGTGTACTGCGAACCGTAATCGAGTATGAGTATGCGGCTCATGTATCGAGTGTCATGAACTCCACCACTTTGGTCTCCACGTCCAGGATCGCGGCGGTCGGTACGCCGAAGAGCCAGCCGCAAGCTTCGCCCGGATTGAGCAGGAGCGTGTCACCCGCACTCTCCATGCGGCGTTCGTGAGTGTAGCCGTGGATCACGATGTCGTGACCCGCCACCGAGCGCTTGCCAGCGTCACCGATGTCGTGAACGAGGAGGATCCTCTTTCCGGCCAGCTCCATGCTGTGGGGCGCCTCGTACAATTCGGTACCCACACCAAGCGCCGCTTCCGCACGGAGCCCTTCCCTGTCGCCGTCGGTCTTGCCGAACACTCCCGCGAGCGGCAGGTTCTCCGCGTGAAATGGAGTGAGCGACCAGGGTGCGCAGTAGTCGCCGGCGTGCAGCACCAGATCCACTCCCGCCGCGCGGAATCGCTGCGCGAACTCCGCGATCACCGGCAGGCGGTCGTGCGAATCAGCCAGGACCCCGACCAGCATCAGCCGTCCCTCCATTCGATCTCGTTCACCTCGCGGGCCACGATGTCTTCGTAGCTCTCGCGCTCGGTGATCACCGCCCAGCGGCCATCGTCCACCAGCACTTCCGCCGGCCGTGGTCTCGAGTTGTACGTCGAAGCCATCGAAAATCCGTACGCGCCGCTCGACTTGACTACGAGCAGCTCCCCCGGCTGAACGTCGTCCACCTCGCGTCCGAGAGCGAAGAAATCGCCGCTCTCGCAAACCGGACCGACGACGTCCGCCACTACCGTCCCTCCGCTCGGTCGCACGGCCGCGATTGCGTGGTAGGCGTTGTAGTGGGACGGCCGGAGCAGATCGTTCATCCCCGCGTCGGTGATGATGTATTCCGTGTCACCGCTCTTCTTGCGGAACAGCACTCTCGTGAGCAGCACGCCCGCGTTCCCCACCAGATAGCGCCCAGGCTCCACTATCAGCGTGAGCCCCGACTCCGCCACAGCGGGAACCACGGCGGCTGCGAACGCCTCGACGTCCATCGGTGCCTCGTTCTCGTAGGTCACCGCCAGCCCGCCGCCGATATCCAGATAACGCACATCCCGCGCTCCACCTGTCGCCTCGCGCAGTCTGGCCAGAAGCTCGAGGAGCTTCGCCATCCCGTTCTCGTACGGATCGAGCTGCGATACCTGCGAGCCGATGTGCATGTCGAGACCCGCGAGCCGTATGTGCGGCAGCGACTCCGCCAGTCGGGCCACTTCGAGCGCCTTGCCGTACGGGATGCCGAACTTGTGTCCGCGCTCGCCGGTTCGAGTGTAGTGGTGAGGAGTATCCACCATCACTTCCGGGTTGATGCGCAGCGCCACCGGTGCCACTGCGTTCCGCATTCCCGCGACGCGATCGAGAAGACGCAGTTCCCCTTCCGACTCCACGTTCACGAGCAGAACACCCGCATCCAGTGCTTCGTTCAGCTCCCGCTCGGTCTTCCCGACGCCGCTGAATACGATGTCCGACCCACGGAACCCCGCCGCCAGCGAGCGGTAGAGCTCTCCGCCCGAGACGATGTCCACGCCGGCGCCGAGCGAGCGGAGAAGCCTGAGTATTCCGCGCGCCGAGTTGGCCTTCGCGCTGTAGTGAATGCGATGCGGTACCGGTGCAAGAGCGCGATCCAGACGTGTGTACTGCTCGCGGATGAACGGCGCACTGTAGATGTAGGCAGGCGTACCGACGTCGCGCGCTATCGCTTCCAGCGACACGCCGTCGCAGGCGAGCTCGCCATCCACGCGAGTGAAGCCGGTGCTCAATACGCTCTCGCCCATAGCGCCTCGTCCACTGATGGTTTGCCACACCGCAGACACTTCTCCGGTCGCTCGGCGGAGCGGAACTCCTCACTCGGGAGCACGCGGATCGTCGCTTTCGTCTCTTCCTTGATGGCCGCTTCGCACGCGGCGTCGCCGCACCATCCCGCGTAGACGAACGCTCCCTCGCCTTCCATGAGAGCGCGGAAGTCGTCGTAGCTGATCGGACCGCGCACGCTGTTGCGCTCCCTGCGCTCGCGAGCCGTGGTGAGCATGTCGTTCTGGATGGTTTCGAGCAGCGACTCCAGCTCCTCGCCTATCGTATCGAGACTGGCGCTCCGTTTCTCGCCGGTGTCGCGACGCACGAGCACCGCCTGGTTTCTGTCCAGGTCGCGCGGGCCGAGCTCCATGCGCACCGGCACGCCGCGCATCTCCCACTCGTAATACTTGGCGCCGGGCTTCACGGTCTCGCGCGCATCGAGATGCACGCGGAAGCGGTTGGGATCGCGTCGCTCCCAATCGCCGAGCGCACGACAGATGCGATCGGCGGCCTCGAGAACGCGCGCGCGGTCTTCATCGGAGCGCCAGATCGGAACCACCACTACCTCGGTGGGCGCGAGGAGCGGCGGGATCCGCAATCCGCGGTCGTCGCCGTGCGTCATTATCAGACCGCCTACCAGCCGCGTGCTGACCCCCCAGCTCGTGTTCCACGCGAAGTCGGTGCCCCCGCTCTCGGTCTGGAAGGTGAGCTCGAAGGCACGCGCGAAGTTCTGTCCGAGATTGTGCGAGGTGCCCGCCTGCAGCGCCTTGTTGTCCTGCATCATCGCCTCGCACGAGTACGTGCGCAGCGCGCCGGCGAAGCGCTCGGAATCCGTCTTCCGCCCCGTCACGACGGGCATGGCCATCCACCCTTCCATGAAATCGCGGTAGATGCCGAGGATGCGCAGCGTCTCCTCTTCCGCCTCGTCGTGCGTGGCGTGCGCCGTGTGCCCTTCCTGCCAGAGGAACTCGAGCGTGCGCAGGAAGAGCCGCGTGCGCATCTCCCAGCGCACGACGTTCGCCCACTGGTTCACCAGCAGAGGAAGGTCACGATAGCTCTGCACCCACTTCGCGAACATCGCGTAGATGATCGTCTCGGACGTGGGCCGAACCACCAGCGGCTCCTCGAGCTCCTTGCCTCCGCCGTGCGTGACGACGGCCGTCTCGGGTGCGAAGCCCTCGACGTGCTGCGCCTCCTTCTGCAGGAAACTCTGCGGTATGAAGAGCGGAAAGTACGCGTTCCGGTGGCCCGTCGCCTTGAACATGTCATCCAGCGCGCGCTGCATCCGCTCCCAGATCCCGTATCCGTCGGGACGGATCACCATGCAGCCGCGCACCGGCGAATAGTCGGCCAGCTCCGCGCGCAGCACCACTTCGTTGTACCAGGCGCTGAAATCCTCGGCGCGCGTGGTGAGCTTCTTGTCGTCGGTCATTACTTTCGTTTCTCTGGTTTTGCGTATCGCGGCGCACGCACTCCGCCGCGCATCATCATCTGTCGCCGATCCATTCGTCCAGTGGCAGACGGCGTTCCTCGCCGTCGGCGAGCCGGCGTACCACCGCTTCACCGCCGGCCATTGCGGCCGCCGTCAGTATCACTGCTTCAGCCGCGCCTGCCGCGGCGGCTGCCTTGAGCTGGCGCGCCAGCTTCTGCCCTCCGAGCGCGTACTCCACGCTGCGCCCGCGCCCGCGAAGTCGGGAGGCCACGCGCATCGCGTCGTGGATTGCCGCATCCTCACCGTACGCGACCCAGGTATCCAGGCGGCTCGCCGTGTCCGGAAGCAACCCCCGGTCTCGCAGCAACTCGCCGAGTACCACGTCGCCCATCCCGAAACCGAGCGCCGGCAGATCGGCGCCGCCGAGCGCTCGGAGAAGGTCATCGTACCTTCCGCCGCCGCAGATGGCGCGCAGTTCGCCGCGTGCGTCGAAGAGCTCGAAGACGATCCCCGTGTAGTAGGCGAGTCCGCGCACGATCGCGAAGTCGACCTTGACCCAGTCGATCACTCCGAGCGCTTCCAGATATCCCAGGTAGCTGCGGAACTCCTGCATCACGCCTTCCACCGGAGTGCCGATGAGCCGCTCGGCGATCTCGTCGAGCGACGCGTCCGGAAGGTGGAGAATCGCCGCTCTCGCATCCGCGGTGATTCCCGCCGCCGCGAGTTTCTCGTCCGACACGGCCGTGGGCTGCCGATCGAGCTTGTCGATTACGGCGAACACCGCTGGAAGTGCGTCGTCGGCCACGCCGATTGCGGCCAGGTACCCCTGCAGAATTCGCCGGTCCGAGACCCTCGCAACGACATCGCGCGGCGTGAGTCCGAAGGCGCGCATGATGTCGATCGCGACGCTGAGCAGCTCCGCGTCCGCCGTGGAGCTCGGCTCGCCGATGATGTCCACGTTGAGCTGGAAGTGTTCGCGCAGGCGGCCGCGCTGCTGCCGCTCGTAGCGGAAGAGCTGTGGTATGGAGAACCAGCGAACCGGCTTGCGAAGCGAGTTCGCGCGAGCGCCTGCCATGCGGGCCAGCGTAGGCGTCATCTCCGGGCGGAGAGCCACTTCGCGGCCGCCCTTGTCCACGAAGTTGTAGAGCTGTCCGACGATCTCCTCGCCGCTCTTGCGCGTGTAGAGCTCCAGCGGTTCGAGCGGAGGACCATCGTACTCGACGAAGCCGTACCTGCGCGCCACATCCCGCCACGTCGCGAAGATGACCGAGCGTGCCGCGAGCTCGGTGGGAAAGAAGTCGCGGAAACCCGGGAGTGCGCCTGTGGACATCCGGGCAATCTATCCGTAGAGCGGAGACACCTGCAAGCGCGCCATCGCGTCGCCGACGGTGTGGAAGGAGCCGGTGACGAGGGTGGTCGCCGCTCCGTCGCGCGCTCTATCGAGTGCGCGGTCGAAGTCGGGCTCCGAGTCGGCTCGCCACCCGCGCGACCTGGCGAACGAGGCCGCCTCGTCCAGAGCCCACGCCCTGTCGCTCGGTACGCTGGGCGGGGCTGTGAGGACGAAACGGTCGACGTGCGTGGCAAGAAGTGAGATGATCTTCTTCCAGTCCTTGTCCGCGAGAACGGTGAGCAGACATGCGACGGGGTGAGGCACCCTCACCGCGTCCATCGCCTCGCATAGAACGGCGATCCCCGCGGGGTTGTGGGCGACGTCGAAGATCACGCTTCCGCAACGCTGGAAGCGTCCCGGGATCGCCACCCGCGCGAGAGCCTCACCAGCTCCCTCTCCGGCCGACTCGTACACGCCGCCCGCCGCCGACAGCATCGCCAGCGCGACGGCCGCATTCGACGCCTGGTGCCGCCCCACGAGCGACGTGCGTATCGCTCGCTCCCTGCCAGTCGCGCTGTCGGTCAGCGCGAAGCTGGTCCCCTCCGATGTCACGACTATGTCGTCCACGAGCCAGTCGTCGCCGATCGCGATGACTCGACTCGAACCGGCGCTGCGCGCGAGCGCCGCAAGCTGAGTGCGAACCGCCCGGTCGCCGTCGCCGATCACGGCGGGCACGCCGCGCTTGAAGATCCCCGCCTTCTCGGCCGCGATCTCTTCGATCGTGTCGCCCAGATACTGCATGTGGTCCATGCCGATGGACGTGACTGCGGTGGCGAGTGGCGTGAGCACGTTCGTCGAATCGAGGCGACCGCCGAGGCCCACCTCCACCACGGCCACGTCCACCTGCTCCCGGGCGAAGTGCTCGAAAGCCATGCACGTGGTGGCCTCGAAGAACGTGGCGCCGAGCCGCTCGACTTCGGGAATCCAGCGCTCGGCGAAGCGTGTGACCATGGCTTCGGAGATCGGCGTTCCATCGACGCAGATGCGCTCGCGGAAGTCGATCAGGTGCGGTGATGTATAGCGCCCCACACGCAGACCGGCGTCGCGCAGCGCGGCGTCGAGCATGCTCACGACGCTCCCCTTCCCGTTCGTGCCCGCCACGTGGAAGGAGGGGAACGCGAGCTGCGGATTCCCCATCGCATCGAGCAGCGCGCGCGTGGTTTCGAGGCCAAGCTTCCAGCCCCCACTCACGCGCGCGAAGAGATACTCGAGGGTTTCCTTGTAGGAGTTCAGGTGGATGTCCACCCCGTTGCCGCTGGCTGACCGCTCATGTGACGAAGAAGCTGACCCACCGTGTTCTTCAGCTCCTTGCGATGTACCACCGAGTCGAGCATCCCGTGGTCCAGGAGAAACTCTGCCGTCTGGAATCCTTCGGGCAGCTCCTGCCCGATGGTCTGCTTGATCACGCGCGGACCGGCGAATCCGATGACCGCACCGGGCTCGGCGAGGATGGCGTCGCCGAGCATCGCGAAGCTCGCGCTCACGCCGCCGGTGGTCGGGTTCGTCAGGATCGATACGTACGGCACGCGCCGCTCGGCCAGTTGGGCGACGAGTGCCGAAGTCTTCGCCATCTGCATGAGCGAGAGCACGCCTTCCTGCATGCGCGCGCCGCCCGATGCGCACACGATCACCAGCGGATACTTCCGCTCCACCGAGCGCTGGCCGATCCGCGCGATCTTTTCTCCGACCGCCGAGCCCATGGACCCGCCCATGAACGCGAAGTCCATCACACCGAGATTGATCGGCATGCCGCCCAGAGTGCCGGTCACGGTCATGATGGCGTCGGTGTCACCGGCCTTGGCGATCGCCTTCTTGAGGCGCTGCGGATATTCCGGGAAGCCCAGCGGGTCTACGGAGCGGAGCTCCACGTCCAGCTCTTCCCAGCTATTCTCGTCGACGAGGATGTTGACGTAGTCGCTCGCCCGGATCCGCCGATGGTAGTCGCACTGAGGGCAGACGTTGAGGTTCCGTACGAACTTCTCACGCAAGTCGGTGTGCCCGCACGCCTCGCACTTCTCCCAGGCGTCCGCCGGGATCTCCAGCCGCTCCCGCCTGGGCTGCCGGGGCTTCCTTTCCTTTCTGAACCAGACCATGGCGAAATGTGCTGGCGCGTGGGAGGGGGGACAAGAGGGGGAGGGAGGGAAGGAAACAGGACACAGGAGACAGGAAACAGGTCCTGCATACCGGAGCACCGACACTGATGTACGGTTCCTGCTGTCTGCTTTCTGCTTCCTCGCGAGCGTGCAGTTCGCTGTTTCCCGTTTCCTGTGTCCTGTTTTCTTCTAGCCCCCCCTACACCGCCAACTCCCCCACCCGCGCGCCGCGGCCTTCGCTGGAGATGCGGAGGAGCATGCCGACGGCGAGCCAGCAGGAGAGCATGAAGGAGCCGCCGTAGCTGAAGAACGGGAGGGGGATGCCGGTGATCGGCATCAGGTTGAGCGTCATTCCGACGTTGACGGTGACGTGTACGAGCCAGCTCGATGCCAGACCGAAGGCCACGAGGCCGCCGAACGAATCGTTGGCGCGCTCCGCGACGCGGAGGGAGCGGAGCAGCAGAAAGAGGAAGAGCGAGAGCGCCACGGTCACGCCGATGAAGCCCAGCTCCTCGCCGAGAACCGCGAAGATGAAGTCGGTGTGCTGCTCGGGCAGAAATGCGAGGCGCTTCTGGGTGCCCAGCAGGTAGCCCTTCCCCAACCATCCACCCGACCCGATCGCGACCTGTGACTGGATGACGTGCCACCCCGAACGGCGTGGATCTATCGATGGATCGAGGAAAACGAGAAGGCGGTGTCGTTGATACGGCGCGAGCCGCTCCCAGAGAACCGGCGCCACGACTCCCATCACGACGTTGGCCGTCGTGAGGAGCACTCCCTCGAGCATGAATGGCTTGTACCAGAGCACCAGCGCGATCAGCAGGAGGAACCAGGCTCCCCAGAGGCTCGTGTTGAACGCGAGCACGAGACTCACCGCCGGCGAAGCGATGAGGATCAGCAGCGGCAGCGGCGCTCCCGACCAGAAGAGCATCGCGAAGAAGATGCCGATGAACACGATGCCCGTTCCCAGATCCGGCTGCATCATGATCAGGAGCCACGGGATCAGGACCACCACGGCGGGTTGCCAGATATCGAGAAGCGATCGCGCAGGCTCGCGGCGCGCGGCAAGCACCTTCGCGAGCATCAGTACGACCGTCACCTTCGCCAGCTCCGAAGGCTGGCCCAGGCGAACGCCGCCGATCGCGATCCAGCTCTTGGTGCCCGCGGCCGTACCGGCTCCCGTGCCTATCACCAGTGTGGCAGCCAGGAGAACGAGCGTGAACAGATACGCCGGCGTCGCGACCCACTCGAAGAACCGCACCGAACCACGACTCACCAGGTACGCCGCGCCGAGGCCCAGGATCAACCAGCGCGACTGCGACACCCACGCGTGCGCCGCCGCCGTCGGTACGTCGGTCTGGCCCGCGGAGTAGACCATCGCGATGCCGAAGATGGAGAGCGCCAGCGCACCGGCGAGGAGCGCGTAATCGGTGATGACGCGCTTCACGCTCACCCTTCCGTGTTGATGAGCTGTGTCGGCTTCACCTTCAGGTACGCTTCCACGATCTTCGACGCGATCCTGGCTGCGCGACTTCCGTGCAGGCCGAATTCGAGCATCACCACCACCACGATCTTCGGGTCGTCGGCCGGAGCGAAGCCGGCGAACCAGGCGTGGTCGCGATTGCGGTCCTGCGCGTTCTGGGCGCTGCCGGTCTTCCCTGCGAGCACGACGCCCTTGATCGAGGCACTTCGCGCCGTTCCGCTCGAAACCACACCGGCGAGCGCGGCGCGGATTCCGTCCATCTGCTGCTGGGAGAGCGAGAAGATCCGTTCGTGCTCCGGAGGGTGGCGGAGGATCTGCGGCGTGGACGCGGTGCCGTCGGTCGCGAGCGCCGTGTAGAAGCGGGCCATGCTCGCGACGGTCTGGTCGTTCTCACCCTGGCCGATGGAGAGGTTCAGAATCACGGCCTGCGTCCAGCCTCGCTTTCCGTAGAGCTTGTCGTAGTAGTCCTGAACGTCCTCGTACGGAAAGAGCGGGCGCGACTCCCCCGGCAGATCGATTCCCGAGCGGGCGCGACTCCCGAACTTGATCCCGCCCGCCACGAGGCGGGACAGGCCGAGCCTCAGGCCAAGCTGGTAGAAGTACACGTCGCACGACTGCTCGATCGCCTGGGAGAGGTTCACGTTCCCGTGGCCGCTGTGGTTCCAGCACTTGAAGTATCTGTTGCCGAACTGGAGGCCGCCGGTGCACGGGACGTCCATGGTCTGGTCGAGCGTGACTACGCCATCTTCCAGCGCCATGGCAGCGGTGGCGAGCTTCCACGTGGAGCCCGGCGGATAGCGTCCCTGGATGACCTTGTTGTACAGCGGATGGCGCGGGTCCTCGTTGAGCCGCTTCCAGAGGTCGCGCGATATGCCGCCGATGAACTGATTCGGATCGTAGCTCGGCGCGCTGTACAGCGCGAGCACGCCACCGGTGGTCGGGTCGAGAGCTATCGCGCCGCCCTGCAGCGAGTCGCCGAAGATGCTCGCCATGTAGCGCTGCAGGTCGACGTCGATGTTCGTGTACAGCGGCTTTCCGGGCTCGGGCGGAAGGTCCTGCCGTGCGCCGGCTTCGCGAACCACCCGGCCGCGGGCGTCGACCTCCACGAAGCGCACTCCTTCCTTCCCTCTGAGCGAGTCCTCGTACTGCTTCTCGAGGCCGCCCTTCCCCACCTGCTGACCGGCCTTGTACGAGCGGTAGGTCGGCGATGCCAACTCGGTCTCCGTGATCTCGCCCACGTAGCCGACGAACGAGGCGACCGCCGGGCCGTCCGGATAGTAGCGCTTCGGCGACGACTGGATCACCAGGCCCGGGAAGTCGATACGATGCTCCTCCAGAACTGATACGACGTCGAACGATGCATCGGAGAGCACGACGGCGGGACGCGTCGGCGTGCGCCGGTAGCGGCGCACCGAAAGGTCTATCGCGTCGTCGCTGAGCGGGATGATCTTCGCGAGCCGCTGCAGCGTGGCGCGCAGCGAATCGGAGCTCTGGCTCAGCAGCGAAACCGAATAGCCTGGCACGTTCTCGGCGATCACCCGGCCGTCACGGCCGTAGATCACGCCGCGCGGCGCCGGGAGCGGCACCTCGCGCAGCCGATTCTCCTCTGACTGCAGCGTGTAGCGCGAGTTCTCCACGATCTGCGCGCGGAAGAAGGCGCTGAGGAGCAGGCCGAAGAGCGCGGTGAGTCCCCACGAGGCGACGCGAGCGCGTCGGGCCAGGTCGTTGGGGTGGAAGCTCACGTGTGGGAGGGCCGCAGGATGGGCCGGAGGATGAGGAGCGTGAGAAGTCCCCACAGCGCCGTCACCACGGCGGTGATCGGCGACCAGACCAGGAGCTCGCGGAGCAGCTCCACGCCACCCACCCGATGCTCGGCGAGGATGAAGATCGTGTCGAACGCCCACTTCCCCGAGAAGAAGAAGAACGCGTTCAGGAACATGTCGTCGGCGAAGAACACCGCCTTGAGCCACGACGCCGCAAAGCCGACGCAGCACATGGCCAGCGCCCCGGCGCCGAATGCGTGCAGCTCGATGGAGTCCGCCACGACGCCCATGAAGAGACCGAGCACCGCCGCGGCGCCTGGTCGTATTCTGATCGCGACCAGAAGGAGAGCGATTATCAGAAAGTCGGGGCCGACGCGCCAACCCAGGAGCGGGCGCAGTGTGAAGTGCAGAAGCACCAGCACCACGAAGGCGATGAGTGTGCGAGCCAGATCGATGGGTCTCATCGCAGAGTGTCCGCTCCTGGGCGAGCGCCCAGCGAATCCGTGGTGTCGACTGCGGGACGGAGGCGCGCGAGCGAGTCCGCCGCCATGGCCCGCAGGCGGAGCGCAGCGGCGCGGCCCAGCGAGTCGCCCGCCTCGACGATTGCGCGCGTCGCGCCATTCATGCCCTGCCCCGTCTGCCACACTCCAGCGACGCCCGAATCCGCCCGCGCAGGTGTCAGAACCATCACCGCGGAGATGGCGGAAGGGAGAACCGCCGGACGAAGGAGATACGTGCGCGCCCACAGTTCGGAGGTCTGCGCCTCGCCCATCACGATTCCGATCGGAATCCCGCGCGGGAAGGTCCCGCCCAGTCCCGACGTGACGATCTCGGTGCCGGGTGCGATCGTGCCGCGCACAGGGACGCCGCGCATCTCGAGGAGATAACGTTCGGGGCCGTCGCCCAGGTGCGCGGCGACGATGCCGAACGCGCTCCCGTCCGCCGCCATCGCGCTCACCCGGAAATCGGGGTGCGACCAGATGATCGCGATGCTCATCGTCGGATCCGCGGTCTTCACGACGCCGACGAGTCCCTCCGGCGCCACTACCGGGCTGAACTCGCGCACTCCCGAGCGCGATCCGGCGGAGAGCGGCACCGTGTACTGCTCGCCGACACCGCGTCCCGAGAGTACTTCAGCGGGTACGAATCCCCAGCGCAGGCGTGCACCGAGCGTCAGGAGATTCCGCAGCCGCGAGTTTTCCGCTTCGAGTGCGTCCACCGAAATCGCTCTGAGAGCGACGCTGTCGCGCGCAGCTACGCGCTCCTCACGCGTCGCCCAGGCACGGCGGCTGAGTTCCGCATCGCTCTGGAGCGACACGAGCGGAGCGAGTATCGTGCGGCGAAGCGAGGTTGCCAGAGGGTCGCGCATGCGCTCGGGGAGGAAGAGCGCAATCAACGAAAGAACTACGCACGCGGCGAGAAGAATCGTGTCCCGACGACCGTAGGTCCGGGCGACGCTGGCCACCGCGACCTCAGGACGTGAGCACCGACCAGTACTTTTCCTCGTCGTCCAGGATGCGGCCGGTTCCGCGCACCACGCAGGTGAGCGGATCTTCGTCCACATGGATCGGGAGGTTCGTTTCCTGGCTGATCAGGAGGTCGAGCCCGCGGATCAGCGCGCCGCCGCCGGTCATGACAATGCCGCGGTCCACGATGTCGCTCGCGAGCTCGGGCGGCGTGATCTCGAGCGCGCGCCGCACCGCGTCCACGATCTGCTGGATCGGTTCCTGGATCGCCTCGCGTATCTCGCTCGAGTGGACGCGCACCGTCTTCGGGATACCCGAGACGAGATCGCGACCCTTGACCTCCATCTCGCGCTCCTCACCCACGGGTGCCGCCGATCCGATGGTGAGCTTGATCTGCTCGGCCGTGGGATCGCCGATGAGCAGATTGTAGTTCTTGCGCATGAACTGAACGATCGCCGTGTCCAGTTCGTCGCCGCCGGTCCGGATGGAGGTGTCGCTCACGATCCCGGAGAGCGCGATCACCGCGATCTCGGTGGTGCCGCCGCCGATGTCGATGACCATGTTGCCGGTGGGAGTCTCGACCGGGAGTCCCACGCCGATCGCCGCCGCCATCGGCTCCGCCGCCATGAACACTTCCTTCGCGCCGGCGCCGAGCGCCGAATCGCGCACGGCGCGCTTCTCCACCTCGGTGATGCCGGAGGGGACGCAGACGATGACGCGCGGCTTCACCTTGAAGATGTGGTTCTCGATGATCAGCGTGAGAAAATAGCGGAGCATCTTCTCGGTGACATCGAAGTCCGCGATGACGCCGTCCTTCATGGGGCGCACCGCGAGAATCCCTTCTGGCGTGCGGCCGAGCATGCGCTTCGCCTCGAGGCCGACGCCCTTGATCTTCCCGGTTGCGCGGTCGATGGCGACCACCGAGGGCTCGTTCAGCACGATGCCCTCGCCCTTTACGTAGATGAGCGTGTTCGCCGTACCAAGGTCTACAGCGATCGCGTTGGCGGGGAAAAAAGTCCCCGCTTTGAACAAGGGCCAGCGCATCAGGATTTCGGTGTCGTGTTCCGAGCGGAACGCGGTCGGCAGGAATTCACGTTGGTCGGGCGAACGCGGTTTAAGGTAGCCGTGAGGCGATGCTGCGACAAGGCACTCACTTGACGCATCACGGTGGCAACAGGTATCGTCGCGCGCATGAAGAGCTCTCACCTTCCCGAGATCGCCGTGGTGGATGCGCGGCTCTGCGATGCGTGCGGCTTGTGCCTGCCGCTCTGTCCTCCCGCCGCGATCGGAATGCGGCGAGAGGGTCTGTTCATAGACGACTCAACCTGCACGGGGTGTCGGAAGTGCGTCGCCCCCTGTCCGGTGGGTGCGCTGTCGATGGTCGTGCGACCGGGCGCCGGTACCGCTGCCGCCGACGATCTTCCCTCGCCTGCCGCTCGATGACCGCGATCCGCTGCGACGTGCTGGTGGTCGGAGGTGGTCCGGGCGGACTCGTGGCGGCGCGCGAGCTCGCCTCGCGAAACCCGGGCCTCGACGTGCTGCTCATAGAGCGAGATCGAGCGATCGGCGCTCCCGTGCGCTGCGGCGAGGGAGTGGGGAGCGCAGGCGTCTCCGAGTTCATCGATCCGGTCGGTGCGTCGTGGATCTCCCGTCGCATCACGCGCGTGATCTTCCGTTCCCCGAACGGCACCGAGGTACGCGTGGCAGAGGGGGACGTCGGCTACATCCTCGATCGCACTCGCTTCGAACCGGCGCTGGCTGCGGAGGCGGGCCGCGCGGGCGCCGAACTTCTCATCGGCACCGAGGCCACGGGGATGAGCCCGGCCAACGGCGGGTGGAACGTCGCCGTGCGCGGCCCGGATGGCGAGGGGACCATCGCGGCGCGCCTGGTGATCGGCGCCGACGGCGTGGACGGGATGGTCGGGCGCTGGGCGGGACTCGACACGCGGGTCCCGTCACGCGACATGGAGAGTTGCGCGCAGTACGTGGTCGCGGGGATCGGCTTCGATCCCGACGCGATCTACCTCCACTTCGGCGAGGAGATCGCGCCTGGCGGCTATGCCTGGATCTTCCCGAAGGACGTTGGCGTCGCAAACGTGGGGCTGGGCATCGTGGCGCTCCGCGCCACTCCGGGTGTGACCGCCCGGCGCTACCTCGATCGTTACATGTCGAACTACTTTCCCACCGGCGTGCGGCTGGGCTATACGGTGGGCGGTGTGATCGTGCATCCGACCGTGAAGCGCACCGTCGCGGACGGCGTCCTGCTATGCGGCGACGCCGCGCACATGGTGAACCCGCTCTCGGGCGGCGGGATCGTGAACGCGATGAAGGCCGGCCGCCTCGCCGCCGAAGTCGCCACAGCCGCCCTCGCGGCCGGCGACACGAGCGCGTCGCGCCTGCAACGCTACCACGACGGGTGGATGGCCCTGCTCGGCGACGACCACGTCCGCTTCCACAAGCTCAAGGACGCACTCGGCAAGTTCGACGATCGCTTCTTCGACCAGCTCGCGGCGTCGGTGAATCGGATTCCCGAAGAGAAGCGGACGCTTGGACGGATCTTCGCAACCGCGCTTGCGCGGCATCCGTCGCTGCTCCCCGTAGTGGTCAAGTACTTCGTGTAGAGCGAGGGGGTCAGGTACCCGGTCGAGGGGGTCAGGTACCTGATGTAGAGGGATCGTGAGCAACGCTCACGATCCCTCTACATCAGGTACCTGACCCCCTCGGTTCGGACTACTTCCACCGCATCTGACGACGGGCGGTGCTGGCCCTAACGTACGGACTTCCAAACGGCAGCGAACAACCGCTCCAGCTCGGGCGGGCCCGTGAGCTCGAGCCCCGGCCAGCCTGTCCCGTCCTCCACGTTACTCCTGAGGAAGCAATCGATGATCTTCACTCGCGCCTCATCCGGCAGAGCGGCGAGGAAACGCTCCAATGCGGTCGGGTCTACGTCCGGCCGAAGTCGTTCGCGCTGGCCAGGCGTGAGCCGGAACTCGTTACCCTCAGCCATGGTAGAGCGCGGCGGCTGGGCAAGGTAGCACACGCCCCGTGCCGATCTAGTTAACGGTCATGATTCGAGAGCTAGGCAAGGTTTCTCAGGGAAACGTTTGAACCGTGTCGAGTTCGTCGGAGACTCACACCTACTCGGCGAGCGTGCTGTCGTACGCAGCACTTTCGCCTCCCACCGCCGCCTTGATCCTGCCCCGGCGAGCTGCCAGATGTCGGGTGTAGCGATGGAGAGATACTGCCCAAGCCCAATCGGTCCGCGATCGTAGTAGCTCGTCGACCCCTTTTGCAGGTGCTCGCTACCCCAACGTTGTTGAGCGGCCGGACCGCAGGGAATGCACTGTAATAAGTCAGAGGAAAGGGCGTCGCTCGCCAGAGTCCCACGTCACCGCATCCACGGCAAGGTGGCGACTCGCCCATAGCTCGACGCCCGCGTATGCGCGATGGGGATCGACTGCAGATCGTGTCCCGAAGCAGATCGCTTGCCAGCCCGAGAAGGTATAGCCATTCTGTGGGAGCTCGTCGCGGCGCCCAGTAGGCGTGATCATCACGGCGCGCACCATGATCCACGTGCCGTCGGGAGCACGTACGCCATGTACGTTCGGTGGAAACGATGTCGTGCTCTCGAGGGAGTACGTCTTGGGTATATGAAGGCAGAGCTCGTTGCGCGGCCCGGGCGCTTCGAGTGGCTCCTGTGGCGTGAGCCGAAGCCAACGCGGGCCGAGATCGACACGAGTGCTCGTTACGACGATGCCGGGCTGAGTGCAGCCGGTGGCCAGTACCGCGATGGAGAAAAGCAGGAGCACTCTCGGATGGTGGCTGATGCGGCGACGCCCGAATTCCGTCCGGGTGAGGCATGGGGTGGCCGGCTGTGTCAGCGTCGGGACGGACCCGGCACCTTGCACCCTCGGCCGGCTTCCCGGAGTTACTGCCATCCTGGTTCTCCAGCCGGGTCGCCGTACCCGCTTACAGCTCGCCAGGCTGTGAGCTCCACTCGTCGAATGTGACGAATCCCGAATGTGGTGATCGTCATCCCGAGGAGCAGGAGAGCCGAACCCAGGCCAGTTCACTTTGGTCGGCCGTGAATTCCGCCGACTTCAGGCGGTTCGAACACAGTAACGGCATCTGCCCCCCGTGCTCGCGCCGATGCATTCGGCTTGTCGGTCACGCTGTTGGTAAGCATCAGGTCGTAGCCTAGGTACCACTCCTCCAGGGCCGACGGGGGCAAGAGGACTTCATCCCCACCACCCCGAACGAGCAATCGTGTATCCGGTCCGCCGTAGTGACTCCGGATCTGCGCCAGCTCGTATCTTCTGTCTCTCACGTACACTCTGCGCTCTCCCGGATTCATCCAGACCGCCACCGCGAGCACGCGCATCGTTTCGAACGCTACACAGGACAGCGGCTTCGGCATCGTCGTGAGCGCATCGATACCAGCCTCGATAGGAAGAGGTGTCGGATTCGGCAAGATGATACAATAGCCCGCGAGCGCGTCACTCGAGCGCACTGAACACCCACGAAGGGCAATGAGTGCGGCTCTCGCTGCTGTTCGCGCAGCGTCGTCCGACATGACTCCCCGGTGATATTCGGTGGGCACGAACCCCTCCGCAGACTCTCGCAACGTGATAGACACGCCGTATCTCGACATCGACTACCAAGATGATGGCACCGTGCTCTCTACCACACCAGTACCGCAGCCGGCATCATACTCACTCTTGGAATCAGGGTGAATTCAACCGGTCGTCGCAACACCTCACTGGAGGTGGTTGCGATGGCCA
>JBIQLU010000077.1:0-17984 GCA_044463985.1 Gemmatimonas aurantiaca | reverse complement strand
TTCGTGCAGGGTTCCAGCGCGGCCGACGATCGGCCTGCTTCGCGACCGGGTGCGCCAGCACCAGCCAAGGGTCGCCTCGGTGTGCTCACGCCCGGCCTCGGTGCCGTGGCCACCACGTTCATCGCGGGCACCGAGAGCGTGCGCCGTGGTCTCGCAGAACCGATCGGCTCGCTCTCGCAGCTCGCCACCATCAGGCTGGGGAAGCGCACGGACAAGCGCTCGCCGCTCATCAAGGATTTCGCCCCGCTCGCCTCGCTGGACGATCTCGTATTCGGAGGCTGGGACCCGATCCCCGACGACGCACTCACGGCGGTGCGCAAGGCGGGAGTGCTCGAGGAACGCAACATCGAGCCCATCGCCGACTTCCTGAAGGCGATCGTGCCGATGCCGGCGGTGTTCGACAACAAGTACGTCACGCGCATTCACGGCACGAACGTGAAGCAGGGGAAGACCAAGCGCGATCTCGCCGAGCAGCTCCGCGACGACATCCGCAACTTCAAGTCGGAGAACAAGCTCGACCGCGTCGTCGCCGTCTGGTGCGGCTCCACCGAGATCTTCATCAAGCCCGGTCCGCAGCACGCCACGGTCGAGCAGTTCGAGAAGGCGATGGAGCGGAACGACGACGCCATCTCGCCCGCCATGCTCTATGCATATGCGGCGATCATGGAAGGCGTGCCGTACGCGAACGGCGCTCCGAACCTCGCGGTCGATACGCCGGCGCTCATCCAGCTCGCCAACGAGCGCGGAGTCCCCACCGCTGGCAAGGACTTCAAGACCGGCCAGACGTGGATGAAGACGGTAATCGCGCCAGGACTCAAGGCGCGCATGCTCGGACTCGACGGCTGGTACTCCACCAACATCCTCGGCAACCGTGATGGCGAGGTGCTGGACGACCCGGCATCGTTCAAGACGAAGGAAGAGTCGAAGCTCAGCGTGCTGCACACCATACTGCAGCCCGAGCAGTATCCCATGCTCTACAAGGATTTCTCCCACGTCGTGCGGATCAACTACTACCCGCCGCGGGGAGACAACAAGGAAGGCTGGGACAACATCGACATCCGGGGATGGATGGGCTACCCGATGCAGATCAAGGTCAACTTCCTCTGCCGCGACTCCATCCTCGCCGCTCCGCTGGTGCTCGACCTCGCGCTGTTCATGGACTTCGCGCAGCGCGCCGGGCTCAAGGGGATCCAGGAGTGGCTCTCGTTCTTCTTCAAGAGCCCCATGGCGGCCCCGGGTCTGCAGCCCGAGCACGATCTGTTCATTCAGCAGACCAAGTTCAAGAACACGCTGCGCCATCTGATGGGCGAGGAGCAGATCACCCACCTCGGAATGGAGTATTATCAGTCATGACGGTCAAACCGCGCATGGTACGCCTGGCTCTGCTGTCGATCGCGCTCATCGCACTTGCTGCGTGCGCGGGCGGAGGGCGGGAGCCGGGCACCATGCCGGCTTTCACCGATCATTACTCGATGCGGATTTCCAGCGTGCCGTCTCCTCCGTATGCACGGGAGGCGGCGCGCTACAAGATAGTGGTTCGCGACAAGGACTCCGGCCAGCCGATCGAGGGCGGGCAGGGAATCATCTACGCGAACACCGAAGATGGCGCGAGCACCTGGGACAGCTTCGTTCCCGGCGATGAACTCGGCACCTATTACGCTACGCTCAACTTCATCGTCTCCGGGAACTGGGCGCTCGGCCTTCGCTTCCGGCGAGATTCTACCCAGCAGCTCGAGCAGGTGGACTGGATGCAGGAAGTCCTCGGCGAGCGGCCGGCTTCTCCTCGAGATTCATAATGCGACACTTCCATCGCACTCACCTGCGCCCCGAAGAGGCGCTGGCGATCGCGGACGAATTCTTTCCGACGATAGGACTTTCCGCACGGGCGGCGCCCGAGAGCACACGCACCTTCTCAGGGGAACTGGGAAGCGTGACGCTCGAGGCGTGGCCGGAGGGCGGACACTATACCTTCATCGAGGCGGTCACGGACCAGGTCGGTGAGAGCCGGCTCGACCGCAACGTGAAGCGTTATTTCGTGAGAGTTCATCGCGTCGCCGATCCCAGACACCAACTCACGGCGGCGTACTGATGGCTTCCCGTACTTCGACTCGCGCGCGGCCAGCCGCGCGCGAGCGCACTCGCGAGCCCGAACAACCTCCATCAAGTCGGCTCACGCGCGAGCAGAAGCTCGAGCTGTATTACTTCATGCGGCTTACACGCTCGCTCGAGGAGCGTCTGGTCAACCTGTACAGGCAGACCAAGGTCGTAGGTGGACTTTTCCGGTCGCTGGGCCAGGAGGCCGACGCGGTCGGCAGCGCCTACGCGCTCGACCGGGCCAGTGGTGATTTCCTCTCGCCGCTCATTCGCAACCTCGGCTCGATGCTCGTGCAGGGTGCGGAGCCGCTAGAGATCATTCGCCAGTACATGGCGAAGGGCGACTCGCCCACGCGCGGCCGTGAGCTCAACATCCACTTCGGCGATCTGGAGCGGGGGTTCATCGGGCAGATCTCGCACCTGGGCGACATGGTCCCGGTGATGGCGGGCGTGACTCTCAGCTTCAAGCTGCGTGGGGAGAAGCGTGTCGGCCTCGTGTACGTGGGCGACGGCGCGACTTCCACCGGCGCTTTCCACGAGGGTATCAATCTCGCCGCCGTGCAGCGCTGTCCGCTCGTGGTGATCGTGGAGAACAATGGCTACGCCTACTCCACTCCTACGGACCGCCAGAGCGCGGTCAAGGAGTTCAAGGACAAGGCATTCGCGTACGGCATCCCCGGTGTGCGCGCAGACGGCAACGACGTGCTGGCGGTTTACGATGTGACGAAGGAGGCGGTCGATCGCGCTCGGCGCGGTGAAGGCGTCACGCTGATCGAGCTGGTCACCTATCGCAGGAAGGGCCACGCGGAGCACGACAATCAGTCGTACGTCCCGGCAGGCGAGATAGAGTGGTGGGAGAAGAACAACGATCCGCTCGACCGCTACATCTCGGTGCTGCTGGATGATGTGGGCGTGAAGCGCGAGGAGCTCGAGGCGATCGACGCCCGCGTGCAACAGGAGATCGACGCGGCCACTGACCTGGCGGACCAGTCACCGATGCCGGAGCCCACGGATGCGCTCGAAGGTGTGTACGCGGTACCCGAGCGCGTGGAGCCACTCTGGTTCAGAAGGGGAGTAGGCAGCGCCGTGGAGAAGAACGAACGTGCCGCCGGGTGGGGGACCTACGATGGCTGAGATCACTTACCTGGAAGGGATCAAGCAGGCGCTCCACGAAGAGATGGAGCGCGACGAGAACGTCTTCGTCATGGGCGAGGATATCGGTGCGTACGGCGGCGCGTTCAAGGTCACCGATGGGCTCCTCGCCGCGTTCGGCGAGGGGCGCGTGATCGACACGCCGATCTCCGAGGCGGCGATAGTGGGCGCGGCGGCCGGCGCGGCGCACATGGGGATGCGCCCGGTGTGCGAGATGCAGTTCATCGACTTCATCTCGTGCGCGTACGACATCCTCACGAACTACGTGGCCACGTCGCGCTATCGCGCTTTCCTCCCGTGCCCGCTCGTGGTTCGCGGTCCGAGTGGGGGCTACGTGCGTGGCGGCCCGTTCCATTCGCAGAATCCGGAAGCCGCTTTCCTGCACACGCCGGGACTGAAGATCGTCTACCCGGCCACGGCGCGCGATGCGAAGGGACTTCTCAAGGCCGCGATCCGCGACGACGATCCCGTGCTCTACTTCGAGCACAAGTATCTCTACCGGCGCATCAAGGAAGATATTCCCGAGGGCGAGGATATCGTCGTGCCGATCGGAAAGGCGCGCACCGCGCGGGAGGGGAAGGACCTTTCCATCATCACGTACGCTGCCACCGTCTGGAAGTCGCTGGAGGCCGCCGAGCAGCTCGAGAAGGAAGATGGGCTGTCCGTGGAAGTCATCGACCTCAGATCGCTCGCTCCGCTCGACGATGAGGCGATCATTGCGACGGTGAAGAAGACCAACCGGGTGATGATCGTCCACGAGGACACTCGCACGGGTGGCGTGGCGGGCGAGGTGACTGCGCGGATAAACGAGAACGCCTTCGAGTGGCTGGATGCGCCGATTCTGCGCGTGACGGCCGCGGATGTGCCGCTGCCGTACTCGCCGCCGCTGGAGGACTATGTCCTTCCGCAAACGCCGGACATCGTTCAGGTAGCGCGCCGGCTGGCGGCGTATTGACGAGTGGCGGAAGCGGCACGAACCGGAGGCGGCGACGCGCGCAATCGAGGAAGTCGCGCCCGCTACGCCGGAATAGGTTGTCTCATGGCGATCCCGGGCTTCTTCGGAGGCGGGATGATCGCTGTAGCCCTCGGTCGGCTGGTCGAGTCCGTCACGGCATGTACGCCGCTGGACGGACTCCCGGCCTGCCATACCGGCGTGTATCTGTTGGTTGGCGGATTGACGGGACTCGTTCTTCTGCCGAGTGTGGTACTCTGGCGGTTGCTGCGGACTCCGCCGCCAGCACGTAACTCAGAGAGGAGCTGATCCAGTGGCACGAATAGACGTCATCATGCCGCAGATGGGCGAGTCGATCGCCGAAGGCACGCTTTCGCGCTGGCTCAAGAAGGTCGGCGACGAGGTGAAGCGTGACGAGCCGATCTTCGAGATCTCCACCGACAAGGTGGACGCCGAGATACCGGCGTCCGCAGCCGGAGTTCTGGCCGAGATCCTCGTACAGGAAGGCGAGACGGTTCCGGTGCAGACAGTGGTAGCGCGTCTGGAGACCGAAAAGGGCGCCGCGATCGCGGCCGCGCCATCCGCGCCTGCGCCGGCTGCGGCGAGCGCCGCTGGCGGGGCGGGGGGGGGAGCGCCGGCTTCGCCTCCCGCTGCGAGCGCTCCTCCAGCCGCAAGTGCTGCGACTGCGGCAGCGGCGGGTGTATCCGCTCCGCGGGATGGCGGCAACGGCGCGACTTTCGAATCGCGCGTCAGAACGAAGAGCTCCCCCCTCGTGCGGAAGATCGCCGCGGATCACGGCATCGATATCACGTCGATGGCCGGCTCCGGAGTGGCGGGTCGAGTGACGAAGCGCGACATCATGGCGGCGATCGAGGCAGGCACTGCGCCGGCGGCGGGAGCCGCGGTGCCAGCCGTCGCGCCAGGTGTCGCGGCTGGCGCGACGCGGCCATCGACACCGGCACAGGAGCACCAGCTCCCGCAGCCGGAAGCGTGGCCCGGCGACGTCGTGGAACCGATGTCGGTCATGCGCCAGCGCATCATGGAGCACATGGTGCTCTCGCGGCGCACTTCGGCGCACGTGACTTCGTTCATGGAGATCGACTTCACGCGCGTCGCGCGCATCCGCAACGCGCACCGCGCCGAGTTCCTGCAGCGCTCAGGGCAGAAGCTCACGTACATGCCGTTCATCATCAAGGCGGTCGTGGATGGGCTGAAGGCGTACCCGGTGATGAACAGCTCGGTGAGCGGCAGCAGCGTCATCTATCGCAAGCAATTCAACATCGGAGTGGCCGTAGCGCTCGATTGGGGGCTCATCGTGCCCGTGGTGAAGAACGCCGACGACCTCTCGCTCACGGGAATCACCCGCGCGTTGAACGATCTGGCTGCGCGCGCACGCGCGAAGAAGCTGGACCCGTCGGAAGTGCAGGGCGGCACGTTCACGATCACGAACCCCGGCGTGTTCGGATCGCTCATGGGTACACCGATCATCAGCCAGCCGCAGGTGGCGATCCTCGGCGTCGGAGCCATCGAGAAGCGGCCCAAGGTGATCACGGGCGCGGACGGCGAGGACACCATAGCTATCAGGACGTGCGCCTACTTCTCGATCTCCTTCGATCACAGGATCATCGATGGAGCGGTGGCCGACCAGTTCCTCGCGCACGTCAAGAAATCCATCGAGACCTTCCCCGACGCCGGCATATGAAACCATCGCGTTCGCTGACGATTCAGCGATCCATAGTTCCGCTGTCGGAACGGAAGAAGTACATGACGAAGCTGCGCGCCCGGAGAGCGTACTATCAGGGCGCGAATTGCCGGTTTCAGGTCTTCGAGGAGACCGATCTCGCCGGTGCGTTCATCGAGTTCATAGAGGCGGAAGACCCCGCCGTGCTGGCGAAGGCGCTGCAGGAGGCGCCGGAGTCGCTCGTTGACGCGTCGCGCATCTACCAGGAAGTGGAGCTGGACTGATGCCCTATCGCACCATCAACATCTCGGGCCGCGAGTGGCGGGTAATGCCGGCCGGCCGTGTCACTCAGTACGATCACGATGAGTTCGCGCTCTTCTTCGTGTCGGGAGAGGGAGCGGAGCGCGAACTGCGCGTGACGCGCTACTCGCCGCAGGGGTCGCGCTGGCGCGACCAGTCGCTCGCCGAGCTCACGGACGCCGACCTCGCTCGGCTGCTCAGCCAGTCGCAGCCGAGCGCGACATCGCCGGAGGCGGGCTACCTGCCGTGAGCACCGCCGCGCGCGAGGCGCGGTCAGCGGAGGGCGGCCTGGTGGACCTGCACATGCACTCCACCGCATCGGACGGCTCGCTGCCGGCCGCGGAAGTGGTGCAGGCCGCCGCGCGAGCGCAGCTCGATGCGATCGCGCTCACCGATCACGATACGCTCGCGGGCGTTCCGGCGGCGACGGAGGCGGGTGAAACAGTGGGTGTGCGCGTCGTACCGGGCGTCGAGCTGAGCGCGCACGACCGCGGAGAGGTGCACATGCTCGGGCTGCACATCTCGCGCTTCGAAGTCATGGAGTCGCGCCTCGCCGGATTTCGCGAGGGCCGTCGCACGCGCGCGGAGCGGATCGTGCAGCGGCTCCAGGAGCTCGGAGTACCGGTTACCATGGAGGGGGTACTCGAGTATGCCGGGCAGGGTGCGATCGGCCGGCCCCACATCGCTCGCGCAATCGTATCGCTCGCTCGCGCGCGCGACCAGCGGGAAGCCTTCGACCGCTGGCTTGGATTTGGCAGACCGGCTTACGTCGACAAGGATCACCTTCCAGTGCGCGACGCCATCGCGCTCGTACACGAGGCGGGTGGCATAGCGGTGCTCGCGCACCCCGGCGCTCAGGCGACGCGCGCGCGTCTCGAGGCGCTGCGCGAGGTCGGCCTGGATGGCGTCGAGGTTCGGCACCCCAGCCACTCGGCGGAGGACATCGCGCGTATCGGAGCGCTCGCGGAGCATCTCGGGCTCCTCGCGAGCGGCGGCTCCGACTGGCACGGAGCATCGGAAGGCACGCGTACCATCGGGTGCATGAAGGTTCCACGTACTTGGCTCGAAACTCAGGATGCATTCCTGCGCGAGCGCAGGGAGCGGGAGAGAGTCGCATGAGTGATCTGCTGAAAATCGGCAGCGACGCGCCGAAGTTCTCCGCGGTGGCGAACGACGGCAGTACGATTTCGCTCGAGGAGCTGCTGAAAAAGGGACCGGTGGCGCTCTTCTTCTACCCGGCCGACAATACCCCTGGATGCAACCGGCAGCTCTCCGCCGTGCGCGACGACACGAGCCGGTTCGCGGAGGCGGGTGTGCAGCCCATCGGAGTGAATCCCGGCAGCGTCGCCACGCACGCGAAGTACGCGGCGAAGATGGAATTCGGCTTTCCGCTACTGAGCGACGCCGATAGATCCATCGCCCGGGCGTACAACGCGATGAAGCTTGGTGGACTGGGGATCCAGCGCACCGTGTACGGCATCGATCGCGACGGCCGGATCGCGTTCGCCGTACGCGGTGCGCCGCCGCCGGCCGAAGTGATCGCAGCGGTCACCGAGTAGCGTGGAGCTGGAAGGAAAGGTCGCGCTGGTCACGGGCGCGGCGCATCGGGTGGGTCGTGCACTCGCGCTCGCACTGGCACGGCGCGGGATGCGCCTGGCGATTCACTACCACGCCTCCGCAGACGACGCGCGCTCCACGGCGCGCGAAGCGGAAGCTGTGAGTGGAACCGAGGCGTGGACCGTGCAGGCCGACCTGGCCGACGCTGCCGCCCCCGAGCGGCTGGTCAACGATGTGGCCGCGCACTTCGGAGCACTGAACGTGCTGGTGAACTCCGCGGCCATCATGGTGCGGCAGCCGCTCGAGGACGTCACGCCGGCTGACTGGGACCGCACGATGCATCTGAACCTCCGGGCGCCTTTCTTCTGTGCGCGCGCCGCGGCGCAGGTGATGCGCAGGGGCGCGCCGGCCCCGGACGGCTCGCGTGGAGCGATCGTGAACATCGCGGACCTCGCCGGGCTGGAGAGCTGGCCGGGCTACATCCCTCACGGGATTTCGAAGGCGGGGGTGATCCACATGAGCGACTCGCTGGCTCGAGTGCTGGCGCCCGATATTCGCGTCAACGCTATTGCGCCGGGCGCGGTACTTCTTCCGGAGCACTGGAGTCGCGAGGATGCGGAGCACCTCGAGCGCACCACGCCGCTCCGGCGTCTCGGATCGCCCGATGATGTCGCCCGAGCGCTGCTCTACCTCCTCGACGCCGACTACGTCACCGGTGAAACGCTCGTGGTGGACGGGGGGCGTCACATCCGCTGAGGGCGGAACCTTCACCGCAGCCCGGTCGCTTATCTTTCCGTGGCGCGGCGCCGAGCGCGCCGGTGCGCACGGTCACCGGTCAGGCATCGAGCGGGGCGACCAGCGCGAGCACGAACCCGAACATGGCACTCCAATGACAGAGCGCAGAAGAGAGACCCTCGCCATCATCGGCTCCGGCCCGGCCGCCTGGACCGCTGCCGTGTACGCTGCGCGCGCCAACCTGGATCCGCTCGTGATAGAGGGAGAGCCGGTAGGCACGGCCGTTCCGGGGGGGCAGCTCATGACCACCACGGAAGTCGAAAACTTCCCTGGCTTTCCGGAAGGGATCACCGGGCCGGAGCTCGTGGACAAGATGCGCGAGCAGGCGCTCCGCTTCGGTACTCGCGTTCTCAGCGAGGCCATCGAGCGTGTCGACTTCTCCGGCCCTCCGTTCCGCCTGAAGCCGACGCAGAGCGAGGAAGTCGAGGCGCTGGCAGTCATCGTCGCAACCGGTGCCAACGCGCGATGGCTGGAGGTGCCGAACGAGGAGCGCCTGGCACAGACCGGCGGCGGCGTTTCCGCATGTGCAGTGTGCGATGCGGCGCTCCCCGTCTACCGCAATCAGGTGCTCGGCGTGGTGGGCGGAGGTGACAGCGCGATGGAAGAGGCGCTCTACACCACGAAGTTCGCGAAGGAAGTTGTCATCATTCACCGTCGCGATGCCTTCCGCGCATCGAAGGTGATGGCCGACAGGGTACTCGCGCATCCGAAGATTCGCGTCCGCTGGAACAGCAAGGTGGTGGAAGTGCTGGGATACGACTCGATCAGCGGAGTTCGGGTCGAGGATACTCTCACCGGCGAACGGAGCGATCTCGAGCTCGGCGGATTGTTCGTCGCGATCGGCCACACTCCGAATACCGCCTTTCTCGGTGGCCAGCTCGATCTCACACCGCACGGCTACATCAGGCTTCCGGAGCCATGGCGAACCATCACCAGCGTTCCGGGGGTGTTCGCGGCTGGTGATGTGATGGATGACTACTACCGGCAGGCCATCACCGCGGCTGGTACCGGATGTATGGCGGCGCTCGAGGCGGAGCGTTGGCTGGCGCACCGCGGCGTGGGCGAGCCGCCGGTGATCGAGACGGCGGAGGCGCCGGTATCGAGCGACGGAGCGCTCTCCTGATGAACGAACCGGTGCGACGGGAAGCCAGCTCCTCCCTCCGAATCCACACCATTCCGGTGGGACCGCTGCAGGAGAACAGCTACCTCGTGGTGGACGAGGCCGCGCGCCGTGCTGTGTTCATCGATCCGGGCGACGAGCCGGAGCGTCTTCTGGGCGCCCTGGATGCTACCGGCGCGGAGCTCGATGCAATCTGGCTCACCCACTCGCACATGGATCATGTCGGCGCGATAGCCGGCATAGAGCGGCGGCATCGCGTCCCGATCCTGGTGCACCCCGCGGGCGAGCCGGTGTACTCCGCCGCGGCCGAGCACGCACGCTACTTCGGCCTCGAGATAGAGCAGCCGCCCGCGGCGACCGGTTCGCTGCGGGAAGGGGATGTCCTGAGACTCGGGGAGCATCGTTTCGAGGTGCTGCACACACCGGGTCACGAGCCCGGCCACGTCGTGATCCACGGGCATGGCGTGGCGTTCGTCGGCGACTGTCTCTTCGCCGGCTCCGTGGGCCGAACCGATCTTCCGCTGGCGAACGGAGCGGAGCTCGTCCGTTCACTCGAGCGAATTGCCGCGCTGGGAGATGATGTGAAAGTCTACCCTGGCCACGGTCCGGCCACCACGATCGGTCACGAGCGGAGAACCAACCCGTTCCTGAACGGTACCATGCGTATCGCGGGGGCGAGGTGAGTCCGCGCCGTCCTGCTCCTGGCGCGACCCAGGCGGGCGTCGCCGCGGTGGCGCTCGCGGCATGGCTCGGTGCAGCCGCGTATTTCGGAGCGGTAGTCGCGCGGGCGGCGTTCGCCGTACTTCCCACGCGTGCGCTCTCGGGGGACCTCGTGAGTGCCACGCTGCCGGCGATATTCGTGGGCGGTATGGTGCTCGCGGGGCTCGCGGCTCTCCTGGCGCTTCCGGCGCCGCGCCTCGAGTGGGACGCGGCTCGCTTCACCTGGTTCTTGGCGGCGCTGGTGGCGGCGGGCCTCTGTGCCGTCTCGCAGTTCGTGGTGACGCCTCGGATCGAGCTGTTGCGCGGCTCCCTGGGCGTGGCGCTTGATACCACACCGATGACCGATCCGGTCCGAGCCGAGTTCGCACACTGGCACCTTCTTTCGGTGGGCGCCCTCGGCATCGCGTGTGTACTGGTATTCGTGGCGCTCGTCGCGGCGTTCCGGCAAGCCACCGGTGCGCGCGTGCGCTGATGCCTGATTCTCGAGAGTGAAACGCGCGCGTCCCGCCCGTGAGGGACGGGACCGCTGGCACGGAGCCGCGCGAACGAACAGATTCATCGGCGAAGGGTACGATCGCGCTCCGTGCCTTTCCCGCTGGGCAGCGATCTTCCGCCGTGCCCCGACCACTGCTGACCGTACCCGAGGAGAACCCATGCACAAGCTTCCTGGCCTGATCGTCGCGAGCGCGATCGTTTTGGCCGGCTGCACCGTTTCCAGCGACCTGCCCACAGATCAGCGGCTCGGATTCATCACGATCAGCCAGTTCGGCGTGGGGGATACCGCGACGATCGACGTCCAGGGGTCGTTCTTCCAGCCCAGCGCCACGATCCAGCCGAGCATTCCCAATACCGCTTCCGTGGGAGATACCTGTACGGCCTTCGACTACGAAGGACCGCCAGGCGATGTTCAGCCCATCAAGCTCGATAACCTGAACGCTGGCGATTCCATCGTCATCACCACGGACAAGGCCACCGGTAAACTCGTTCCCGTGTTCAACGTGGCGGGTTCGGTGGACTATGTGCTGCAGGGCGGCAGGATCCCCTTCACTCCGGGGTCCGACGTTACCGTTACGATTCCGGGCGACAGCGGTGGGTTCCCGGCGCGTACCCAGAAGGTCAAGACTCTGGCGACTCCGGCGTTCACTCCAGTCGAGCGTCATCCGGATGAAAGCCTCGATCTGCACTGGTCGCCGGCCGGCCCGACCTACGGCGCGCTGCAGCTCGAGTTCCTTTACTCGAACAATGCGAACCCCGTAGCGAATCGGTACATGTTCTGCTCGTTGCGTGACGACGGCTCGTATTCGATCCCGAGCTACATCGTCGCCGGCGAGTGGAAGTCGTCACCCGATGCCGCACAGTCCGCGAGCGCGATTCGCTGGAATACCACGCTCGATCAGCAGCAGAACGTGCTGCTCGACGTGATAGTGCAACTGCAGGTACCGACGGTGCCGCTCACCGCGCCGGTTCCGGATGGGGATGTCCGCGCGGCAGGATTGAACTGAAGGCTGCGGCACTACGAAACGCTGGAACACCACGAACCACGAAAGTGGATGGAGGCAAACTGATGTCGGAGCAGATGCGCACGGAAAAGGATCCACTCGGACCGCTCGAGGTACCCGCGAGCGCGCTCTACGGCGTCCAGACCGTGCGGGCTACGCAGAATTTTCCGATCAGCGGACTTCGGCCGGCGCCGATGTTCGTTACCGCCGTAGTCTGGATCAAGCGCTCGGCCGCGCTGACGCACAAGGAAACCGGTCGGCTCGATCCCGCTCTCGCAGACGCAATAGTTACGGCCGCGGATGAAGTACTGGGTGGCGCATACCGCGATCAGTTCGTGGTGGACGTCTACCAGGCCGGCGCCGGTACCTCGCACAACATGAACGTGAACGAGGTGCTCGCGAACCGCGCCAACGAACTTCTCGGGAAGCCGCGGGGCCAGTACTCGCCCATCCATCCGAACGATCACGTCAACATGGCCCAGTCCACGAACGACGTGATACCCACCGCCATCCGGCTGGGCGCTCTCGCGCTCCTCGATCCGCTCCTGAAAGCGTTCGTGTCGCTCCGCGATGCGTTCCTCCGGAAGGGCGAGGAGTTCGACGGAGTAATCAAGGCGGGGCGCACGCATCTCCAGGACGCGATGCCGATCCGGCTCGGCCAGGAGTTCCGCGCATACGGGCACACGATCGATCGCAACATCCGGCGCCTCGAGCGCGCCGCGGATGATCTGCGAGACCTCGGCATCGGTGGCAGCGCGGTGGGTACCGGCGTCAACGTGGAGCCGCGGTATCCCGAGCTGATCGTGAAGAATCTGCGCGACATCACCGGACTCGAGCTCCGCGCCGGCGATGACAGAATCCAGCTCATGCAGAGCATGGGAGATGCGGCCGCGTTCAGCGGTCAGCTCCGCACGCTGGCCGTCGACCTGAGCAAGATCGCGAGCGATCTGCGCCTTCTCGCCTCCGGACCGCGCACCGGTCTCGACGAGATTCTGCTTCCAGCCGTGCAGCCGGGATCGTCGATCATGCCGGGGAAGGTCAATCCATCGATCGCCGAGATGGTGAATCAGGTCTGCTTCCAGGTGATCGGCAACGACACGTGCATAACGATCTCCGCCGAGCACGGTCAGCTCGAGCTGAACGTCATGATGCCGGTCATCGCGCAGAACCTTTTCCAGTCGATGGTGATCCTCACCAACGCGGCCATCTCGCTTTCGGACAGGTGCGTCAAGGGAATCGAAGCCAACGTGGCCCAGTGCGAGTACTGGGTGGAACGCTCGGCGGCGCTCTCCACCGCACTCGCTCCGTCGATCGGTTACGCGCGCGCGGCTGAGTTGAGCAAGCGCTCGGTGAAGGAGAACGTGCTGATTCGCGATCTCGTGCATCGCGAGCACGTGATACCGGACGACGAAGTCGACCGGGTGCTCGACCTGCGCCGCATGACGGAGATAGGCATACCCGGTGCGGAGTCGGAAGCGGGGGCATCGAAGTGAGCGAGCGGACCGATCTCTTGTCCTCACGGCATTCAGGGTCTACCCTTCACGCATGCGGATAACCACCTGGGCCGAGTACGGGCTGATCTGCGCTCTCCACCTGGCCAAGCGTCAGGGCGAAGGGCCGATCACCGGGCGTGACATGGCGGATCGCGAACGGCTGCCTACCGACTACGTGGAGCAGATACTACTTCGTCTGCGCAGGGCGGACATCGTCACCAGTGTTCGTGGCGCGCGCGGCGGTTACCAGCTCTCTCGTCCGCCCGCGGAGATCTCGGTGCGCGAGGTGATCAACGCCACCGAGCTTGCAACCTTCGACCTGCATTGCGTGTCGCATCCGGTGGATGACCAACGTTGCTCGAAATCGGAGACGTGCAGCATTCGACCGGTGTGGCTTCTACTGCAGAGCAGGATCGATGACGTTCTCGAAAGCGTTCACCTGTCGGACCTGCTTCACGACGAGCCGGTCGTGCGCGAGCGTGTGGGCCTGCCGGTACTGCAGGCTTGAGCTTACCGACTCCGCGTCGTCGGACCGCGGCTTCACGCGGTCCGATCCGGCTGCCAGATGAGCATCTGGCGCCGCTGGGTCACTGACCGTTCGCGAGCCGCCAGGGCCGCAGAGTTCCTGGCAAGCATCGTGGCGGAACCCGACGACGCGGATGTTCGGTGGCTGGCGGAGCAGGCCACTGGCGGTGACGTGGACCACGCGCGCTGGGAGCTCCGCTACGCCCGGCGGGCGCTGGGCCTCCACACGGCGCGCAGGGACGCGCTGGACGACCAGACTGCATCCGTCGTCGCGCGCTCGCTCTCGGAATATCTGACGCGGGATCCCGCAGTCGCCGCCGGAAAGCTTCGCGTGGTGGAGCGCCAGTTGAACGACAGGCTGCGCGCATACGGCGAGGCGCTGGCCAACAGAGATGGCGCGGGTGCCGCGTGGCACCTCGGGCGCACGCTGCTGGAGTTCGCCGGCCGACGCGATGCACCCCCCACCGAAGTGGTGCTGCACGCGTCGGAGCTTCTGGGAGGTTATCTGGACGCCGCCAACGAGGCGCTGCGAAACAGCTTTGGCGTGCCGAAGCTGCCGGAGGAATTCGCGCCGGAAGCGGGGGAGAGGTAGTGCTCGGAGCGGGACTCGAACCCGCACGGCCTCGCGGCCACAGCGTCCTGAGCGCTGCGTGTATACCAGTTTCACCACCCGAGCGTGGCCGAACAACTGTCCGGCGCAGTCGAGAATATTAACCGATCGCTGCCGCGCCAGTCAACGCGTCGAGCGTTTGCCTGTCGTGCCGGCGCTGTCTATGTTGCACCTGCCGGCGTGCAGCGGTCCTAGGTGTGACGACGCGCGCCCTGGCTCTCTCGAAATCCCGCGCCCAGCACCCTTTCCCACGCCCGGCGTGACTGCCTCGCAATGCCTCGCGCAGTAGACGACGAACTCGAGATCATAGCGCGGAACAAGCGAGCGCGTCACGACTATCACATCCTGGACACTTGGGAAGCGGGGATCGTTCTCACGGGTACCGAGATCAAGTCGCTGCGCGCGGGAAAGGCGAACATCACCGACGCACACGCGATAGTGAGCGGAGGCGAGGTGTTCCTCGTCAATGCGCATATCTCGCCGTACGAGCAGGGGAATCAGTTCAACCACGACCCTACCCGCACTCGCAAGCTCCTGCTCCACGCTCGTGAGATCCGCAAGTTGATCGGGGCCGTCGAAAGGCAGGGGCTCACGCTCGTGCCGCTCGACATGCATTTCAGCAGAGGGAGGGCCAAGGTGTCGCTGGCGCTGGCGAAGGGGAAGAAGCTGCACGACAAGCGCTTCGATCAGAAGAAGCGCGAGGACGAGCGCGAGATGGCTCGCGCCGCGAGGCGGAGGTGATCGTATGACATCGGCTATCCTCCTCGCTCTCCAGATCGCCGCTGCGACGCCGGCGCTCCCGGTTACGGAGCCCGGCTCGGCGGTCCTGAATCAGCCATCCACCACTACTTCCTTCGAGGCCGGGACCTCCTCCCGCTCTCGATCCGGCCGGAAGCGGCTGGTGGTCGTGGACGCCGGGCATGGCGGCGTGGATCCCGGAATGTCGGGACCCATCGGCCGGAAGTGGAAGATTCGCGAGAAGGACATCACGCTCCAGGTCTCGCGTCGTCTGGCCACCGCGCTGCGCGAGCGCGGACTCGAAGTTCTCATGACGCGCAACTCCGACACGCTCATCGATCTCCACGATCGCGGCAGAATCGCGAACGACAAGGGCGGCGACCTGTTCATCTCGGTTCACGTCAATGCCGCGAACCCGAGGTGGAAGAACCCAGGCGCCGCGCGCGGCTTCGAGACGTACTTCCTCGCCGAGGCCAAGACGGAGGACGCCAAGCGCGTGGAGCGGATGGAGAACGAGGCGGTCCGGTTCGAGACCGACGCCGAGGCATCCACCGGCGACCCGCTCAGCTTCATCATCAACGACATGGCGCAGAACGAACACCTGCGCGAGTCGAGCGATCTCGCATCCACCATTCAGGCACGCCTCGGGAAGGTCGAGCCGGGACCGAGTCGTGGAGTGAAGCAGGCGGGCTTCCTCGTTCTGACCACCGCGTACATGCCCGCCGTACTCGTGGAGATCGGGTTCGGTACAAACCCGGCCGACGCCACCTTCATGAAGACTCCGGTGCACCAGCGCGAGATCGCCAATGCGATCGCGGATGCGGCCATGGAGTATCTGGAGCACTACGAGCGGCGGCTGGCGGGCGGGAGTTCGCAGCCGTGACACTCGCCTCCCGGAACGTCGCTCTCGTTCCGGCGCTCAGCCGCGCGCCGAGTGCGGGGCGACGGAAAGGGCGCACGGCGTGAGCGATCGCCTCGCGGTAGACGCAGCGGGACTCCGGTTCCAGAATCCAGTCCTCCTCGCCTCCGGTACGGCGGCGTACGGGCGCGAGGTGGCAGGCGTGATCGCGCTCGACGAACTGGGTGGGCTGGTGACCAAGGCGGTCAGCCGGCTCCCGCGCCACGGCGCGCCGGCGCCGCGGGTTGCCGAGCTGCCGGGCGGGATGATCAACGCGGTCGGGCTGGCGAATCCCGGGCTGGACGAGGTGCGGCGCACCGAGCTGCCGTGGCTCGCCGGCAACGTGAAGCGTGCGCGCGTGATCGTGAACGTGGTTGGCGATGTCGTGGAAGACTACGCCACGGTGGTGGCGGGACTCGACGATGCACCGGGCGTGGACGCCTTCGAGCTGAATGTGAGCTGTCCGAATGTGAAGGCGGGCGGGATGGAATTCGGCGCGGACCCGTGTTCGCTTGCTGACGTCGTGCGTGGAGCGCGCGCCGCCACGCGGCGACCGCTCCTCGTGAAGCTGAGTCCCACGCTCCAGGACATAGCGCGCAGCGCGGCCGTGGCGGTGGACGCAGGCGCCGACATCATCACGTTGGTGAACACGCTCCCCGGGCTCGTGGTGGACGTCGAGCGTCGCCGGCCGGCGCTCGGCTTCGGGACGGGCGGGGTGAGCGGGCCTGGACTTCTCCCGATCGGAGTGCTCGCCACCTGGCGCGTGTCGCGCGCCGTCGCGGCGCCGATCGTGGGGCTCGGCGGTATATCTTCCGCGCGGGACGCCCTGCAGTATCTGATGGCGGGCGCCTCGCTGGTGGGAGTGGGCACCGCTGCGCTGCGCGATCCGCGCGCGCCCGAGCGGATCGTGCGAGACCTCGAAGCTTGGAGCGAGGGTAAGGGAGTGAAGTCGATCTCGGAAGTGATTGGGAGTCTGGAGTGGCCGAGGTGAGGGCGTCGGAGGCTCCGCGGATAATCGTGGCGCTCGACGTCCCTTCGGCGGAGCGGGCGGTCGAGCTCGCCGATTCGCTCGGCCCGGATTGCGATTTCGTGAAGGTGGGGAGCGAGCTCTTTACAGCGGCTGGCCCGGACGTGGTGCGCGACCTTGCTCGCGGCACACCAGCCGGCCCCGTGCGCGACATCTTTCTCGATCTCAAGTTCCACGACATACCTGCCACGGTTCGCGGCGGCGCTCGGAGCGCGGCGGCGCTGGGCGCTACGCTGCTCACGGTTCACGCATCCGGCGGTCGCGAGATGATCGAAGCCGCGGTGGAAGGTGCCGGAGCGAACTGTGGCGTGCTAGCGGTGACCATCCTGACATCGCTCGACACGGAGATACTCGGCGAGGTCTGGGGGCGAACCGTGGACGACCTCACCGGGGAGGCGCTGCGTCTCGCCGATCTCGCGCGGGCGGCCGGCGCGCATGGAGTGGTGTGCAGCGGCCACGAGGCGGCAGCGATACGGGCTCGGCACGGTGACGCCCTGAAGCTGCTGGTGCCGGGGATACGCCTTGCAGGGGGCGCCGTGCACGACCAGCGCCGGGTGGTGACGCCGGAGAGCGCAGCGGCAGCCGGCGCGTCGTACCTGATCCTCGGCCGCGCCGTCACGGCGGCGCCGGATCCGGTGGCGGCGCTGGCGCGCGCGAGGAGCGAGGCAGCGAGCGACGGGTCGAACGTCGGGGTCAGGCACCTCGTGTAGAGGCACGGCAGCTTTGCTGCCGTGCCTCTACACGAGGTGCCTGACCCCGACGTTCGACCCGTCGCTCGGGGCACCTTGCATGCCGCCCGTAAGTCGATTAATCTGTAAGACTT
>JBIQLU010000076.1:0-17993 GCA_044463985.1 Gemmatimonas aurantiaca | reverse complement strand
CGCCCCGGCCACGGACGCGTAGCGATGGACGGTGAGATGGAGAGCAGCTTCCCGGAGCCGGCGACTATTCTCGTGGTCGACGACGACCGCGACAACGCGGTGATCGTTCGCGACCTCCTCGAGGCGCGCGGGTACGCCGTCGTCGTAGCCGGAAACGGCGACGACGGGCTGGCCATGTTCGATGAAACGAGACCGGCCCTCGTCCTGCTCGACATCATGATGCCCGGGAGGAGTGGATGGGAAGTCTGCCGCTCCATGAAGGAGCACCCGACCCACGGCCGCCTGGTGCGCGTGATCATGCTGACCGCGCTCAACGACTGGAGCGACAAGCAGGCCGCCATCCAGACGGGCGCCGATGACTACCTCACCAAGCCGGTCGGCTTCGAAGAGCTGCTCACCTGCGTGAAGCGCAACCTCGCCCTCGTCGGTCCGCCAGTCTGAGCGCGGCCGGATTCTCCCGAGCGTGATTCCCTCGATTCTCCTGACGGATAGCTGCGATCCCGGCCTGATCACGGTCGCCGCACGCACCCCCGGCGGTCGGGTGGAGGTTCGTCCTTCGGAGGAGCTCGCGGCGAGCATCGGCGAGTTTTCCGGACTGATGGCCGTCGTGGTGTACAGCTCCGATGCCGAGGTGCTTCGCTCCGTCGTGGAGAGAGGGCGGCTGTATCGCGTCCCGACCATCGTCGCGTGCGCGAGCGAGACGCATTGTCAGGCCGCGCTGGATGCGCAGGCCGACGAGTGGTACACGCTCCCGGCATCCGTGGAAGAGATCGATCGCCGGCTCTGGTCGGCCGCTCGCCGCGTGCGCGCCGCGGACGTCGCCGAAGCGAACCGGCTGGAGCGCGTGAGCTTCGAGGGACTCCTCTTCGATTCCGGAACGCGCGTGCCCACGCTCCCCGTGATGATCGAGCGCACCCGCGCGGTCTTCAAGGAACGCGGGGAGCTGATCGTGTTCTACCTCGACTTCATTCGCTCGGCGAAGATCGAGGAGGTATACGGCTGGGAAAAGATGGATGAGGTGCTCGCCACTACCGCGGATGCCGTTCGCGCCTTCGTTTCGCGTGAGAAGCTGGGCGACGCGCGGATGACGCTCGGCTACACGCACGACGACGACTTCATCTTCTTCTACATCCCGGAACGCGAGCGACAGGGTGCCAGCGAGCAGGAGATCACCGAGGTCACTCGCCGGCTGCAACGTCACGTCGGCGCTCGACTGGAAGAAGAACATGGCGAGGATGTGGCCGCGATGTTCGACATCTACGTGGGATCCGCGCCGGTCTACCACGATCCCCGCGTTCGCTTCGAGCGGCTGATCTATCGCGCCGTACGCGAGGCAGCGCATACGGCGCGCAGCATCGAGCAGCGACAGCGCTCGCGCAAGGTGACGGATCTGCGGCGGCTGCTGCACGATCGCAGTCTGTACGTGGAGTATCACCCGATCTTCTCGGCGGAGAACGGGCGCATCTTCGGCTACGAGGCGCTGGCGCGCGGCGTCGCGAGAACGCTGCGAAGCCCTGAGGTGATGTTCGAGGTGGCCGCGGATGCGGACCTGGTATGGGAGCTGAGCCGCCTCTGTCGTGCGCGCGCGGTCGAAGGCGCTGCCGCGAAGCTCGACGAGGGCCAACTGCTCTTCCTCAACGCCGACCCGCACGACTTCACCGACCCTTCGTTCGGCGACTTCGAATCCATCGACCCGCGGCGGGTGGTCATCGAGATCACCGAGCGCACCGCCATCACCGACTATCCTGCGTTCCGCGAACGGCTGAACGCCCTTCGCGAGCGCGGCTTCCGATTCGCAGTGGATGATGCCGGCAGCGGCTACGCGGGACTGGGATCGATCGCCAACCTCGAACCCGACTTCATCAAGCTCGACATCTCGCTCATCAAGTCGATCGAGACGAATTTCATCAAGCAGAATCTGGTCGAGACGATGGTGGGCTTCGCTCGCGAGCAGGGTGCGATGGTCATCGCCGAGGGGATCGAGAGCGCGGCGGAGCTGGACACGGTGAAGCGCCTGGGGGTGCCGCTCGTGCAGGGCTTCTTCCTGCAGCCGCCGGTGCGCGGCGAGCGCCGGGGCGGAGGATCGGCAGGCGAGCAGGCGGCGAATGGCGATCGTGCATCCGCACGAGCGGCCGCGCGGCGGATTCGCCAGGCCGGCCGACAGCTCGGCCGCGGCAAGTAGCGCGCGTTCAGTCGAAGAGGAGCCGCTCCACCAGCGCGCTCGTGCGCATGGCCGCTCCGAGTCCCGAGCGCACCACTTCGCGCGCCGCTTCGCCGGCACGCTGGCGCACGTCGTGATCGCTCCACAATCCTGCAAGCCGGTCCGCCAACTCCCCCACATCGCGCGCGTGCGCGCCCCCGCCGGAGTCCTCCAGCAGTCGCGCATCGCGACTCGAGTCGAAGCGCGGGCCGAACAGGACCGGAGCGGCGAAGGCGGCCGGCTCGAGCACCGAGTGCAGTCCAGCCGAGTGAAAGCCGCCCCCCACGTACGCCACGTTTGCCAGCGAGTACAGGTCGCCGAGTACCCCGACGCGATCCACGAGCACGACGTCGGCGGTGCTCGCGCTCTGCGCTCCGAGGCGCGCCATGGAGAGGCCTGCACCGGCTGCCCAGCTTTCGATCGGCGTGAGGTGCGGCTCGGTCGGCTCGTGCGGAGCGATCACCAGCCTGGCATCGGGAAAGGAGCCGCGCAGCCGGCACCATGCCGGGAGCAGCACTTCTTCGTCCGATGGCCAGGTCGAACCGGCGACCAGTGTGAGTCGCGGTGAAGCCAGCGGAGCGAGCAGAGCGCTCGCGCGATCCACTCGCAGTGCCCGCTCCCACACCTGGTCGTAGCGCGTGTCGCCCGTCACGGTGATCGCACCAACCGACACTCCGAGTTCCACCAGTCGCCGCGCGTCTTCCGGCGCTATCGCACCCACCGAATCCAGCGCTGCGTACGCATCGCGCAGCAGCGCAGCAGCGAGCCCGCGCCTGCGTGATGATCCTTCGGCGAGCGTCGCGCTGGTGAGAGCGAGCCGCACGCCTCGCGCGTGTGCCTCGCGTGCGAAGGTCGGCCATACATCGAGCTTGCTGAACACGATGGCGCGAGGTCGCAGCGCGTCGAGCGCTGCGCGCGCATCTCCCGGCGTGTCGAAGGGCAGGTAGTCGGTGAAATCAGCGCCGAGCGATGCGGCGAAGCTCTCGGCGCTCGGCGAGAAGAACGTGTAGGCGATCTGCACTTCGGGGTGCGAGCCGCGCAGAAGGTCGATCAGCGGCCTCGCCTGCAGCCCCTCGCCGACGGACGGCGCATGGATCCAGAGGAGCGGCCTGGCCGGGTCGCGGGCGGAGCGTGCCCACTCGCGATAGCGCGCACGTATTCCCCGGCGCGCGTGCAGCGCGCGCAGCGTCTTCCCCGCGCCAGCCGGAGCGAGTGACGCACCGATCCGCGCCAGCTCGAAGAGTGCGCGATACGGGAGCTGGAGCAGCGAGCCGAGGCCGCGCGCCACCTGGTCCCTAGCTGCCCTGTCCCGACTTCTTCAGCGCTTCGTCGATGAGCCGGCGAAATACCTGGATCGGCTGAGCACCACTGATGGATTGGTCGCCGATGATGAAAGTCGGCGTGGCGTTCACACCCGACTCGCGTGCCCGGTCCATGTCCGCCTGGATCAACGCGCGTGTCTCGTGTCCCGAAATGCAGTCGTGGTACGGCTGCAGGTCGACGCCCACGCTCGTGGCGAGTGAGTCGAACACGGTACCCGGATCCTCCAGCGACTCCCACTCGGTCTGGGTCGCGAAGAGCGCGTCGTGCATCGGCCAGAAGTGTCCCTGCGCCGCCGCGCACATCGCCGCCTCCGCCGCGGGCCAGGCGTTACGGTGTCCCGTGATCGGGAAGTTGATGTATGCGAGCCGCACCTTTCCCGTCTGGACGAACTCCTTCACGACCTCCGGGTAGGTCGCCTCGTGCCACGCGCGGCAGAATGGGCACTGAAAGTCGCTCACCTCCACTATCCAGAGCGGTGCGTTCTCGCTCCCCTGAACGCGCGCGTGATCCGCGCGACGCTCGAGCGTGGTGTCACCCGCCGCGGGCAGCGAATCGCTGGAGGCCGAGACCAGCGCAGCCGCGCTCTCGCCACTGGCCGACGCGCCGTTGGAGGCGCCGCAAGCCATGAGCGGGATCGCGGCGGCCAGGATCGAGGTGATCGAAAGTCTCACGAACGGCATTTGTCCTCAGAAGTCGGAGTTGATCCGGCGCAGCGTGTTGGTGCGACGATCGAGAATGTACGTGTAGCCTCCGCGCGAAACCAGCGCGGAGACGAAGCCGAGATCTCGCGCGAGGCCCGTCGCCTCCGGCTTCCCCGCCTCGAGGGTGAGCACGTAGACGCCCTCGGGGCCCGCGGCGGCGAACACGCGCCCGCCATCCATCGAGACATCGTACACGTATCGCGCGATGTGCCAGTCGGCGAACGCGCGCGGGTTTGCCGGATCGGTCGCGTCGAAGAAGCGGATGCCCAGCTCCCCGAGTGCCACGGCGATCGTGTCGTGAGCGAACGCCAGCCGCAGCCCGCCACCATCCAGCGACACGGTGCCGATGGGTCCCGCCAGCGAATCGCCCTCGAGGCGATACGACGACAGCGAGCGGCTCGACACGACCCAGGCCAGCGAACGCTCCGCATCGATGACGACATCGCGCACCGCTCCGCCAGCGAGGGAGATGCCGGGCCAGCTCCGTGTGGTGTCGGTTTCGAGCGGCGCGACCTCGATACGATTGGCCACTCCGGCGAGCACGCTTCTCTTCGTGGCAGCGACCGCCGAGACGAATCCGCTGCGCACGAGAGCGCCCGGTCCGCCGCCGGGCGGATAGAGGTAGAGCCCCGATGGAGAACCGAGCGCGATCCACCCCGACTCGGGCGCGAGAGCGACAACCGAGATGCCACGCAGGCCGCCGGCTCGACGCGCCTGCATCTGCAGACTCTCCCCCGACCGGAAGAGCACCACCCCGCCGCTTCCGGCAACGGCGACCGTGGAGTCTGACGCAGCGAGTGCGACGGGAACGCCGTCCAGACCGGCGTTCACGCTCGGGATGTCGATGGGCCTCACGCCCCGGTAGCGCTCGGCCCACGTCTGATCGTACTCGCGTCCGATGAAGTATCCGATGGTGGCGCCGCCGGCCGTGGCCGCCACGATCACACACTGAATTCCGAGACAGGAGCCGCGCAGGTCCGACGAGGAGCTCCTGGAGAAGACTGTGCCTATCGCTCCACCCACGAGTCCACCGACTATCGCGAGAATGGTGGAACGGGGAGTGCGGTGGACCGGGGCTGCACCCTCCTGTGCTCGCAGACGGGCGGGCAGAGCCGGAGTGGTAGCGGTGAGCGTGAGAGCCAGGAGCGCGAACCTCGCGGCCGGATGTCTCATGCGCGAACTATAACCTCGCGGGGGATTCTCCATGCGCCTTCTTCCGTTGGTGGCTGTCGTGCTGTGCGGCTGTTATGTGAACGTTCCGCTGCGTACGTCGCCGGAGGCTGGAGAGCGCGTGCGGGTATCGCTCACCGATCAGGGAACCGTCGATCTGGCGCAGTATCTGGGACGCGACATCGGCAGCGTGGATGGCAGGTTCCTCGGCGGCGACGACTCCGCGCTCACCCTGTCGGTGATCCAGGTTTCCACGCGCGCCGGCGACGATCATTTCTGGAAAGGGGAGACGGTGAAGCTCCCGCGGACCGCGGTCTCCACGGTGGAGGGGCGCAAGCTCTCCTTCTGGCGCAGCGGCCTGATCGCGAGCGCGCTCGTTGGTGGCGTCGCGTTCATTGCCGGAAGCGGAATCACCGGCAACAGCGGCGGGAAGACGACCGTGCCTCCTCCGGGACAGCGGTGACGGGGAGCGAACTACCGGCGATCGGTTGGCGTCGCGCCCGACCGTCGCTGGACGGCTGGGGGTCGTGCGTCACATTGTTCATCGCGGTCGCGGGTTTACGTTTCCTTCGATGTTGAACGATCGCCCTGTCGTGGGTTGCGGAGCGGCGGCGTGGCGCGCGGCATACGCTGTGGCGCCCACGCCGCATGGGGCATATGTCTTGCACCGGGCTGTTCAATTGACTAAGTAGACTCGCTTCGTGCATCATCCGCGTTTGTAACGATCTACGGGGCGCGTTCGTCCTATAGACGCCACGCCCGTCGCCTCGTCCCCACAGCCCCATCGACGGGCGATCGTACCCAGCCAAATCGCTGTCCTGGAGGATTCATGCGCATGTTGCGATCGGGAGCTGTCCCCTTCGCCATCACGCTCGGAGCGTTGTTGATGACGCAGCGCCCGCTGCCGGCTCAGCAGCAGGATCTGTATCCGGCTACCCTGCAATTCGGGACCGGGCTCATCGACATCCCCGTTGCGTGGGTATCCCCCAACTCGGGCGATCTCTGGGTGCAGAGCTCGGCGAAGCGCATCCCGTACGGCAGTGGCGACGCATCGCTCAACCTCGCATCGACCTGGAACACCAACCTCTCCATCGACACGCACTGGGCGCAGCGCGTGTCCATCGGGCTTTCTCTTTATAGCCAGAATCCGGAGCTCGCCTTCTTCGGGCAGGCGCTTCTGGTTCGAGAGCAGGCGGACAAGGCCTGGCCGTCGGTCTCCATCGGATTTCGGAATCTCGGCACTCTCAACCACGAAGACCGCTTCCTCATCGGGCACGACATCAGCTACGACTCGAACGGCGGCTCCAGCGGACACGTATCGCCGCACGCGCAGGGCTTCGAGACGAATCCGTCGATATACGGAGTGGCGACGAAGTCGTTCATGGTGGGTACGAACGGCTCCGCCAGCTTCACGCTCGGCTATGGCAGCGGCCTGTTCCGGGATGACGGCGATCTTGGCAAATCGTACAACGACAAGGGCCAGATCGCAAAGGGCCTCTTCCTCGGCGGGCGCTACGCCGTGCATCCCACCGAGAACACGCGACTCGACTTCCTCGCCGAGAACAATGGCTGGGACTGGAACGCCGGCGTGGTTGCGAGCTGGCGCGGACTCTCGCTCGGCGTCTACGCTACCGAGCTGGAAGAAGGGAGCAAGTCGCCGAGCAAGGGACAGCTTTACAACGTGTACAACTACACGAAGATGAACGTCTCGCTCGGCTACAGTGCCAACATCTTCGACATCGGCCGCGGCGTGGTGCTGCGTACGCGCGTGGGCGAGCTGGAGCGCGAGCAGGCGCGGCTCCGCGCCGAGCTCCAGTCGCGTGAGCGGAAAGTGAACACGCTCGAGCAGCAGTTGCGAGTGGCGCAGGCGGGCGAGCTCGCCGAGGTGGCCAAGCAGCGCCAGCAGCTCGAGGCGCAGATCCAGGCGGAGCGCGAGGCGATCAAGCGCGCGGAAGAGCGGCTGCGGGCGCTCCAGTCACCCGATCAGCCGCCAAAGAAGCCGCAAGAAGACCATCAACAGCCTGAGAGCTGACCAGTGACCGAGAGACGATCGATGTCGGGAACGCTGAGCTGTGCACTGATCGCAGCGCTCGCAATGAGCGTCGCGCTGCCGGTTCGCGCTCAGCAGAGCTACCCGCAGACGCTTTACTGGGGATCGGGGCTGGTGGACATTCCCGTGGCCTGGGTGTCGCCGGTTTCGGGCGATTTCACGCTCGGGATGTCGGGGAAGACCATCGAGGGTTCGCGGTTCACGTCGGGAATCGACTTCGGCCGCGGGCTGAACGCGAACGCGGCCGTGTCGCTCTCGCTCCTGGGACGTGCCGAGCTCGGGCTCGCATTCTACTCCGACAATCCGGAGTGGGGTTTCTTCGGGCGCGCGCTGCTGCTGGATGAAGAGAAGTTCCGTGGCCGCGAAGGAATCGCCGGGTGGGTGCCGAGCATCGCGGTAGGACTTCGCAACGTCGGGCCCTACTCGAAGATCGACAGGTTCGGGCTGGGGTACAGAATGGTTCCGGGCACGCCCTCCGATCCGAGCAGGCAGCACGAGGCCGATGCGATCCACCAGAACTTTTCCACTGGCGAGACCGTGTACGGTGTGGCCACCAAGTCGTTCCTTCTCTCCGATCTCGCAGAGTCGATGCCGCACATCGGGATGAGCTTCTCGCTCGGCTACGGCAACGGACTCTTCGAGGACGATGGCGAACTCGGTGATGCCTACGCGAAGCACTCCACGGGCGGCCTCTTCGGGGGGGTGAAGATGGACCTGTTCCCGTCGCCTCAGAGCGTGCTATCGTTCATGGCCGAGAACAACGCGTGGGACTACAATCTCGGTCTGGCGCTCGACTACCGGGGCCTGCAGGCCGGGGTCTACTGGACCGAAGTGGGGAGCGGGAGCAAGGCGGACGCGGCTCCATATCCCTACAACTACAACAAGTTCGCGTTCTCGGTCGGCTGGCGCAGCAACGCGCTCGCTCTGCTTCGCGGCAACGTGCTGCAGGATCGCGTCGCTGAGCTGGAGCGCGAGCGGGAGAGTTTGCAGGCGGAGTTGCAGACGCGGCAGACCCGGGTAGCGTCGCTTCAATTGGAGATCGAGCGCTATCGGGCTCAGAACGTGCTGGATCTCGAGCAGCGGCGAGCACAGGCGGAGCAGGCGCTCCAGACGGAGCGCGAAGCACTTCGACGAATCGAGGAGCGGCTTCGCCGGCTCGAGCAGAGTGTTCCTCCAGGCGACTCTCCCGAGCGCTGAGGGGCCAGAGCCACGTCGTTCCATTTCTGGAAGAACCATCATGCGAATGACTCGTAGTTGGCTGCTGCTCGCCGGCGCGCTCGCGGCCCCTCTCTGGGGAGCTGGCGCTCTCGCGGCACAGAAGCCGGACACCACCGGCGCGCGCGTCGACACCACTTCGATGTGGGAGAACCAGCGTGTGTACGAGGAGCGACGCGAGCAACTCGTCCAGCAGCTTCAGGAGGCGCAGAGCGAGCTGAGCGAGCTTCGCAGCGACCGCGTCCGCGTGGAGGCGCGCGTGGACAACGTCTACGCGCGCAGCCTCGAGCAGCGCGCACGCACTCTGCTCATGAGTCCCGAGCAGAACGCGCTCCTGCAACTGGACAGTTTGCTGGCATCCGCGCAGGACCGGATGCAGGATCAGCGCGCGCGGATGCAGGCGCTCGGCGATGCCGTGCGGCGGCGCTCCGGTGCGGTGCTCGTAGTGCTGCTCGGTGCCGACTCGCTCCCCGATGGCGGCCTCGGTGCGGTGAAAGTGGTGCTCGATTCCTCCGGAACGATCAACCGCGGCTACTCGCAGATCGCCATCGAGGCGCTCCAACACGGGGCCGTCGATGAGATCTATCGAGGCGAGGTACTTCCGACCTCGCACGACATCTGGATGACCGCTACCATCGGCGGGCGTGCCGTGGAGCAGCGGGTTTCCGTGGACGTGCAGGAAGGAACCGTGACGTATCTGCAGTTCGACGTGCGCAACGGACAGCTCGTCCCACGCACGTGGACCAGCCGGGGTACTTCGCCATTCTGAGCTCGCGTGTGGAGAAGATCGCGCTGACGCTGGCGGCACTGCTGCTGGCGGCGTGGCCCCCGGTCGGGGCGCAGCAGTCGAGCGCTTCGGAGTCACGGGTCGTGTCCGGAGTGCGTACCACGCTGGCGCCGCCCGACTCGAGCCAGGCGCGCGGCGTGGACACGGAGCTCCGCATCGCGCTCTTCGATCTCGCCGCGGGGCAGCCTCTCGCGGCGCTCGACAGGCTCGAGTGGCTCCGCTCATCGCCGCTCTCGATGGAACTCGATTCCACGCGAGGAGGTGCGGCGGGTCGGGCACGCGGATCGTCACGTGCTGATCTTCTTTTCCTGCTTGCCGAGAGCTACCAGCGCCTCGGGATGACCAACGCCTTCCGCGAGGTCAGCGGTGCGCTGGCGCAGACGCCTGGAGCGGAGCGTTACGCGCCGCTCGTCGGCTCGCAGCTCATGCTGGACTCGTACGCGCGTGGCGACTACGCGAGAGTGCGTGAGCTCGCGCGCACCGTGTCTCCCGCGGCGGCCGGCGGCCGGATGCCGTTGATCAACCTCGTGGATGGCCTGGCCGCGTACCAACTCGGGCGCTACGCCGATGCGCGAACCGCCTTCGCGAAGGTGCGCGCCGACGGTGGAGTGTACGCGCCGTACGCGCAGCTCATGGATGCGTTGTCGCAGATGGGAGGTGATACGACGCGGGTGCAGGACGCGCTGGGTGCGCTGCGTTCACTCGCGCAGGTTTCCACGGGAAGCTTCGGCGACCACGTGAGACTCATCGCCGCGGAGCTCGCGTACGAGAGCGGCCAGTACGAGTCCGCCGTGGCGAGCGCGCGCGGTGTCGGTGCCGGAACGGGTCTCGCTCCGCAGGCGCTTCTGGCGCAGGGATGGTCGCTGTACAAGAGCGGCGATCTGACCGGTGCGCGTACCGCGTTCGCGGAGTTCGCGTCGAAGTATCCGCTCCTTCCGGAGCGTGACGAGGCACGGCTCATGGCCGGGCAGGCCATGCTCGAAGGCGGGGATGCTCCCGGTGCGGAGAGCTACTTCCAGGCGATGGCGGACTCGGTTGCGATCGAGCTGGGCTCCCTGCGCTCCGAGTCGCAGCTCCTCCTTACCGAAGGCGCGCGCACGCTCGTGACGGCTCGGGCGGCGGGGATCGCCTTTCTGAACTTCCCGCGCGACGGCAAGACGCTCGCGTTCTCGGAGGGCTCCGCCGGTGATGTGTCGTCGATGCTCGCGGGATTCGCGGGCGCCGCACCGCCCCCGCCGCGAAGCGGTCCGCGCATCGTTTCGGTGGCCGACATCGAGCGCCGCGTGCAGAGCTCCGAGCCGCGCCTCGCGGCGTCCTTCCCAAGGCGGCTGCTCTACACACCCGCCGGGAAGGAGGCCGCGCAGTCGTACCCCGCACAGGCCCAGAAGCTGGCGGATGCCGATGTGCGCGTGGCGCTCGCCGACTACGACGTGAACGAACAGGTCGAGCTCAATCGGATGAAGATCGCGGCGCTGGAGGAATTGCAGCTCCTGGTGAATCTGCACGAGAAACGGCTCGCCTCCGATGCGGCGGTGGTCTCGGCCACGCGCGACTCGCTCGCCGCGATGCGCGGCGCGCTCGCGCGCGGTCGGGAGCGCGTGCGCCAGGCCGTGCTGAGCAGGATCGCCGAGACGCAGAAGATGGCCGCGTCCAATCGCGCCATGGTGGACAGCGTCCGTCGCTCGCTCGATGCGAGCGGCGCGGCTGGCGATGTGGAGACGCTCGATCTCGAGGCACAGACGGCCACCGACTTCGCTGATTTCGCGTCGCTCGTGCAGGGCGGCCTCGAAACGCTCGTCGATCGGCATCCGGTATTCGCCACCGCCGACTCCATCGCGACGCGACTGCGCGCCGCGGACTCGCTGCACACCCAGGTACGATCGGTGCTCGCGGCGGACTCGGTGGTGGCGAGCGAGACGCTGGCGGGGCTGCGCGCGCGCGAGTCGCAGCGCACCACGGAAGCGCGTACGGCGCTCGCCGCGGCGGAGCGTGAGCGCGCGGCCGCGGAGCGCGAGCTCGTGGCGCTGCTCGATGCGGATCTTCGCGCGCGAGCCACGGAGCTCGCGGGCCAGCTCCAGCGCGACCGCGAGGCAGCGGAGTACGGGTCCGCGAACGCGGCCTTCTTCCGGGCGATCGAGCCGGCGGGCGGCAGCTCCGGTGGTAGTCGCGGTACGCAGGAGCGGATGCCATGAAGCTCCGCTGCGCTCTCGTATTCGCTTTCGCGATCGTCGCGCTCCCTGCTGGGACGCACGCGCAGAACACCGTCGCGAGCATTGCCGGCACCGACGATGCCGCTCGGCGCTCCGCCATGGACAAGCTCTCCACTTTCATCGCGCGCTACCCCGAGAGCCCTCTGCGCGCGAACGCACTCTACCAGCTCGGTGAGCTGCTGGTGCGTCGTGCGGATGATGCGTTCGCGGCCGCGCAGCGCGCGGGCGGCGCCAACGTCCCCGAGCAGCCGGACTATTCCGCGGCGATCGCACGTTACGAATCGCTGGTGAACGACTTTCCGAACTTCGCCCACGCGGATGCTGCCGCCTACACGCTCGGCACCCTCTACGCGAGCGACCAGCGTTTCGAGAGTGCGGCTGCGATGTTCGAGCGAGTAGCCGCCATGAACGGTTCGGCATATCGTCCGGAGTCGTACTTCCGCCTCGGCGACGCGCGCTTCGAGATCGCGGCGCGTCAGCGCGGCGCCGAGCGCAAGGCGTCGTTCGTGAGCGCGGCGAAGGCATACCAGTCCGCTGCGGCGGCTGTGAATCCGCCGCGCAGCGGCGACATCTACTTCCTGTCGCTCTACAAGCTCGGCTGGTCCTACTACAACCAGGCCACGCGGCCCGACCAGCCGGAGTATCGGAGCGCCGTCGACGTGTTCGGACGGCTGGTGACCGAATACGACGCGCTGACCCCGGAGCAGCAGGCGCGGCTCGGGCTGCGCAGCGAAGCGATCGAGTACATGGCCGTGGCGCTCACGCAGGTCGGAGGCGCAGAGGCGGCCAACCAGTACTTCGCATCGCACGACGGATCCGGATTCAAGCTGGCGGTGCTGCGCCGACTGGCAGCCAGCCTGCGCGATCAGGGCGACTTCGGAAAGGCGGTGGACGCGTACAAGGCGGTACTCGCGGAAGCGCCGACGGATTCCTCGGCGCTCGGCGTGCAGCGCGAGATCGTGGACATCTATCAGAACCGCATCCTCGAGCCGGAGCGCGCGCAGCAGGCGAGGCTGGCGCTCGTGAACGACTTCGCTCCGGGCACGCCGTGGGCGCAGGCGAATCCGGGACTCGCCGACTCCGCGCAGAGCGTGCGTGAGGCGATGCTCCGGGAGAGCGCACAGTACGAGCTCGCGAGCGCCCAGAGCGGGAAGAACCGCGGCCGCTTCGGCGTCGCGTCCGACCTCTATGGCCGTTACATGAGGGAGTTCGGCGGCGCCGACAGCGCGCAGACGGCGAGCATGCTGTACGGAGAAGCGCTCTTCGGAAGCGCCGAATACGCGCGCGCGGGCTCGGCGTACACGCTCGCGGCGTACGGGCCGGGGAGCGACAAGGAGCTGGCGTCGCGCGCGGGTCAGAACGCCATCGTGGCATTCGATTCGGCGGTGGTCCGCAGCCGCGGCGACTCCACCATGCTGGATTCGCTCTTCTCGGCAGTCGACCGCTACGTGCAGGCCTTCCCGCAGGGGACCGCGGCGAAGACCGCACTCATCGAGAAGGGAAAGCGCGCCTCGGATGCGGGACGGTGGGATGTCGTGGCGTCCACCTTCCACACGTACGCCGAGCGCTTTCCGAACGACGCCTACACACCCACGGCTCAGAAGCTGATCGGCGACGCGCTGTACAAGCAGGGGCAGTACAGCGACGCGCAGGCGCAGTGGGAGGTGGCGCAGTCGTCGGCGGCGCAGACGGGGAAGGGCGCCCTGGCCGACACCATCAACACGCTGCGCAACGCCGCGGCGGTCAGCTTCGGCGACTCACTGGTGAAGGCTGGCGACTACGATCGCGCCGCAAAGGACGTCTACGTCGCCTTCGCGGATCGCAATCCGTCGTCGGAACGCGCGCCTGACGCGTTGCGCAACGCCGTCGAGACGTACATGCTCGCCGACAGCGTGGCGCGCGCGAAGGGTGATGCTGACGCATCGCGCACCGCGAAGGAGCAGGCGCTGGCGCTCTCCAACCGACTCGTGCAGCAGTACCCCGGCTACCGGTACCGCGCGCAGTATCAATCGCTGGCGGCCACTCTGCTCGCGGATCTCGGGAAGCGCGAGGATGCAGTGAAGGCGCTGGATGCGCTGATCGCCGACAATCCGAAGTGGGAAGGGCGCGCCGACGCCATGGTGCGTCGCGCGGTGATGCTCGACTCGCTCGGTCAGCGCAGCGCGGCGGCGTCGTCGTACGAGTCGTTCTCGGTGAGCTATCCGAAGGACGCGCGCGCCGCGGATGCCCAGTACAACGCCGCCGTGACGTATCTCCAGGTTCCCGACAGCGCGAGCGCGGCGCGCGCCTACGGCGACTTCGCGCGCCGCTTCCCACGCGACTCGCGCGTGGGAAGCGCGCAGCAGCTCCGTGTGGCCATCCTCGAGGGTTCGGGTGATTCCGCGACCGCCGAGAAGGAGCTGGAAGCGCTCTGCCGCAAACCCAGTTCGGCGCTCGCCAGCCAGTGCGCGGAGCGCGCGGGGAACAGGGAGTTCCATCTCGGCCAGGCGCAGTTCGCACGGTATCAACCGCTGCGCCTGGTGATCCCACTGCGCGTGAATCTCACGCGCCGCGGGATAGAGCGGATCTCCGCCCCCAAGCGCGAGCTGCTCACTTCCATGTCGACGCACTTCCGTCGCGCCATCGCGTCGGGCTCGCCCGAGTGGCTCTCGGCGGCGTCGTATTACATGGGGCTCGTGCAGTGGGAGTACGGCGACTACCTCAAGAACGTTCAGCTTCCCGCCGACCTCACGGGGCCGCAGCTCTCGGCTGCGCAGGCGGGTTCGGCGCAGCAGGCCGCGCAGTACTACGAAGCCGCGCGCACGAGCTGGGAAGCGCTCGTCGCGAAGGCCACGCAGGAAGGAATCTCCAACTCGTGGATCGCCCGCGCCCGGAACGCGCTCGACGGCAACATCGATCGTAAACCGGTCGAGAGCGACACGGTCATCTACCAGCCGGCCGATTCGTCGGGCGCTGCGGTGCCGGCCGACACCACGGGTGTGAAAGCTCCATCGGACACCACGCGCGCAGCGGCTCCCGGCGACAGCACGCACGTCGAGGTGCCGGGCCGGCCGGACGAGGTGCGCGAATGACACGGACAGTTCGAATCGCGAAATACGCGGGCGCCGCGCTGCTGCTCGGAGCAGCGGTGCCCGCAACGCTGGCGGCGCAGGCCGCGGGTCAGACCATCGTGATCCGTGCGCAGGTACCGACGCCGCAGGTGATCACAGTGCGTCCGCGCACGGTGCCGGAATACAGTCGCGAAGTACTCGGATCGGAGCAGCGGCAGCGCTCGTTCTGGGGCTCGCTCCTGCCGGCGTACCAGCTCGTGACGCAGCGGCAGATAGATGGACGCGATCCGCTCGACTCCGCGGTCGCGGCACTCGTCGCCGGCGAAACACCGGGTGCCGGGCGCCAGCCTGGCGCAGCGGCGGCCGGTATCGACCCCGGGGCACGGGCCGCGGAAATCGAGTCGGTGCGCCAGGAGATCGCGGAGCGTCGCGCGCGACTCGACTCGCTCGAGCGTGCGATACGAGGCGAGCAGGGACGCGAGAGCGCTGCGCGTTCCAGCGAGCTCCCGCGCCTCCCGGAGCTGAGCCCGGCCGATTCCGCCGCACGTTCGCGCGAGATCGAAACGCTCTACCGGCTGCTCGAGATACACCGTTCGCGCCTCGATTCGCTGCAGGCCGTGATCCGCAGCCTCGGTCGTCCGGGCGCGCAATCCGATTCCGTGCAAACACCGCGCGACAGTACACGGTCTCCGCGATGAATACGTTTACCTTGCGAACTTCCTGAGAGGACCCGCCTAGATGACGACTCTGCTCGAGTACTATCGCTCCGGTGGACCCGTGATGCACTTCATCCTCGCCGTGGCCGTGGCGGGGCTTGCGGTGTTCATCGAGCGTTTCTACACGATCGTCATACGATCGAAGATCAACGGTCGCGCGTTCATCGAGCGCGTCATCCAGCTCGTCCGTGGCGGCCGCATCGACGAGGCGATCAAGCTCTGCTCGCAGTCGAACGCGGTGCTCCCCGACATGGGGTTGATCATCCTGCGCAGCAGAAGCCGCGATGAAGCCGACCTGCAGAACGTGGCGGATGCCGCCGCGCTCAGCGTGCTCCCGCGCCTCACGCGCCGGCTGCACTATCTCCCGATGCTCGCCAACGTGGCCACGCTGATCGGTCTTCTCGGTACGATCTTCGGTCTGCGCGAGGCGTTCCAGTCGGTTTCGCTCGCGGCGGCTGCCGAGCGCTCGGCGGCGCTGGCGTCGGGCATCGCGATCGCGCTGAACGCGACGGGCTTCGGTCTGATCACGGCCGTTCCCCTCTCGGTTGCGCACGCGTACCTCGTGAGCCAGGCAGAGGGGATCATCGAGCAGGTGGATGAGTTCCAGGTGCGGCTGATCAACGCCCTCATAGACCGGCCCGACGTCCGGCTCGGCGCGCGCTGAGTGTGCGGCGTTCGCGGGCTACAGGGCGGTAACTGACGAGCCATGGCGTCTCTATTCCATCGCTCCAAGCTGAGGCGCGCCGAGAGGGCGCCGGTCACGGCACACGGGAACATCAACCTCGTGCCGCTGGTCGACATCCTCACGTCCATCGTGTTCTTCAGTCTCCTGACGTATCAGGGGGCGGCGATGGTGGCGCTCACCTCGTTCGATCTCGCGCTCCCGCCCGTGGTGGTGAGCACGCCGGAGCAGGCCTCGAAGGTGAAGTCGGAACAGGACGTGCTGAACCTGTTGCTGGCCGTCAGGGTAGATAATACGAAGCTGACAGTGGAGCATTCCGGCGGAGGCGGCTATCGCAGCGAGATTGCCGGGATAGGCCCGGCGTCGCTCGACCAGTTGCAGGCATTGATGACGCAGATAGCAGCGCAGTACCCGCAGAACCACGACGTGCTCGTGATACCGTCCGATGATGTGAGCTACGACAACGTCATCCACGTACTCGAGCGGCTCAAGCGGGCGCGATACTCCGGTATCTCGCTCGGCACGCGCGCGCGCGCGACGCAGGTATCCACCGGCGGAGGCGGTGCATGAGCCGGGGCCGCGAGATGCGCGCGCAGCGGCGCGCCGCCCAGTTCGCGAAGTTCCGCATCACGGAGCTCAACCTGGTGCCGCTCGTGGACACGTTCGTGTCGATCGTGTTCTTCGCGCTCACCACTGCCACCGTGGGCGAGCTCGCGCCGGTGATTCCGGGGATTCGACTGCCGGAGGCGCAGGCGGAGAACGCCGCGCACCAGCAGCTCACGCTCGGAGTCGGACCGCAGGTCACGCTCGGCGGCCGCACCGTGATGTCCACCATGGACGCGGCGCGCGCACGCTCCGATGATCCATCGCAGCCGCTGCTCATCCCGCCGCTCTACCAGGCGCTGCACGTGGCAGCCGACTCGATCCGCGCGCAGAAGCGGGTGGTGCAGGGCGCACCGCTCGAGGTACCGCTCGCGATCCAGGGCGACAGGAGCATGCGCTACGATCTGCTCGCGAGAGTGATGCAGACGGCGCGACTGGCCGGCTTCAGCAATCTCTCGCTGCAGGTATCGCGTACCGAAGGCGGCGCCGAGCCCGCCGCACCGGGAGCGGCACAGTAGCATGATGGCGTGGGGAAGGCCCGGTGCGGGCAGGCGGCGTTCGTCGGCGGGCAGGGGGGGGCTCGACGATACGGCGTTCACGCGCAACATGCGCTACGAGTTCGCCGACGCCGAAGGGCGCGCGATCCTCAACTCGTGGCTCATCGCGGTCGGACTCGGGCTGCTCTGGCTCGCGCTGGTTGCGTTCCTCCCCGCTGTGCCTCCGTCGATCTCGCTCCTCCGACCCGAAGAGACGGGGCCGATCGAAGTGAAGTTCGAGGATCTCACGCCTCCCACGTCCGACGCGGGCGGTGCGCCCGCGGAAGCAGCGCCCACGCCGTCTCCGGCGCCGCGTCCCGCCGGTGGAAGCCGGTCGACGGGGAACCGTGACGACACGCAGGCGATCGGCGACGCATTCGGCGGCGCATCCACCAGCGCCGGGAGCGGCGGGATGGTGGGCGACGTGTCCAACGTGCTCCGCGGCGTGGATGTGAACTCGGGCGCGGGCGCGACTCCGGGCGCGGGCGGCGGCAAGGCGGTGATCGGTTACGGCCAGGGTGGCCAGGGATCGCGCACGCCGGGCCGTGGCGGACTCGGTACGGGGCTGAGCGATACACCCGGTGGCGGCGGCCTTGGCGGCGTGGGTGGCGGCGGCGACGTCGGCTTCGCCACGGTTCGCGTGGCACCGCCGAGCGTGATACGCGCGGAGAAGGCCAGCGGACCGGGACGCAACGTCGCCGAGCTCGGAAACTACGTGCGCGGCCGCCAGTCGCAGCTTCAGTTCTGCTA
>JBIQLU010000075.1:0-18471 GCA_044463985.1 Gemmatimonas aurantiaca | reverse complement strand
ACGGGCCGGCATTCGGCCGCTCGAGCGGGAGCGACTTCATTCTCGACGGGTCCGGTTTCTGGGCGGGCGCACTGAGGGCAGCGCGCCGCTTCTGATTCGCGTGGCGTCCCGGATCACCGGGGCGGGTGGTGTGAGGCGAGGGGCATCGTGTCCAAGGTCACGGTGTCCCTCGCCTCGTTCGTCAGAGGGAGATGGGTCTCGCCGAGGCGGCAGAGTTGCTGGGAATGAGCTACCGGCAGACGAAGCGGCTACTGCTGATCAGCAGTAGCCGCAGGAACGTGTGCGTCCGGCTCCGGATCATCTGCTGCTCGACACCGGCTCCGCCGCGAGTCTTGACAGCCGGGCGAAACTACGCTAATCAGTTAGCACTGCTAATGGATTAGCATATCCCACCCGCGATGGAGCCCTTCCGCGAGATGGCTGACTTCCCCCACGATGTCGAACTCGGCCGACGCGAGCGACAGATCATGGACGCCGTGTACCGTCTCGGAGGCGCCAGCGCGGCCGAGGTTCTCGAGCAACTTCCCGATCCGCCGAGCTATTCCGCCGTGAGAGCGATGCTCAGGCTGCTGGAGGAGAAGGGCTACCTGCAACACGAGGAGGATGGACCGCGCTACGTCTATCGGGCCGTCATCCCGCGCGAGACCGCCAGCCGCTCCGCCATGCAACACATCGTGAGCACCTTCTTCGGCGGTTCCAGGTCGCGCGCCATGGCGGCGCTGCTCGACCTCTCCGATGCCGAGCTGTCCGAGGAGAAGCTGAGGCGCATCGAGCGTCTCATCTCGAAGGCCAGGGAAGTCGGACGATGAACGAAGCGATCGAAGCGGCGGGCCGGTTCGCGGCTCTGTCACCCATGACGCTCCCCGTGGTGATCAAGGCCACGGCGGTGCTGCTGGTCGCGCTCCTGCTCACGACCGCGCTGCGACGCGCGCCGGCGAGCGTGCGCCACACGATCTGGCACGTCGCGCTGGCCGGGCTGATCGCGATTCCCGTGCTTTCGCGTCACGTCCCGCAATTGCGACTTCCCGTGCCCGGCGCGCTCGCGGCGTTGGCATTCGACTCCCGCTTCCCCGCGTTCGTTCACCCTGACTCGCGGTTGGCAGCCATCGACTCACGCGCCACCGCGCCGCCCGAGGGCGCTTTTCCCCCGCAAGCATCGTCCGCTCCCTCGACGACGAGCGCGAGCGAGGCCGTGGTGTCCGCGCCGCCGAGATCGCGGCTCGGCGACTTCGCTGCACTCGTGTGGGGCGCGGGCGTGCTATCGATGTTCGGTTGGTTGGCGCTGGGGCACATGTGGCTCGGCAGAGTGATGCGACGCTCCAGAGTGGTGAGCGATGCGATCTGGCTGGGTAGCGTTCGGGAGCTCTCTGTTCGCATGAAGCTGCGGCGCACGGTGAACGTGCTGAGTAGCGACGCCGCGGTCATTCCGGCCGCCTGTGGACTCCTTCGACCCGTCCTTCTCCTGCCGACACGCGCGAACGAATGGCCGGAAGCGCATCGGCAGAGTGTTCTCTGCCACGAACTGGCGCATGTGAAGCGCTTCGACTGCATCACGCAGCTCGTGGCCCAGGTCGCGTGTGCCCTCTTCTGGTTTCATCCGGGCGCCTGGTACGCCGCGCGCCGCCTTCTGGCAGAGCGCGAGCACGCGTGCGATGACATGGTGCTGCTCCTCGGCACTCCACCGAGCGACTACGCTTCGCACTTGCTCGACATGGCGCGCACGTTGGTGCCCGCGATGCTCTCCGCTCCCGCCACGGTGAGCATGGCGCGCAGGTCGCAGCTCGAGGGGAGGCTTCTGGCCGTGCTCGATCCGGGCAGGCGGCGCGGCGGCCTGTCGCGCTCGGTCGGACGCGTTCCTGCCATCGCGATGGTCGCGATCGCGCTTCTGCTCGTCGCGGTCGAGGCAGATGGGATGCAGTTTCCGGCGGTGCCAGCGTCACCGACGCGGGGGGCATCGCGGACAGCGTCGGCGCCGCCTGCATCGCCGATGGCGACGGCCCCGATGAATTCCGCTTCCTACACGGTCGCGAGCGCCGAGCGTCGTATCCGTGCGCTTGCGGGTAGTGACGACTGCGCCGTTTCGGCCGAGCAGACGCTCATTCTGCCGGTAGCCGATGCTCGCCGGCTGGAAGTGCACGCCGGAGCGGGCGCTCTCTTCGTGGAGGGTCGCCCGGAAGGTTCGCGGATACGGATTCTCGGCATCGCGTGCGCGACGCGGGTGCGCGACCTGGACGAGATCCGGGTGCGCCCGGATCGTGATCGCGAGAGCGTGGAAGTCGAGACGCGCATCGGCCGTCACGCGCATGGAGCGAAGCTGCACCTCCTGGTGGAGCTGCCGGCGGGGATGGCGGTGGACGTCGACGATTCCGGCGGGGATGTCGAGATTCGCGATGTCGGCCGGCTTCGTATCGTCGATGGCTCCGGAAAGCTCAGCGTCGAGCGCGCGCGTGGGGACGTGCGCGTGAAGGACGGTGCGGGAGACGTCGACATTCGCGATGTCGAAGGCAGTGTGAAGGTCACCGAAGACGATGGCGGCGAACTTCGGGTGGCGGGTGTTCGCGGCAACTTCGATGTCGAGCATCGCGGTTCCGATCTGGTCGATTGGCTGGACGTGGCCGGCCGGATTCGCGTCCCGCGAGTGCGCGAATGATGCGTCGACGGCTCCGGGGTTCCCGCCGATGATGGTCCGGACCGCGAAGCGCTGGGGATCGCGCCACACCCGAAGCACACGCGCTCTCACCCACCGATTCCATTCGCGTGCATCGCGTTGCGCCGTGGTGTGCTGCGCCGTCATCACCGCCGCCTTGCCGCGCGCCCTCGACGCGCAGGAGCCTGCGGCCCTGCGCGAAAGCCGAATGCGGAGCGCTACCACGGTCAGGGTCTTTCTGGATTGCGACGACTACTGCGACTCCGACTACCTGCGCGTCGAGACTCCATGGGTGGCGTTCGTGCGCGATCGCACGGCTTCCGACGTTCATGTCCTCGTGACGCGCATCGAGACGGGTTCGGGCGGCCACGAGTATACCATCGGCTTCTCCGGGCGTGGCGCGTTCGGCGCCATCGGCGACACGCTTCACTTCTTCACGACCCCGGAAGAAGCAGACGCGGTGGTGCGCGAGGGGCTCACCAACACGATTCAACTCGGCCTAGTCCAATACGCTGCGCATACGCGGATGCGTCGCGACCTGCGCGTTTCGACTCTGCACCCTGACGCCGTCGCCGGCACCGCGACGGCGACGAACGCGCCGCGCGCCGACCCGTGGAAGTCGTGGGTGTTCGAGATCGGTCTCGATGGTTCGCTCGAGCGCGAGGAACGTCAGAGCCAGCTCGAATCGGAGGCAACCCTGAGCGCCACGCGCATCACGCCGGCGTGGAAGTTCGGAATCACTGCCGAAGGCCGCTTCGATCGCGAACGCTACGAACTCGACGACGGAGTGACGATCAGCAGGCGCGAGCGCTACTACGGCGGCGCGGTGCTCATTCGGAGTCTCGGACCGCACTGGGGCATCGGGGTCGAAGCAGTTGCCAGTTCGTCTACCTTCGACAATACGAGTCTGGCGCTTCGGGCTGCTCCTGCAATCGAATACAGCTTCTGGCCGTATCGCGAGGCGACTACACGCCAACTGACGCTGCAGTACTCGGTGGGCGTTTCATCGTTCGACTATCGCGAGGAAACCGTCTTCGGGCGCCTGGCCGAAACACGTCCCACGCAATCGCTGCTCCTGGGCTACGATACGCGACAGCGCTGGGGATCTGCCGATGCCGGTCTGGAATTCGCGAACTTCCCCGACGATTTCGGGCAGTACCGGGTGGCGTTCGATGGTGATCTGGAATTCCGACTCGTGCGAGGTCTCTCGCTGGAACTGGAGGGAAGCGTGTCGCTGATCCGCGACCAGCTCTCACTCGCGAAACGAGACGCGACGGAGGAAGAGGTGCTGCTCGAACTGCGCGCGCTGAGCACCGATTACCGCCACCGGATCTCGCTCGGACTCACGTACACCTTCGGCTCGATCTTCAGCTCGGTCGTCAACCCGCGCTTTGGATCCGGACCGGGCGACATTCTGCGGTAGTATCGATCGCGGCAACCACTTCGTCGGTGCCGCCCTTGCGTTGTCAGTGCCTCGGGGTATCGTGTCTCGTTGGCATCAGCCCCTGTCCGAGCGCCTCCTCGACCCACCATGCAGCCGTCTCCCTCGCCCGACTCCCAGGATGCGTCACGCCCTCGCGGCATCGCCGATCGCGCGCTCTTCATCCACGATGATCCGGCTGTGGTGGCCGCATGGTGTCGCGATCACGCCGCGCCCGGTGCGCTCTTCGTGGCACCGTCGGCGGGTGCGCGGCGTCGCGCCGTACGCGCGATGGCTTCCGCGAACGGTGGGACCATGCTCGGCCTGCGCGCTGCATCGCCCTCGCGATTCCTTCCTTCGCTCGAGGCTCGTGCAGGATTGGCGGAACCGCCGCTCCTGTCGGCCGCACTCGAACGGATGCTGGCGGAGGAGTCGGGGCGAGGTGCGCGGTTGCCGCTGTTCGACGATCCCGATGTGCCGGTGCCCGCCGGTGCCGTACGCGCGCTCACGCGACTGATCCGGGCGCTCCGACTCAATCGGATCGGGCCCACGGAGTACGCCGATGCCGGCGGAGATCAGCGTGCCGCCGATGCTTATCGACGCTTCGAAAAACGCCGCGAGGAGCTGCAGCTACTGGATGTAGCGAGCAGAGTCGACCGCCTCCTCGAGCGGGGGATACCCTCGCTGCCGCTCGTGCTCGACGATCCTTCGTTGCCACACCGCGTGAGCTACGATCTCTACGCGGCCGCGATTGCGGCGTCCCCCTCCTGTCACGTGGGGGTGTCCGTTCTTCTGCCGGATGGCGGAGCAGGCGCGGAGACCGCCGCGCGGTTCGAGCTGCTGGGTCTGGTCGCGCATCGCGGGGCGGCGGACGCGTGGCCCAGCGTGGAGCGAAGGGTGATCGGCGGCGCAGGGATGCACGACGAGGTCGAGCTGGTGGCGCGCGAGATCCTGGCGCGTTTGCGTGGCCGAGCGCCGGTGCGCGATGCGGAGAGCGGCGCGGAGCGTGAGCTCCGTGCCGGCGACATTCTTGCCCTCGCGCCGAATTCGACGTATCTCGCGCTTCTCCACGATGCGTGTACGAGGCTCGGTGTGCCGGTAGCCGGCAAGCGACGCGTCGCGCTGACCGACGTGCCGCTGGTGCGCGCGCTGCTCGCCACGATCGAGCTGCTCGCCAACCCTGGCGACGACGATGAAGCACGCGGGCTCGCCCTCCTGGCTACTCCGTACGTCGGGCTCTCGCTCGACGAGCATGATGTCATCGCGCGCGAACTAACCTCGCGCGCGCTCGGCGCCGTGGATTCGTGGCGACGCGCAGCACACGGTGCAGGGGTACACTTCCAGGAGCTCGCCGGCGCATTGCCGCCGATGAAGGCGAGACTCGGCGGCGAACGCACGCACCGCGAGCTGGCCGGCGCGATAGTGGATCTCGCGACCCGATATCGCTTCCTGCGGAACGGGCGGGCCGCGAATCTCCGCGCCCATTGCTACGACATCGTACGAGTCGATCAGCAGGGGTGGAGCGCGCTCGAGCAAGCGCTCGACGAGCTGGGGACGGCGCTCCGCCTCGCCGGCCGCTCGCGTCTCCCCGCACACCGCTGGCTCGCGGAACTGCGGGAGCTCCTTTCCGGGACGTACGTAGCCGCGGATGCGAAGCCGGTGGACGGCATCCGGCTGACTGTCACGGGGGCCGGGCTGCCGCCGGCAGCACACGTGTATGCGGTGGGCTGGCGCGATGGACTCGTACCACGCCGGACACGTGAGGATCCGTTCCTCACCGAGCGCATCAGGGCGCGGCTCACCGAGCTGGGTGCGATCTTCCCTCCTGCGGAAGAGCGAGTGGCACACGAGCACGAACGGCGTGAACGCGTCGTGCGCGCCGCGCGCTCGACGCTCACGATCTCCTATCCGTCCGCCGATGCCGAGGGGGGCCCGCTCCTTCCATCGTTCTATCTGGAAGATCTGGGGCTGATGCGCGATGGCCGCGTGACAGGCGACATACGTGGTGCCGGTGACGTCACCTGGCCGCTGCGGATAGCCGCGTCGCGCGGCGAGCGCGTGGCGCGCGCCACCTTCCTCGCGCGCCACGAACCCGTGAACACGCTGGGTGGCGAACTCCCCGATGTGCGCTCGGTGCTTTCGCGACTCCGTCGCAGCGAGCTTCGCTCGTACGAGGGGAAGCGACACGCGCCACAGATGATCCATCTGCGTGGTGCGGTACGTCGCCAGGCGGGCGACCTCGCGGCTGTCATGTCCGCAAGCCAGGCGAAGATGATCACGCACTGCCTTTACGAGCACTTCGGCTCGCACCGGCTCGGGATCGAGCGCCTTCGCGCGCCGGAAGTCGATGCCCTGACCGTCGGCGGCGTCGTGCACGCGGTGCTGGCGGATCTCGGGCGGGCCGGCTTCGACCCGGCGCTGGTGGACACGCTCCTTCGCGCCCGCTGGGACGCCGGCGTGCTCGAGGTGCTTCGCGAGGAGCCGAAGGCCGGCTTCGAGCGCGAATTGCTGGCGGCGCAGTTGCACGAGCTCGCGAGCGCGGAGAATGCTTACCTGCAATCGACGGGAGTGCGAGCGGAGTACTTCGAGCTCGGCTTCGGCCGCCGCAATCGCGGACCCGAAGGCGACGATACAGGCGATGGCAACGTGATCGACGGCCTCGTTCTCGATCTCCCGCCGGGAGCTCCAGTCCATCAGAGCCTGCTGCGCGGGTCGATAGATCGGGTCGACGTCGTGGAGCGCAACGGGAAGCGCTTCGGTGTGGCGATCGACTACAAGAGCGGAAAGGGGAAGTCGTACAGAGACGAGATGGAAGAGGGGGCCGACTTCCAGCTTCCCATATACTGTGCCGTGCTCCCGATGTTGGGGATCGAGGCGGTGGGTGCGTTCTATCTCGGCATCGCAGACGGGAAGCGATATGGCGTCGTTCGCGAGGAATTCGCCGACGACTTCGCACCGGACGCGGAGGGAAAGGAAGTCAAACGGCTTTCGGAGGGGGACTTCGCTTCGTACATCGGCGCGCGCATGGACGCGTTGCGCGGACAGGTGACGCGCTTCGCAAGCGGCGCGCTGGAGGTACGTCCGCGCGGTGACGACTGCGCCTTCTGCGAGCTGCGGCCGGTATGTCGTATCGGCGTGTTCGGCGGCGGAAGCGACGGAGGCGACCTTGGCGACGCATGAGCTGACTCCGGTACGCAACCGCGCCGTAACGGAGACCACGCACGACCTCACGGTGATCGCCGGCGCCGGAGCGGGAAAGACTTCCGTGCTCGTCCAGCGCTTCGTGAATCTCGCCTGCGACCCCGAGGTCGGACCGGAGCACGTACTCGCCATCACCTTCACGCGAAAGGCCGCGGTGGAGATGAAGGAGCGGGCGGTGCGCGAGCTCGAGGGACTGGGCGAGACCGAGCTTCGCAGGAAGACCGAGGCGGCGTACATCTCCACGATCCACGGCTTCGCCGAACGCGTGCTCCGCGAGCGGCCGCTCGCAGCGCGGATCGACCCCGGATTCTCGGTGCTCACCGAGTACGACCAGGCGCTCTTCGTCGAGGATGCGCTGAGGCAGATGTACTCGCGCGATGATCTGCGCGGCTTCGCACGGCGACTGGGAAAAATCGGGGCCGGCCGGTGGAAGGTATTCGCACTCGTACGCGAGGTGGCGCGCCTGATGCGCGAGGGGCCGGAAACCGCGTCGCGCGAGGCGAAGCTCCTCATGCTCTCCGATGACGCGTGCGTGAACGGCGCCCTCGAGGCCGCACGAGCGTATGTGGGCGACTGCGAACGGCGCATCTTCGAGAACCTCGAGCAGACGATCCCGCTGCTTCGCAGGGCGAACTTCAAGAGCCGGAAGAAGTCGTTCGAGCAGTGCCAGGAGTACATCGAGACGGCGGAGACGTGCATCGGCACGCGGTCGTTCGGCGGCGCGTTGGACGTGCTGACGACGACGGGCTTCACTTCGCAGATCCACGCTGAGGATCGCGAGCCCGTGAAGCGGCTCCTCGGACACACGAAAGGGCTCGCGAAGCTCGTGTGCTCGGTGGACTGGGAGGTGCAGCGCACCCTGGAGCGCGAGCTGATTCCGCTGAAGCGCGCCATCTACTCTGCCGCACGCGACATCGAAGCGAGCTACGAGGCGCACAAGCAGCGCATCGGCGCGCTCGATTTCCATGACCTCCAGTCACGTCTGCGCGAGCTGCTGGCCACGAACGAGCCGGTCCGGCGCGGCTATGTCGAACGACTTCCTCACATCCTGCTCGATGAGGCGCAGGACACCGATGAGCTGCAGTACGACATCGTGGCGCGGCTGCACGAGGGGGGCGAATCGCTGTTCATCGTCGGGGATCCGAGGCAGGCGATCTACGAGTTTCGCGGGGCGAATCCCGACGTGTTCGCAAGGGTGGTTGCGCGCACTCCCAGGGAACAGCGCCTCGAGCTTCCGGAAAACTACCGCAGCCGGCCCGAGATCATCTCGTTCATCAACGGGCTCGGCAACGCGCTGCTCGGCGACGGCTTCATCCCGATGGACGCCAGGGCGCCATACTACGGGAATGAGCCGCTCGCGGCGCCAGCAGTGAGCGCGATCTACGCCGTTCAGGAACGACCGGCGGAGGGAGACGAGAAACCGGTGGTCGATGGCGTCGCGGATACACGTGGGCGCGAAGCGGCGGCGGTGGCGGAGGAGCTGGTGCGTCTGCTGCGCGCGGGCACCGAGGTCATCGACCCGGAAACGAAGGAGCTCACCGCGCTCCGCCCCCGGCACGTGGCGCTGCTCTTCCGCAGCCGGACGCCGATCCCGCACTTCGAGCGCGCGCTGGCCGAGCGCGGAGTGCCGTACGTGACGGCAGCGGGGCAGGGCTTCTTCGAGCGCGCGGAGGTGCTCGACTGCATCATGATGCTCCGTGCTCTGGCGCAGCCGCTCGACGATCTGGCGTACGCGGCGATTCTTCGTTCGCCTTTCGTGGGAGTGAGCGATGCCCGGCTCTGGCGGATCAGGGAATCGGGGAAGCAGTCGAGTGGATCACGATCTCTGTATCGTGAACTGCGCAGTGAAGGAGGACTGCCACGCTTCCGGAAGCGGTTCGAGCGGCTGCGCTCCCGCGCACGCTCCATGAATGCGGCGGATGCGCTGGACGATGCCATCCGCACCTTCCGCTACGAGGCCGCGCTCGCCGCGCACGACGACGGGCCGGCGATGCTCGCGAATCTCGCGAAGCTGCGCGCGCGCTTGCGCGACCTGGGAGCGGTTTCCGTGGCCGAAGGCCACGCCGAACTCGCGCGCGCCCGGGAACTCATGCGAAGCGAGCCGATGGCGCCGCTCGTGGGACCGAGCGACGACGTCGTCATTCTCACGACGATACATCAGGCCAAGGGTCTGGAGTGGCCGGTGGTGTGCCTGCCCGGCCTGGAAATGTCCGCGAGTGGCAATGGAGATGACTTCAGCCCGCGTCACGGCGCGCTGCTCTGCGATGCGCTGGACGAAAACGCCGAGAAGGCGAAACCTCTCTCGGTCGCAGCTTTTGAAGACGAGCTTTCGCGGCGCCAGGAAGCCGAGGAACGCCGTCTCCTGTACGTAGCGCTCACGCGCGCACGCGAGCGGCTCGTTCTCTCTGCGTGCGTGAAGCAGGAAGGCAAGTTTCCGGAGTGGAAGGGCCGCTTCGAAAAGCCGCTCGGATTCCTCACGGAACACACCTACGATGCGCTCTCCATGGAGGGTGAGCACGATTGGGGAACGCTGGCCACAGCCGTGTGCTATGTGGTGGGCGATGAAGTTCCGGTCACGCAGTTCGAGGGTGGCGAACTGCTCGCGCGCGAACTGCGACCGACGCTTACGCAAGAGCTGCCCGCCGGGCCTGCGTCGCTGATGGATTCGGCGCTCCCGCTCACCGTGAAGGTGACGGAGCTCCTCGCGTTCAACCGGTGCCCGCAGGTCTACCGATTCTCGCACGTGCTCGACATCGCGGAGCACACGAGCCGTGACGTCGTGAAGCGTCCGGACCTGGACAGTGCGTTGACTCCGGTGGAGCTGGGTACGATAGTCCACTCGCTGCTGGAGCGTGCCGACTTCGGCGCGCGCGACGTTGCGCTCGAGGTGGAGCGCATGCTCGCCGAGCAGCCCGAAGGGAGGCGACCGGCGCTCGCGCGTATGCTGACGTCCGTGCTATCCGGTCCGCTGGGCGACCAGGTCAGATCCGCGCTGCGCGTGGAACGCGAATGGCCGTTCGCGCTGGAAGTCGGCGGAGTTCTAGTGGAAGGCGTGATGGATCTGGCGATTCAGGGAAGAGATGGCCGCTGGACTGTGGTGGACTACAAGTCGAATGGCCTCTCGCATCCGGGGCGCTTCGAGTATCTCGTGAATTACTACACCCGGCAGCTCGAGCTCTACGCTTTCGCGCTCTCGCGCTCGGGCCTGGGCCATGTAGCGGAGTGTGCGCTGCTCTTCCTCGACGGGCCGCGGCTTCACCAGTGGGCGTTCGACGCATCGATCTGCGGGGTCGAGGGATGGGCCGTCGGTATGATCGGTCGCATCGCGGCTCGCGATTATCGAACCGGCGTCAAGGATGAGTGCGAACGCTGCGGCTTCAGGAAGCGCGGCATCTGCCACGTGGGGCGCGCGTGGCCGGGGGAGGGGCGGCATGCAGCGACCGGCGGCGAGCTGCCGGTTCTGAACGATGGACGCGAGGTGCAGAGATGAGCCATGGCGCGAAGGTGCAGCGCTGGATGGATCTGCTCGCGGAGCTCCTGGTGCACAACTTCGCCGTGACCTTCGAGGAGCTGGCCAAGGAGGTCCCGGCGTACCTCGAGAGCGGAAAGTCCAGGGCGTCGCTCATGCGCATGTTCGAGCGAGACAAGGATGAACTGCGCTCCTACGGCGTCCCGATCGAAACGGTGTCGCTGGACGATGGCGACGTGAGCGCGTACCGGCTGCGGGTGCGCGACTTCTATCTGCCGTACCTGCAGGCCATAGCACCATCCGGGAAGCCGGCCCGCGGCCCGCGGCATGTGGACCGTTACGGCTATCGCGCGCTGCAGACCCTCGAGCTCGAAGCCGACGAGCTGGCCGCCATACTGGCTGCGGCGGCACGCGTTCGCGCGCTCGGCGACCCGCTCCTTGCGCTCGATGCCGAGTCGGCGATGCGCAAGCTGTCGGTGGACCTCCCGTTCGACGAGATCTCCGAAACTGACGGCATCACCTTCATCCCGCCGCGCGCCACCGCGACGGAGGAAGTGTTCGAGCGACTTGGCGACGCACTCGCGAGGCGCAAGTGCGTGAACTTCGACTATCGAGCGATGAGCACCGGCCAGAACGAGCGCCGCGAGGTCGAACCGTACGGTCTCTTCTTCATCGGTGCGCACTGGTATTTCGCCGGCCGCGATCGCACGCGTGGCGAGCTGCGCAACTTTCGATTGAATCGGATGGCGGCCGTCACCGTGAATTCCGCAAAACCAGCCACGCCCGATTACACGATCGCTGCCGACTTCAATCTTCGTGAGCACGCGCGTTCGCGCGAGGCGTGGGAGCTGGGTGACGGAACGGCGCTCGAGGCCGTGGTGGAGTTCCGCGTTCACAGCGGCGCCGCGGAGGCCGCGGCGCGACTCGGTGAACCGGTGGAGGGCTTCGCCGAGCGCCGCGTCTTCAGACCGAGGAGGCTCGATGTCTTCGCACGCTGGCTCCTCTCGCTCCAGGGTGACGTGGTGCCGCTCTCGCCCCCGGAGCTCGTGGAGGCGTACCGACTGCAGATCCGGGACACGCTCGCGATCTACACCGGCGGCAGAAAGTCGGCCGGGCCGGCGGAAGCGCACGCATGAGCGCGCGATCGCTCGCTACGGCGGCGGCGCAGCTCAGCCGCATCCTGCAGTTGATTCCACTCCTCGCTGATGGCGATGCACATTCGCTGGAGGATGTCGCCGCGCGTGTGGGTGTCGGCGTCGAGGTTCTGCGCGGCGACATCCTGTCGCTGACGGAGCGCTACGTCGAGCCTCCCGGCGGATTCGTGGACGGAGTGTCGTTGTTCATCGAATCGGATCGGGTGGAGCTCGGCTCCGATCACTTCCGCCGGCCCATGCGCCTCACCGTGTCGGAGCTGCACGCGCTGGAGCTGGGACTGGCTATGCTGCGCGCCGAACGTCCATCCGAAGAACGGACGACCGTGGATCGAGCCGGCGAGAAGCTCCGTGCCCTGCTCGCGAAGCTTCCTGCCGATCCGTTTCCCGATGCTGCACGGCAGGCGTCGTTCGGGGCACACGGCGATGCCGCGCATCTCGCCACGATACGTTCTGCGCTGCGATCGCGTCGGAAGGTGCGGCTGATGTACCGCAAGAGCGATTCGAACCGGGCCACGGCGCGGGTGGTGTGCCCGTACGCACTCGCCGCGGTGAGTGGAGCGCTGTACGTGGTGGCAGACTGCGAGCGGAGCGGGGGAATCCGCATCTTCCGGCTGGATCGGATAGAGGACGCGCAACTGCTCGGCGACCGCTTCAGCATCCCGGAGAACTTTTCACTCGATGATGTGCTGCGCGACGGGAAGGCGCTCCAGTCGGCGTCGCGCGCACGGGTGCTGACGGTTCGCTATTCGCCGCGGATCGCGCGCTGGATAGCGGAGCGCGAGGGAGGCGAGCTCGCCGCCGACGGCTCGCTCACGGTGGAGCACCCGCTGGTGGACGCGGGCTGGGCCATCAGACACGTTCTTCGCTACGGGCCGGATGCAGAAGTTCTCGGGCCGGAGGAGGTGCGTGCAGAGTTGCGGCGAAGGCTGGAGGCGATGTCGGAGGACGGTCCCACGGCCGGAGATTCGCCATCGCGACCCTCGCGGGAGCGCGGACCACGTGCTAGATCACAGCGAGGCGGTCGCTGACACGCACGCCCGCCGGCCCCGCAGTACTCCTCCTTCCTCCACCACAACTGCACCAGGCAGGCGCAGCGATGAAGCAACGCCCCACCAACCCGATCACGCGCCGCAGATTCCTCGGAGAGTCCAGCGCACTCTGTGCGATCATGCTGGCCGGCAAGGCACCCGCCATTCATCTGCCCGGTCGCAAGAGTTACGACATCATCATCCGAAACGGCACCATCTTCGACGGCACGCTCGGTGCGCCGTCGGAGGCGGACCTCGCGATCACCGGCGGCCGGATCGCGGCCGTGGGGCGCCAGCTCGGCACCGATGCCCGGCTCGTGATCGACGCCCGCGGACTCGCGGTGGCGCCCGGCTTCATCGACATCCACTCGCACGCCGACGGATCGATGTTCGAGGATCCGAACGTGGAGTCGGTGGTGCGCGAAGGGATCACCACCGTGATCGTGGGCCAGGACGGATCGTCGCGTGCGCCGCGACGGCAGGATTCCGACAGCGACGATGATGGCGGCCGGACGCCGTACCGCACGGTCGGCGAAGTGCTCGACGCGATCGACAAACTGCCGAGCGCCGTGAACGTGGCGAGCATGGTGGGACTGGGGACTGTGCGGCACGTGGTGGTCGGCGACGACGACCGTCCCGCCACCGCCGAGGAGCTCGTGCGCATGACCGCGCTCGTGGAAGCGTCGCTCGCATCGGGCGCGTGCGGCGCGAGCTCGGGGCTGGAGTACACGCCGGGGATGTTCGCGCCGCTCGAGGAGCTGATCGCGCTGTGCAAGCCGCTCGCGAAGCGCGGCCTCCCCTACGCCACGCACATGCGCAACGAGGACGACCGCGTGCTGCAGTCGATAGACGAGTCGATCGCGGTGGCGCACGGCGCCGGCTGTCCGCTCGAGATCTCGCACCTGAAGACGCAGGGGAAGCGCAACTGGGGGAAGATCGACGACGCGTTCAGGCGGATCGCGAACGCGCGAAAGAAGGGGCTCGACGTCACCTTCGACCGCTATCCGTACATCGCGTATCAGACCGGCCTTTCGAACATGTTCCCGAAGTGGAGCAAGGACGGCGGAAGCAGCGCATTCGTCGCGCGTCTGGCGCAGGCCGACCTGCGCCCGCGGCTGCGCCGCGATGTGCTCGCGAAAGTCGACCTGCTCGGCGGCTGGGACAACGTCATGATCTCGAGCGTCTCGAACGATGACGACAAGGCGGCCGAGGGGCAGCGTCTGGGCACGTATGCGAAGTCGCTCGGTCGCGATCCGTACGACGTCGCCGAAGGGCTTCTCACGCGCAGTCGGGGCGGAGTGGGGATGGTGGGGTTCGCGATGAGCGAGGAGAACGTGGGCCGCTTCCTCGCGCACCCGCTCTGCATGGTCTGCAGCGACGGCGGTGCGTACGCCATCGAAGGTCCCGCGCACGACGGGCACCCGCACCCGCGCGCCCTCGGCACCTTCCCGCGCGTGCTGGGGAAGTACGTGCGCGAAGACAAGGTGCTCACGCTGCAGCAGGCGATCCACAAAATGAGTGGAGCGACTGCAGCGCGGCTCAAGCTCACCGATCGCGGCCAGTTGAAGAAGGACTACGCCGCGGATGTGGTGGTGTTCAATCCCGACACCGTCATCGACCGGGCTACCTATGCGCAGCCGTACCAGTACCCGGACGGAATCGGCGTGGTGATCGTGAACGGCAAGGTGGCGCTCCGCGACGGCCAGCGGCAGGACACCGACTCGAGAAGCGGGATCGCGCTGCGTCCTTCGGTGTGACGGCCGAAGCGCGCGGCAAGTCGCAGCTCACCAATCGACGAAGGAGACCCAGTTCGATGAGCACTACTCGCGCGACGGCGGCGGTGCTCGCCGCGTTCATCGCATCCGTACCCGCGACGGCGCAGCAGCAGCGCCCGACGCGTCCCGCTCCCACCAGCCAGCGCCAGCCGGCGACGCGCACCGGAGCGCCGGAGAGTGGCGGCCAGCAGGGACCGCAGAGGGCGCCGCCGCGGGTGCCGAAGGACAGCAGCGTGAGTACGCATCACCGGGCGCGCATCGGCGGCCAGGATGTCGCCTACACGGCGACCGCCGGCACGTACGTGGTGCGCGACGACTCGGGCGCTCCGAAGGCGTCGTTCTTCTTCGTCGCGTACACGAAGGATGGCGTGAGTGACATCGCCACGAGGCCGGTGGCGTTCGTGTTCAACGGCGGACCAGGCTCGGCGTCGCTCTTTACGCACATGGGGCTCGGCCCCCGCCGCGTGGCGCTCACCGACGACGGCCACGGGATGCCGGCGCCGTACAGGATAGTGGACAACGACGATTCCTTCCTCGACGCTACGGATCTCGTCTTCATCGATGCCATCTCCACGGGTTACAGCAGACCGGTGCCCGGCCAGAATCCGCAGCAGTTCTACGGCGTGGTGCAGGACGCGACCTGGTTCTCCGACTTCATCTATCAGTACGTGACGCGCAACGGCCGCTGGAACTCGCCGAAGTTCCTGATCGGCGAGAGCTACGGCACCACGCGCTCCGCGGAACTCGCGGGGATCCTGCAGAACCGGCACGAGATGTACCTCAACGGTGTCGTTCTGCTGTCGTCGGTCGCGTTCTCGCGGTGGGGCGCCGACGATCGCACGCAGTACTTCCTCCCGACCTACGTCACGTCGGCGTGGTATCATCATCTGCTGTCGCCGGAGCTGCAGCAGCTCTCGGCGGACCAGATCGCGCAGCGTGCCCGCGAGTTCGCGCACGGTGAGTACGCGCAGGCGCTGGAAAAGGGCGACCAGCTCCCGCAGGCGGAGCATGACAAGGTGGTGCAGGACATGGCGCGACTCACGGCGCTCTCGCCCGGCTTCATCGAGCGCAACGACCTGCGCGTGAGTCCACAGCGCTGGTTCGCGGAGCTCCAGCGCGACAAGCGCAGGATCGTGGGCCGGCTGGATTCGCGCTTCCTCGGGATCAACCGTGACGCCGGCGCCGAGCGTGCGGAGTACGATCCGAGCGAGGCCTCGTACGAGGGCGCGTACACCGCCACGTTCATGGACTACGTGCGCCGCGAACTCGGCTGGGAGAGCGACATGTACTACACGGTTTCGGCGAACGTGCGGCCGTGGGACAGGTCCGCGGGCGACGGCGCCGCCGAGGTACTGCGCTCGGCGATGACGGAGCAGTCGACGCTGAAGCTGCTCGTGCTCTGCGGCTACTACGACCTCGCCACACCGTTCAACGGGATCGAGGAGACGGTGTCGCACATGCAGCTCGACCCGTCGATCAGGAAGAACGTGAGCTTCACGTACTACGAGTCGGGGCACATGGTCTACATCGACCGCAAGGCGCACGACAAGCTGCACAAGGACGTGGACGCATTCATTCTGGCGAGCAGTCAGCAGTGACCGTCGGTGCGCGCCAGCCGGCCGCGCGCGGACTGGTGCAGCGGCGCCGACCCGTCTAGATTTTCCAGTGCAGGCGAATCCCGGCCGCGGGCGCGCGACCGGGATTCGTGTCTAGATGGGGCGTAGCTGAGCTGGCAAAGCGCCGGACTGTTAATCCGGAGATCGCAGGTTCGACCCCTGCCGCCCCAGTGCTGGTGCATCGACAGCGTCACGAACACGAAGCGCCCCGCTGGTAAGCCAGCGGGGCGCTTCGTGTCAGCCATTGGGCGCCCCAGCGGTCTCCCTGGTCCGGAGCGTCACCGCCACCGGCACGTCGGCGCTCTTCATGTATGCCCCCGGATCGTGCGTCAGGCCGCCGGCTGGCAGCGATTCCCAGAGCGGGCCGAGGTCCCGGCGAATCCGATCGACGTAGAAAGCGGGGACAGTCGTCGTTTCCTCATCGAAGAAGCGACGGACGCTACGGTCGCTGTCGAGAAGACCGCGGATCCTGGAGTGATACTGCACGCGTCCGAACCGCTCCGAGGAGAGCGCACGCGCGACGTTCATCCATCGCACAATGGAATTGTCGTTCGCCGTGAAGCGCCGGGCCACGCGCGGCATGGAGAACGCATACCGCTCGAGAGCGAGCAGATTGTCGTAGAACTCGCGCCACTCGTAGTGCAGCGGGCGCACGTTCATGGCGTGGCTGGCGTCGAGGAAGTGGAACGGGAACGGGAGCACGCGTCCCGCGCGCTGCAGCTCCAGGTTCAGCGGCGCCGCTCGGCCGAAGGCCGAGAGAAGCGAGAAGGCGGGGAACGCGCCGGGTGCGAGATCGAGAAATCTCTTCGTGAGCTCGAACGGCTCGGGACCGCTATCGGTATCGAGGCCGAGCACGAAGTTCGTCTGCACGTACGGAACGTACCGCATGATCATGTTCACGTGCTCGGCGACGCGCTGCACCTTGGCGAGGCCGGTCTCGCGACCCGTCCTGGACTTGTTGCCCAGCGAGTACCAGGACTCGATTCCCGGGAGAATCGCCTTGAAGCCGTTCCTCTGCAGCCTCTGCAGGCGCGGCTCCGAGAGCAGCGAGAGGCTGCTCTCGGCGAGGAAGTCGATCCGGCCGGGCGGCACGACATCTTCGATGGCGCCCATGTACTCGTCGAAGCGCACACCGAAATTCGGATCGTGCCACCCTACGCGCGGACGATCCATCTTGCCGAGTACGAACTTCAGGTCCTCGCGCATCTGGTCGAAGCCGAGCGGCTGGTACTCGACGGTGGAGTCGATGCAGAACGGACACGTGTAGGGGCAGCCGAGGCTCCCGATCATCGGCACCACCTTCAGCACCGGTGCCTTGGCCAGTGTGGGCTCGATGTACTTCCAGCGTGCCTCCACGCTCGGGAGCGCCTGCGGCTGACGCGGCGCGGCGAGTTGGAGACCAACCGGCCGATGCCGGCCCCGTTCGTGGAGCACTTCCCCGATCGTGGCGCGGTCGGTGAAACCGAGTACGTAGTCGAAGTGCCGCGCCGCATCCTCGGGGTAGCATCTGGCGTGTGGACCACCGAGCACAGTGATCGCACCTCGCTGGCGGTGGAGGTTGCTCACGGCGTATGCGAGGTGCGCGGCCTGCGTGAACGCACCTACGAAGAGGATGTCGGTGTCCGCGCTGATCTCTTCGGCGAGATTCTCGAAGCCGGTATAGCAGACGAAGTTGACCCGGTGGCCCGCCTCCTCGCACCAGACGGCGACTGCCTGGGGCATGATGCTGGCGAGGTTGGCGTTCATGAGGCGCGCGTAGAGCGCGCGGGTTGGACGTTCGTTGGTGAGGTCGAGGACCGTTACTCGTAACGGACGCGGCATACGCTGGACTTCTCCCCGCTCGCGATGGAGCAAATGGGATGCGGATCCAGTGCGTCGCTACAGATTGGCGGCCGTCGGCGCCGGCGCACCAAAGTCGTCTTTGACGGAGGGAATCGTTGGGGCGATGCTCATGATCATCACCCCTGCCCTGAACCTACGTAGATACGCGGTCCCCGGATAGGCTGCGGGCTGCCGGGCTCTGCTACCGCCCTGCCGATGCAGACTGCGTCTCTCCGTTCATCCACTTCCCCAGGAACTCGTTGCTCACCTGCTGGATCAGCCGGTAGCTCGCCAGATCGTACGCCGCCCCGTGCCTCCCCGGCGGGTAGATCCGGAGAGC
>JBIQLU010000074.1:12498-18692 GCA_044463985.1 Gemmatimonas aurantiaca | reverse complement strand
GAGACAAGGAGCATTCACTGCCACGGAGTCCTCCAAACCTCCTTGCAGTTCTCGGCCGTCCTCCCTTTTGTAGTTTCGCAGCTCCCTCCCCGAACTACCCACCCACCCCGACACTCCACTCGGCGCGCCATTCGCAGCTCGAGTCGCCGCGGGCGGAGCAGCGGACGTGCTCGGCGGCGGTGACGGTGGTGCCGAGCAGGCGGAGGAGTTCGGTGAGGAACTCTGCGTAGTACGCGCAGCCGGCGCGGCTCGGCGCGCTGTCGACGGTGGCGGAGTGCGGAACCTCGAGAGCGATGAACGATCCGGAACGGCGCACGGTGCCGTTCAGGTAGCGGCGCGCGATGCGGCTCGTGTGACGCAGCGCCATCGGGCGCGCGGCGAGCGATGGGAGGATGGAGATGAGTTGGCGCGACGCGCCGGGGATCCCCTGGTACGCCTGGGACGCCAGATAGCGCCCGGCGGCACGGAACACGGCTTCGGCATCAGGGCGTCGACCGATGAGCCTCGCTATCCCCGCGGCTTCGTCCTGGACAGCGCGCTGGTGCCGTCGGGCCGCCTCGCTGTAGCGCTGGATCTGCGCGTAAACCGTATCGCTGAGGCCGAGTCGCTTGTTTCGCAACTCGGGAACGAGTTCGGCATCCAGGTCGTCGTCAGGCAGGTCGACACTTCGCACCGCCTCCAGGAAGCTGAGAGGAAGCAGAGCGTCGACTGTGATCGTCATCGTAGTTGAGGGGTACGAAACTCGGAAGGCGAACGGCGGGTCGTGCCCCCAGGCGGGAGCGACGGTCCCGAATGGAATGGGACGCGCTAAGCTAACCAGCGTAGAAGGCCGCTTCAAGCATCGGAACCACTATCTGGAACCTTCGGCGGCACTTGCCACTTGATCTTCTTGATGGTACAGAACTGAGACGCTTCTTCACCCTCCACCGCCATGACCCGAGACGAGCCAGCGACGTCGCTGACGTGCGCCGAGGCAATCGAAAGAATTTACGAGTACCTCGACGGAGAGCTCACTCCAGTAGTGGAGGAAGGGATCCGTGCGCACCTCGCCGTTTGCCGCAAATGCTATCCTCACTTCAGGCATGAGGAGGTCTTTCTGCGGTTCGTGGAGCAGCGCGCGCGGATCGAAGCGGCACCGCCCGAGCTGCGGCGTCGCATAATGCAGCTACTGGTGGACGAAGAGGCGTCTCGGGAGCCCGAGTGACGGCGCGCGCCGCGCTGGGTTTCCTTCTGGCGTGCGCGATATCGTACGCGGCGGTACGCTCGCGTGCGCTCACGCGCGACGGAGCGGTGGCTGCAGTGGTGGTGGGGACGATCTGCGTGGCCGCGGGTTGGAGCTGGGCGGGGCTGCTCGTGCTCTTCTTCGTCACATCCAGCGCGCTCTCCCGCGTGCGCGCGGCCGCGCGAGAGCGGCTGACCGAATCGATAGTCTCGAGGGGCGGCGCGCGCGATGCACACCAGGTCTTCGCCAACGGCGCGGTGTTCACGATCGCCGCGCTCATGTCGATCCTGGTCCCGTGGTCCGGCTGGCTCTTTCTCGGGGCCGGTGCGATCGCCGCCGCGACCGCCGACACGTGGAGCAGCGAGGTCGGTACGTTGTCGTCCACGAGTCCACGGCTGATCACGAGCTGGCGCAGCGTACCGGCCGGAACGTCGGGTGCGGTGACTCCGCTCGGACTCGTCGCCTCGCTCGCCGGCGCACTGTGCATCGCCGTGGCCGTCATCGCGTTCCGCTGGCCGTCAGGCGCGGCGATTGCGGCGGTGGCTGGTGGGGTGGCGGGCTCGCTGGCTGACTCGCTCATCGGAGCGCTCTGGCAGGCGCGGAGACACTGTCCGAGTTGCGCTCTGGACACCGAGCGGCGCATCCATCTCTGTGGCACCACCACCCGACTCACCGGAGGAATCTCGTGGCTGGACAACGACGCGGTGAACCTGCTCGGCAGTGCAGCCGGAGCTGCAGTCGGCCTGCTCGCCTTGATCGCGTGAAGCGCGGCCGCCGCGTCGTTCGCACGCGCACGCTGCTGGCGCTCGGATTCGTGACCGCGCTGGCAGCCGTGGGGTGTGTCGACGGCGATTCGCCCACGCGCTCAGGCACGTCGGGCATCGGGGGTGGCGCTTCCGCGCTCCTCGTCGGACAGTGGTCGCGCACCGTCGTGTTCGATGACGACGCCGGCGACATCCACAGCTCGCGCACCATCTGGCGCTTCGATGACGACAGCAGCGCGAAGCGGACGGTCATCGCCACGAGCGTCGCAGCGGGGATCACCGACACGGTGAGCACCAACGCCCGATGGGAAGCCACCGCGACTCAGGTCACCATAACCTATCAGCAGCCGGACAGCGGTGCCGTGACGTTCCCCTACACGGTTCACCTCTCCACGCTCACGCTTGGCGGCGTGCAGTTCGTGCGCGACGAGTGAAGTAGTGGCCGCGCGACTGCTCTTCCCCGCGACGACCGGCCGCCCGAGCGGCCGCGCGACGACGCGGTCGCGCGTGCTCCTGGTGAACTCGAACCGCGAGCGGCAGCCGATGCCCGTGGTGCCGAACGGTGTGGCGTGCGTCGCGGCCGCGCTCGACAATGCCGGATACGACGTCTCGGTTCTGGACCTCTGCTTCGCGCGCCGTCCGCTGGAAGAGGCACGCCGCGTCGCGCGCGAGCTCCGGCCCGACGTCGTGGGTCTCTCGGTACGCAACATCGACAACAGCGATCTCGTCGCGCTTCGGCACTACACGCCGGAAGCCGCGGGCATCCTGACGGCGCTGCGCGATGGCGCGCCTGACGCGCAGGTGATCGCGGGAGGGGCGGCGTTCGGCGTCGCACCTGCGTCTCTCTTTTCCGAGCTCGGCGTGGACTACGCGGTCGCCGGCGACGGCGAGCGAGCGACCGTCGAGATAATGGACTCGCTTGCCGCGGGGCGGGTTCCCGGGCCCATCCCCGGCGTCGTGCGCCGCGCGGGCGGCACGGTCTCCATCACTCCTGCGGGCGGCGATGCGACGCGGAGCTATTCGCTCGACTCGCTCCCGCCCACGCGGATGCATCGCTGGCTCGATCTTCGCGCGTACGAACGGCGCGGTGGAACCGTCCCGATCCAGACCAAACGCGGATGCGTTTTCAAGTGCGTCTACTGCACGTACCTGAACGTCGAGGGCTGGGGCTACCGGCTGCGCGACCCCGAAGCGGTGGTGGATGAGATGGCGGAGCTCGCGCGGTCTGCCGCGGTGCGCAACTTCGAATTCGTGGATTCGACTTTCAATTCTCCGCCGCGACACGCGGCGGCGGTGTGCGAGGCGATCGTTCGCCGTGGTCTCCGACTCCAGCTCGACACCACGAACTTCACTCCGGCGAGCGCGCCGTCGTACCTGCTCGACGTCATGCGCCGCGCCGGCTTCCATTCTCTCGGAATCACCGCGGAGAGCGCGAGCGACAGCGTGCTCGAGAAGCTCGGCAAGGGCTTCGACGCCGAGCGCGTTCACCGGGTGGCCGAAGACGTGGAACGCGCTGGGATGCGAGTGCTCTGGATATTTCTGGTCGGCGGCCCGGGCGAGAGCGCCGCCACGCTCGCCGAGACGCTGCGCTTTGCCGCGTGGCGCATGTCGCGCGGCGATGCCGTGTATCTCACGGTCGGCGTGCGCATCTATCCAGGCACATCGCTCCAGCGTACCGCGATCGACGAAGGGTCGATCGCCGCGGACGATCCACTCCTCCTGCCACGCTTCTACTTCTCGAAATCGCTCGACATCGACGAGTGTCTCTCGACGCTCCGCCGATTCGCCGCGGGGCAGCCGCGCTTCATGTTCTCCGCCGACTCGCGTTCGGCCCTCCTGCCATATCTCACCCGGCTCGCATCGATCCTCGATCTCCCGCGTCCACACTGGCGCTACATGCCGCTGTTCCAGCGCCTCACGCGTGCCCTCGAGCGGGGACGTGCGCGAACGCATCAGGGCACCACCGCATGAGCGACGCTCAGGTTCTGGTGGTCGGCGGGGGACCCGCCGGCGCTTCCACGGCGTGGCACCTGGCCAAGCGCGGAGTCGACGTGCTGGTGCTCGATCGCGCGCGATTCCCGCGCGACAAGCCGTGCGCCGAGTATCTGAGTCCGGAGGCGTCGCGGATCCTCGCGCAGATGGGAGCGCTGGAAGAGTGCGAGCGTGCCGGCGCCGCGTCGCTTCGCGGCATGACGGTTCGATCGCCCGACGGCGAACGGATCCGCGGCGACTTCGCCGCCGCGCACGGCTTCCGCGGCTTCCGCGACAGCGGGATCGCGCTGCGCCGTACGGTGCTCGATTCCATCCTCCTCGATCGCGCGAAGAGTGCCGGAGCGCGTGTGGCGGAGGGCGTGCGCGCCACCGACGTGCTGCTCGACGCGCACGACCGCGTCCGCGGCGTGGCGGCGCTCGCCGATGGCCGGCAGCGCGAATACACCGCGCGGGTCACCATCGGAGCGGACGGCCTGAGATCCGTCGTCGGCCGGCGCCTGGGACTCACGCGCTACGCACGCTTCCCCTATCGCATGGCGCTGGTCGCGCACTATCGGGGAGTACGGGAGATGGGCGAGCACGGCGAGATGCACGTGGAGAGCGACGGCTACGTCGGACTCGCCGATGTGGGCAACGGCGTCACCAACGTCGCGCTCGTGATGCCCGTGTGGCGCGCGCGCGGAGCGAAGGGAAGAAGTGCTGCGTTTCTCGACGAGTGGCTTCGTTCGCGCACCCAGCTCGCGCAGCGCTTCGCATCCGCCGAGCGCATCTCGCCCGTACTGGCAACCGGCCCATTCGCGCAGCGGGCGCGCCGCGCGTGGACGTACGGCGCGGCGCTCGTGGGCGACGCCGCCGATTTCTTCGACCCGTTCACCGGCGAGGGGATCTACGCCGCGCTCCGCGGCGGCGAGCTGCTCGCACCATACCTGCAGAGCGCGCTGGGACGGCGCGGCCGCACGGACCCCGATGCCGCGCTGGCAGAGTACGATTCGGCACGCAGGAATGAGTTCCGCGGCAAATGGAAGGTCGAGCGGCTGGTGGCGCTCGCAGTCGCATCTCCCAGATTGATGAACCGCGCCGCGCGCGTCCTCGCCCGCAGAAAGGAGATGGCCGACCTGCTGGTCGGCGTCGCCGGCGACTTCGTGCCCGCACGCGAGGTACTCTCGCTCCGCTATCTGTCACGCCTGATTCTCTGACCACATGACCAACCCATCGATTCCCGGCCCTCCCCCCGGCACGGGCCAGCTCCTGGATCCCGCGCTCTTCAGGAGCGTGCTCGGTCGCTTCGCGACCGGAGTCACGGTAGTCACCGCCCGCGACGAAGCCGGCAACGACCACGGGATGACCGCGAGTGCATTCTGTTCGCTCAGCCTGGATCCGCTCCTCGTGCTCATCTGCGTGGAGAAGGTGGCCGAGCTGCACTCGGTGCTCGCCAGCGCGACGCACTTCGCGGTGAACATCCTCTCGTCCAGCCAGGAATCGATATCGCGACGCTTCTCGGAGGAGATCGAGGAGCGCTTCGAGGGGATCGGCTATGCGCGCGGGATCACCGGCTGCGCCATACTCGGCGGCATCCTGGGTCACCTCGAGTGCGAAATAGTCGAGCGATGCCCGGGCGGCGATCACACGATACACGTCGGGAAGGTGATCGCGGCCGCCGCGCACAAGGGCACGCCGCTGCTGTACTACCGCGGCGGCTACGCGCAACTGGAGCGCTGATTGCCCGGCACGTTCACGCCGCGACGACGACGCGGCACGGAATATCTCGACGAGCCGGGCGTGGCGCCCGGGCTGGTCGTGCGCTCGCTGCAGGACGTGGCGCGCGCCAACAGGTACTTCGGGGGAGCCAGTGCCGCGCTTGCCGAACTGCGCATCGCGTTGCGCGAGTCGCGGAGCGCGGCCGATGGCGCCGAGCTGCTGCTGCTGGATGTGGGCGCGGGACTCGGCGACATAGCCGCGCGCGCGCGGACGGAGGCGAGCGAGGCCGGGTTCGCCCTCCGGACCGTCGCCGTCGACGCATCCGAGCCGCTCGCGCGCGCCGCGGCTTGCGATGCGCTCGCTACCGTGCGCGCAGATGCAATGCGACTTCCCTTCGCCGACCAGTCGGTGGACATAGTGCTCTGTTCGCAGCTCCTGCATCACTTCGAGGACGCCACTGCGCTCCTCGTGCTTCGCGAGCTCGACCGCGTGGCGCGGCATCGCGTGATCGTGAGCGA
>JBIQLU010000074.1:6036-12398 GCA_044463985.1 Gemmatimonas aurantiaca | reverse complement strand
CCCCCCTCTCCCCGCGCCGTAGAGTAGTGATCACCGGGATCGGAGCCATCACTCCGATCGGTACGAGCGCCGAAGGGCTCTGGCGGGGACTGCGCGATCAACGCTCCGCGGTGCGCCTGATCTCACGCTTCGATCCCGAACCGTTTCGCAGCCACATCGCTGCGGAGGTGCCCGACTTCAGGGTCGATGATTTTCTCGAGAGGAAGCACGCGAGGAGACTCGACCGCTTCGGACAGTTCGCCGTCGTCGCCGCCCGCTTCGCCATGGAGGACGCGGAGATCGATCCTGCGCGCTGCGATCGTGAACGCATCGGATCCACCATGGGCACTGCCCTCGGCGGCGTCGGTCACGCCGAGGAACAGTGCGGCATCTACATGCGCGATGGAGTGAAGGGAGTCGACCCCGCACTCGCACTCACGGTATTCGGCGGCGCCGCGAGCTGCAACATCGCGATCGAGATGGGCGTGCAGGGGCCGAATTCCACGAACGCGATGAGCTGCGCGTCGGGCACCATCGCGATCGGTGAGGGATTCCGCCAGGTGCGCGACGGCTACGCCGACGTGATGATATCGGGCGGCGCCGAGGCGCCGCTCTGGCCGCTCTGCTTCGGCGCCTTCGCCATCATCCGCGCGATGTCCACGCGCAACGACGATCCTGCCAGCGCGTCACGCCCGTTCGACCGCGACCGCGACGGATTCGTGATGGGCGAGGGCGCATCCGTGCTCGTGCTCGAGGAACGCTCTCGGGCGGTGGCGCGCGGCGCGCGCATCTACGGCGAGATACTCGGCTTCGGTACGTCGAACGACGCCTACCACATGACGGCGCCGCGGCCCGACGGCTCGCAGGCGGCGCGCTCCATTCGCGATGCACTGCGCGACGCCGGCGTGAGCCCGGGCGAGATCGGCTACGTGAACGCCCACGGGAGCTCCACGCCTCTCAACGATTCCACCGAGACGCTCGCCCTCAAGAGTGTATTCGGAGAGGATGCGTACCGGATTCCGATCAGCGGTACGAAGGGCTACTACGGCCACGCACTCGGCGCGAGCGGCGCCATCGAGGCTGCCATCTGCGCACTGGCGATGGTCAACGAATGGCTCCCGCCCACCATCAATCTCACCACGCCCGACGATGGTTGCGACCTGGACTACATCCCCCACACGGGGCGCACCGCGTGCCCCGAGCTGATCCTCTCCAACTCGTTCGGCTTCGGCGGCATCAACGCGTCGCTGGTAATGAGGAGATGAGCGACTCAGGAGTCAGTCGTCAGGACACTCGCCAGCGCGCGCCGGATCGTACGCTCGAGACCTTTCTGGTCCTGGAAGGGGTGCTCCGCGCGCCACGATCGAAGATCGATCACCGCCTTGGCCATGACCGGATGCCCGCCCGCACTCCCGTACTGCAGGAACACGGAGCGCAGCCTGTCGCCCAGCCGCGCAGCGGGTGACAGGGCGCGCGTGCTCATCACGAGATTGCCGCCGAAGACCCCCGACACCGCGGAGATCGCGGCACCCTCCATACCGAGGCAGAACTCCGCGAGCTGCGCCACTACGTGTTCCTGGTCCGCGGGGAGCCTGCCGAGGTGCACGTACGCGAGGCCATCGCGCACTCGCGCGCGCTGCAGCGCCTGACCGAGCCGCCTCAGCGCCAGCGGTCCGTACGAGGGATGCTGAATGCGTCTCAGAAGCGCGTGATCGGCGCGAGGAAAGAGATAGGCGAACATCTCCAGGTCCTCATCGCTGGCGGCACGCGAGAGCGACTTGGTGTCGGTGATTATCCCGTACAGCAGCGCAGTCGCGAGCGAGGTGCCGATCGGCGCGTCGTGCTCGGCGAGCAGATACTCGGCGGCCATGGTCGCGCTGGCGCCGAACCAGGTGCGCACGTCGCGGTAGCGCGCGGTGTATTCGCCGTTCGACGGGTGATGGTCGATCACGGCCGCCACGTTCGGCAGCGCCTCGCCGAAGTACGGCGGCTGCACATCCACGAGAACGAACGGGCCCAGGCTCTCGAGCTGCCTGCGCTCCACGTGCCGCACCTTGACGCCCAGCGCGGTGATGAGGCGCAGATTCTCGGGGCGAGTGATCTGGCCCAGCGTGACGATAGGCGAATGCTCGGGCCGAAGGTCGAGCGCCTGGCGCAGCGCGAGCGAAGATGCGATCGCGTCAGGATCGGGATCGTTCTGCACGAGGAACGTACAGGAACGCGAACCATCGAGCGCTGCGCGGAGACCGTGCAGCCGGCGCCTCCCGGCCATCCGCTTCAGCACACCCTCGATCGCGTCGGCGAGCAGTTCGCTCTCGTCGACCCAGGTGACGCCGTCGCGCACCGCGCCATGGCGATCGCTTCCGCGACCCTTTCGATCGATGATGAGCACCGATGGGAGAGGAAGCGCCTTCGCGATGGCGTCCGCAACTCGCTGGGCACTCTTCTCGTCGGGGAGGTCGATGACCGCTATGACGTCGCGGCCATCCAGCGGTTCGTACGTGGCGGCCCGCTCGGGATCGCCGCGCAACGCGAGCGACCACTCGGGCGCCGCAGCACCCTCGCGCAGCCAGAGATGAACCGCCCGTCCGGCGAGCGCGCTCCGCCGCAGGGCCCTGAAACGCTCAGGATCCTCCGAGACGAAGAGCACCGAGATGGGAAGGCGCTTCTGCCGGGGAGCCGCCACCGCCGTCTCATCCATGCGCTCGCCCGTTCCGCCCTGATTCCTACTGCCCGTCGTCCTCATGCACCCGCTTCATGGGCCGGTCGGCAGCACGTAAACCTCGCGATAGCGCTCCATCGATTCCAGAACCAGGCGCATCGCCACTTCGCTCTTTCGCCAGCCGATGGTCTGCACGCGCTTTCCCTCGAGGTCCTTGTAGATGTGGAAGAAGTGCTCCACTTCCTTGAGGTAGTGCTGGGGAATGTCGGCGATGTCGAAGTACTCGCCGTAGAACGGATCGCCGGCAGGCACTGCGAGGATCTTGTAGTCACGTTCGCCGCGGTCGAGCATGTCGAGCATCCCGATCGGCCGGGCGTCGATCTGACAACCGGGGAACGTCGGCTCGTTGAGAAGCACGAGAACGTCGCACGGGTCGCCGTCCTCGGCGAGCGTGCGCGGGATGAAGCCGTAGTCACCGGGATAATGCACGGCGGAGTAGAGCACGCGGTCGAGGCGGATGAGCCCCGACCGCTTGTCGAGCTCGTACTTGTTGCGACTGCCGCTGGGAATTTCGATGAATGCCGTGACTTCGTCGGGCGGATGGTTGCCCGCGGGCAGATCGTGCCATGGATTCATCAGGATACCGCGCGCACGGGTGCCGGCCGGGAGCGCTCCACGCTTTCCTCCCATGCCACGCCCTTGTAGTTCATCGGATCTTCCGCCACGTCGAAGTTTCGCTGGGCGAGCTCCGCCACGCGCGCCATCTGCGTCGCCGTGAGCTCGGGCGCATTTGCGGCGGCGGCAAATTCCGCGAGCTGCTCGCCATCGTAGATGTTCGGGAGCGCAGTCACCACGCGCTCTTCCGCGAGGAGCCACTTCAGCGCAGCCTGGCCGAGCGTCATCTCCTCGGTGAGGAAGTCGAGCGTCTCGATCTTCCGGAGGCCATTCACGAGCCAGGAACGCGGCCGATGGCGCCTGTGGTCGTTTTCCGGGAAGACTGTGTCATTCGTGTACTTCCCTTCGAGCATGCCGGAGGCGTGCGTGACGCGAATGTTGAAGCAGCAGTTCGGTGCGTAGCGCCGCGCCGCCTCGAGCATCGCTGTGCCCGGATGCTGCTCGATGATGTTCCAGATCATCTGGATCGTGTTGATGTCGCGCTCGCGCTCGAGGAGCTCTACCGCTTCGTACAGCCAGCCGATGGCCGGGCCGAACGCCGCGCCCCATGCGCGCAGCTTCCCTTCCCTGACCAGGTCGCGCAGCGTCTGCCAGATCTCCGGATCGCGCACGTGCTCCATCTTGACGTTGTGCATCTGGAGCACGTCGATGTAGTCGGTCTCCATGCGCTCGAGGCAGCGATCCACCGCCTGGCGGATGTACGCCGAGTCGAAGCGCTGCGGGAGTTCGCGCTGTCCACGGCGCGACGCCTGAGCGGCCGCGTCGTACATGTCGTAGCCCACCTTGGTGGCGTAGACGACCTTGTCGCGCAGACCGCGATCGCCGAAGGCACGCGCGAGCTGACGCTCGGAGCGGCCGTTGCCGTACGTATCCGCTGCATCGAAGAACGTGATGCCGTAGTCGTCATACGCATCGCGCAGCATCGCAATCGCCTGCTCGTCCGTCTTCTCGCCCCACCACCCGGTGGAAATCGTCCACATCCCGAAGCCGATCTCGCTGACCGAGAGATCGGTACCGGGAAAGCTACGGTAACGCATCGAGACTCCTTTATGGATTCATGGCTCGGCGCGACCGAGCAACTGTGCGGCTTCGGTCGCGAAGTACGTCACGATGAAATCCGCGCCCGCGCGGCGGATACCCAGCAGCGACTCCATCATCGCGCGCTCGCCGTCGAGCCAGCCACGCTCGGCGGCCGCTCTAATCATAGCGTACTCGCCGCTCACCTGATAGGCGGCGATCGGGTAGTCCACGGCGGCTCTTACTCGCGAAATCACATCGAGACAGGGGCCCGCCGGCTTCACCATCACGATGTCGGCGCCTTCATCGATGTCGAGCATCACCTCGCGCAACGCTTCGTCGGAATTTGCCGGGTCCATCTGGTAGCCGCGCCTGTCTCCCTCACGCGGCGCGGACTCGGCGGCCTCGCGGAACGGGCCATAGAACGCCGATGCGTATTTCGCCGCATACGAGAGAATGCCGACGTCGGGGAGTCCCGCGTGGTCGAGCTCGCGGCGGATCGCGCCCACGCGGCCATCCATCATGTCGCTCGGCGCCACGAGGTCCGCACCGGCGCGCGCGTGCGAGAGAGCCTCCTTCGTCAGCAGCTCGAGCGTCGTGTCGTTGTCCACGGTGCCATCGCGAAGGATTCCGCAATGTCCGTGGTCGGTGTACTCGCACATGCAGACGTCGGTGATCACCACGAGCTGCGGCAGATCCCGCTTCAAGGCGCGCACCGCGCGCTGCACCGGCCCTTCGTCGTCCCACGCGCTCGAACCGGTGGCATCCTTCGAGTCGGGTATTCCGAAGAGGAGCACACCGCCCACGCCGGCGCGGGCCGCCGCTTCCGCCTCCCGCAGCAGCTCGTCCACCGAGAGCTGCGCCACGCCAGGCATCGATCCCACGGGACGCCGAACGCCTTCGCCGCCACGGGCAAAGAGTGGCAGAACGAGCTGCGCCGCGGCAAGTCGTGTTTCGCGCACCAGCGCGCGGAGGGCGGCGGTGCGACGGAGGCGCCGCGGACGGTATGCCGGGAAGGAAGGCATCGGCTGCTGGTTCACTCCTGCTTCGCGCCGGCCGCGCTGCGCTCGAGGATCGCGGCAGCTCCCTGCTCGAGCAGCGTCGCCGCCAGCGACTCGCCCGCCTCCTGCGCACGCAGCGGATCCACCGCTACGCTGCCGCGCAGAATCGTGCGTCCCGCGACGTCGGCCACCAGTCCGTGCAGAACCAGCGACGCCGACACGCGTGTGGCGAGCGCTCCGATCGGAAGCTGGCAGCCTCCCTCCAGCGCGGCGAGAAAGGCGCGCTCCGCGGTCACCGCGGCACGGGTGGGCGCGTGATCGAGCGGAGCCAGCACCGCGTTCGCGCCCTCGTCGTCCGCACGCGACTGCACGGCGATGGCTCCCTGGCCTGGCGCCGGCAGCCAGTCGGGAGGCTCGAGCCAGGCGTCGATGCGCTGATGGATGCCGAGTCGCAGCAGCCCCGCGCCGGCGAGGATCGCCGCGTGCACCTGCCCGTCATCCACTTTCCGGAGTCTCGTGGGAACGTTGCCGCGCAGTTCGACCGCATCCACGTCGGGACGTACGTGCGCGAGCAGCGCGCGGCGGCGGACGCTCGACGTTCCGACGCGGCTTCCGCGCGGAAGCTCCGCGAGCGACTCCGCATAGATGCCGTCGTTCACGACCAGCACGTCGCGTGGATCCTCGCGCTCGAGAATCGCCGTGATTGCGAGCCCCTCCGGTGAGTCGGTCGGAAGATCCTTGAGGGAATGCACGCAGCAATCCACGCGACCCTTCGCCAGCGCATCCTCCAGCTCGCGCGTGAAGAGCCCCTTCCCTCCGATAGCCGCGAGCGGAGTGTCGATGTGCTTGTCACCTTTCGTCTTGAAGGGAACGACCTCGCAGCGCACGCCGCGCGCGGTGAGCGCCGTCTCCACGATCCGCGCCTGGCGCAGCGCCAGCTCCGAAGAGCGTGTGGCTATGCGAAACGCGCCATCGCGCGCACGACGGTTCGCGCGTGAAGCCGTCATCGACGGCCTCCGCGTTCGAAG
>JBIQLU010000074.1:3292-5936 GCA_044463985.1 Gemmatimonas aurantiaca | reverse complement strand
ACGGCGAGCTCCTTCCCCACGGCTTCCACGAAATTGCGCACTGTCGAGCCGGACGTGAAGGTGACGAGGTCGACTCCACCGTTCAGAAGCGCATCGCGGGCGGCATGCGCGCCGGAATCGTCGATCACCGAGCGATAGATCGGGATGTCATCGACAGTGGCGCCCAGCCGGCGCAGCTCGTCGGGAATCAGGTCGCGCGCGCCTTCGGCCTTCGGGTAGAGCACTCGCGCACCCGCCACGTCGCCGCGCGCACGGAACGCGTCGAGGACTCCTTCCGCTACATAGCGCTCCGGTATCAGATCGGCGATCAGCCCGAGACGCGAAAGCGCCGTGGCACTGGCCGGTCCCACGGCGCCGAGCTTCACGCCGGCCAACGCGCGCGCGTCGAGTCGCAGTTTGCGCAGCTCGCCCCACACGATGTCGGCTGCGGTGGGGCTGGTGATGAGCAGCCACCGATACTCGTGCAGCGACTCGAGCGCCCGCCCCAGCGGAGTCGGATCGAGTTGCTCGATGCGGATCGCCGGCGCCTGGATCACATCGGCGCCGAGTGCGGCGAGCCGCGCCGCCAGCTCCGACCCCTGCGCGCGTGCGCGGGTCACCACGATGCGCTTGCCGAAGAGCGGCCTGGTGTCGAACCAGCGGATGGCGTCGCGGAGCGGCACCACGGCGCCGATGATGGTGATGGCGGGGGCGGAGATCGCTTCGGCGCTGGCAACGTCGACGAGAGTTCCCAGAGTGGCAGTCACCGTGCGCTGCCGGGGGAACGTTCCCCACTCCACCATCGCCGCTGGGGTGTCGAGCGACATCCCACCGGCCGTGAGCGCCTCGACGATGGCTGGAAGGCGGCGCACGCCCATGTACAGCACCAGCGTGCCGCCCGTTCGCGCGAGCGCCGACCAATCGGTGCCGCTCTCGCCCTTCGTGGGATCTTCGTGGCCGGTGATGAACGTGACTGAAGTGGCGAGCGCACGATGGGTCACGGGAATCCCCGCGTACGCCGGCGCCGCCACACCGGCCGTGACACCGGGAACGACCTCGAAGGGGATGCCCGCGCGCGCGAGAGTCAGCGCCTCCTCGCTTCCACGACCGAACACGAAAGGATCGCCGCCCTTCAGACGAACCACGCGTCGCCCTTCGCGAGCGAGGCGAACCAGCAGTTCCTCGATGTCCTCCTGACGTGCGGAGCGTTCACCCCCACCCCCGCCCCCACCCCCACGCTTCCCGACGAAGTGGCGTTCCGCTCCCGCGGCGATAGCGTCGCCGGCGAGGATCTCGGGATTCACCAGCGCGTCGAACACTACGGCGTCGCAGTCGCCGAGGAGCTCGCGCGCCCGCACCGTGAGCAAACCCGGGTCGCCAGGACCGGCGCCCACCAGGTAGACGACACCCATCTTCTCCGTTTCGGCATGCATCAAGACAAGATGGGCGCGGTGTCCGAATCGTGGGAATGGGGGGCGTCTCCTTCCCTCCCGCATGGCCGCACCCTTATCATCGCGCATGAGCGCTACGGGAGTGAGGACGGTTCTCGCCGGCTGCTCCTTCGCCGGCCTGGAACTGATCTATCGACTGGTGCGACGCAATGGCCGCTTCGCACCCGGCGAGATGACCGTCATCGATCCGCTCGAGGCGCACCAGTACATCCCTCTCGCGCACGAGGCCGCGGGGAGCGAACGCGGCGCGGCGAAGCTCCTTTTCGATGCGCCCGCGTTCTGCGAGGCGGTCGGAGCGACTGTCGTTCGCGGATCGCTCGAGCGAATAGACGAGGAGCGCCGCGTGGTCGTGCTGGACGGCGGGCGCGAAGCGGAGTACGACCGGCTCGTGATCGCCGTCGGGAGCGTCCCCGATGTTCCGGAGCAGTTCGCGAAGGCGACCAACGTGATCCCGGTCAAGTTCCTCGACTCGGCGCAGGCCATCCGGCGGCGTCTCCACGTGCTGCGCGTGGGCGGAGCGAGCGTGCAGCGTGTGGTGGTGGTCGGCGGCGGGTTGACCGGCGTCGAGTGGAGCGCCGAGCTGGCCGCGGCTCGCGTCGACGGCTCACGCGTCGCCACCACGCTGCTCTGCGCCAACGTCCGTATCCTGCCTACCTTCCCCATCTCGATCGCGCGGAGCGCCGCACGCGCTCTCCGCTCCCTGGGAGTGGAGATCCTCCTCTCCAGCAGGGTCGCCGCGGTGAACGCCGAGCACGTGGTGCTGCAGGGCGGCATCGGCATTCCGTTCGATGTCGTAGTATGGGCGAGCGGCGTTCGCCCGAACCCGGCGACCGCGACGCTCGGGCTCCCGCTCACCGAGGACGGCCACATCGTGGTGAACACTCACCTGGCGGTCGAGGGGCGCAAGGATATCTACGCCGTCGGCGACTGCTCGCGCATAATGGACGCGCGAGGCAAAGCGTGGCCCACCATGGAGCGCGCGATCGAGGCGATCTGGGAGGGCGCGTATCTCGCGCGTCACTTCGCCGACGGCCGCACGGGTGAAGACGGCCCGCCGCTCCGCCTGCGCCGCGATTTCTTCTACGGGATCTCGCTCGGCCGCAGGCGCGGCGCCGTCTTCTATCGAAGCTTCATACACGTCAGCAGAGCCGCGCTCATCTTCCGACGCTTTCTCCGCTGGGCCTACTACGCGCGCTTCCGCCTCCTCGCGCGCA
>JBIQLU010000074.1:0-3192 GCA_044463985.1 Gemmatimonas aurantiaca | reverse complement strand
CGCCGGCGAAACCAGAGGCTCAGCGCGTAACCACCGTAGATCACCACGGCCAGTACATAGGCAGCGTGGTAGTATCCCGCATTGTCCGGCGTCATCGCCTCTCCTCCGCTTCGCGCGCTGCACGATCGATGGCGAGCCGGTAGCGCGACCGCAGGAACGCGAGAAAGAGCACCGTGAACGACACGAACGCGAACAGCAGCGTCTCGAGCATCTGCTTCGGAAGCGACGGAGCGCTCGGCTTGAGCACGATCGGCATCGGATGCAGCGTGCGGAACAGATACACGCTCAGATGGATGAACGGGATCAGCAGCGCGCCGAGAATACCGAGCACCGCCGAGTAGCGCGCGCGCATCCCGGGATCCTCGATCGCGCCGCGCAGCACCAGATATCCCACGTAGATGAACCAGAGAAAGAGCGTGAGGGTGAGGCGCGCGTCCCACGTCCACCACGTGCCCCACACCGGCTTCCCCCAGAGCGGACCCGATACGAGCACCATGGTCGTGAACACCACCCCTACCTCGGCCGAGCTCTCGGCGGCCAGATCCAGCTTCGGGTCCTTCAGCCACAAATACAGGATGCTCGTGACGGCCACTATTCCGAAAGCGAGGAATGCCACCCACGCGGACGGAGCGTGCACGTAAAAGATCTTCTGCGCCGCGCCCTGGCTCGCCTCGATCGGGGTGAAGTAGATCGCGCGCACGAAGGTGATCACGACGAGGACGACGGCCACCAACAACAACCAGTCGGTGCCCCTCCCCTTCGCGGGTGCACGGGCAGCCGCGACCGGCGCTCCGCCTCCCCCGCCTCCTACTGAGGTATCGCTCATTCTTCCAACGTAAACGGAAAAGCCAGCATGCACGCGACGACGAATGCGATGTCGAACGCGACGAGTATCCTGATCCAGCTCGCCACCTCGGCCACCGGCCTGCCGGCGAGAAGCCGCGCGGTGGCCTGCGCAGCGGGCATCACGACCGGAACGAAGAACGGCAGCGACAACATCGGCAGCAGCAGCTCCGCGAGGTGCGTGTTCACCGCCATGGCACTGAAGAGCGTGCCCACCGCCACCAGACCAATCGTAGCCAGGAGCGCGATCGCGACAATCGCCAGCCCCTGCCTACCGAAGGGCATGTTGTAGAACAGCGCGACGGCCGGAATCGCAATGGCCTCCACCGCACCGACGAAAACGAGGTTGGCCAGCGCCTTCCCCAGATAGATCGCCTCGCGCGGGATGGGCGCACCGAGCAGTCCATCGATCGCCCGGTCCGCCAACTCGATGCCGAACGAGCGGTGCAGGCCGAGCAGCCCGGCGAAGGTAAAAATCACCCAGAGAACCCCGGGCGCCAAGTCGATAGTGGCGACTGCCGTGGGATCCCACGCGAAGTAGAAGATCACTATTCCGAGCAGCGCGAAGACCACCGCCGAGAAGAACGCGGTGCGGGTGCGAAACTCTATCGCGAGATCCTTGCGCGCTATGAGCAGCGCCGCCGCAGCGAGCGAGAGCGGTCTGGCCTCCTTCATCAGCTCACCAGCTCGCGGTAGCTCGCGGCGTACGACGCGGCATCGAGACCCTCGCGCTCTTCCACACGCACGAAGCGGCCGCTCTGCATTATCGCGGCGTGCGTGGCGAGGGAGAGTCCCTCGTCGATGTTGTGCGTGACGAGCACCAGCGCCGCACCGTGCGAGCGGAGCTCGACGAGCACGTCGCTCAGCGCCGCCGCGCCCGCGGCATCGAGACCGGTGAAGGGCTCGTCCAGAAGGACCACGTCGGGCTCGTGCACCATGGCGCGCGCGACCGACACGCGCTGCTGCAGGCCGCGGCTCAGCGCCCGAACGGGAGTTTCGGCGCGATCCGCGACACGCATGCGCTCGAGTGCGGCCAGCGCCGCGCGTCGCGACTCCCTCACTCCGTACATGCGCGCCGCCAGCTCCACGTTCTCGCGCGCGGTGAGCGCAGCGTAGAGCATGCTCGCGTGCGAGATGAGACCGACCGCTGCGCGCACTTCGGGGCCGCCGGGGAGCGCCACTCCACCGATGCTCGCCGAACCCGCGGTCGGCTTCAGCAGACCGGCGAGCATGCGAAGGAGCGTGGTCTTACCCGCACCGTTCGGACCGAACACGGCCAGACATTCGCCTCCCGCGAGCGCGAAGCTGACTCCGTCCACGGCGCGCCGCCCCGCAAAGCTGCGTACGAGATCGCGCGCCTCCACCGCGAGGCGAAGTGCCCTGTCCGCTTCTGGCATCCGGGGAATGTAGTCGCGACCGGCTACTCGCGTATCCCGAGGTACTTGGCAGCATGGCGGGGAGAGCGCTGTCGCAGCGCTTCTCTCAGTTCGGCGACTCCCACTTCCTTCCCGGCCAGGTGCGCCGCGTACGAGTGGCGCAGAGTGTGAGGACCGATGCGCGCCACGGTATCCTCATCCAGCCCCACGGCGCGCGCCACCCTTCGAAGCCGATCCCACGCCCGCTGTCGCGACGTGTGTCGCCGCGTACGCGGATGTATGAACACGTACGGCGCATGCGACTTCCGTTCGGGCGTGGGCCGCTCCGCGAGCCAGGCAGCGAGCCAGCGCGCCGCATCGCCGTCGACGGTGATCTCGCTCTCCTGTCCGCGGCGCCCCACCACGTCGAGCTTCATCACGGCCGGTCCTCCTCGTACCGCGGATGTGGTGAGCCCGATAGCCTCCGAGATGAGGAGTCCCGCGTGGTAGCAGAGCCCGTACAGCGCGAGATCCATCCGCTCCGACGCTCCCTTCGGCCCACGTGCGCGCGCCTCGAGCCAGCCGAATATCGACGCTACTTCTTCCTCCGAAATGACGTGAGGCGCCTTCGGCTCGCTCACCGGCTCCGACAGCGCCTCGGCCGGCCCCGGTGCCCGCAGCCCCTCCTCCACGATCAGATACCGGTAGAATGCCTTTATCGCCTGCAGATGCCGCCGCACCGTCGGCACCGCCCACTCCTCGTGCTCCGCGCGCCCCCGCAGATACTCCGTGATGTCCCCCGGCAGCAGTTCCTCCGCCGGCCGCGGCGCGTACGCCTTCACGAGGTCGGCCACATCCGTGTGATACGCCTCGATGGTCGCCTCCATCTTCCCTTCCCTCTCGAGCCACGCCGAGAACCGATGCACCGGATCGAAGTTCGGCTCGGAGCCGGGGGCGATGATCTCTTCTTCCGAATCGGGCATCGCGGTGGGGG
>JBIQLU010000073.1:15420-18708 GCA_044463985.1 Gemmatimonas aurantiaca | reverse complement strand
TGTCGGCGTTGCCGCTGGTGGATGTGCCGGTGGAATCCGCGACGCTCTCACCGCGATCGGCGGTCGAGACCGGCGCCGACTTGCTCCCGTCGCTCGTCGTCTCGCCACTCGGCGCTGGCGCGGGCGATGGTGTGTCGTCACGGTAAGGGCTCGAATCCGTGGTGGAGTCGGTGGTCGCGTGGTTCTCCGGACGCGGTCCGCGGCCGCGCCGGGTGGGGCGTCGACGTTCGGTCATGCAGCCTGTGGTCTGATGGGGTGAAATAGCTCTGCGCCTCCGCTGGGCGCCTGGAATGCGCGCTGTTTGCGCGCCGATGCCACGTCGTTTCTGAGATCGTGCCGGCGACCGCAATTGCGGCGCGCACGGCTTCTCCGTGGAGTTGTATGGATCAATGACTGGGAGTGGGCCTGAAGCGGTCGTGAGCGCCATTCTGCGCGCTCAGCGTCCCTGCGCCTTCGATAATCGATTTCTGTTATCGCGGCGCGTCTCCGCTCGCTCGGCAAGTGCGACCGATCAATTCACGGTCGCTGCGGTCCTCATCAGCGAGGCCGATCGGAGCGTTACGCTTGCGAAGCCCTGCCATCCACCGTGGCGGCCGGGAGTGCATTCCACGGCTACCACGAAAATCACCTTATGCAAGTCGATGCGCAACCATCGGGCCGGACGTTTATCGATTACCCGGAAAAGGGTGGTGCGCACCCACGATCTACTTCAGCGGCTACCGGCGTCGGTTGCCCGTCCGGCTGGCTCAGCCTGTGCCGCCTCCGGCCCTTCAGCGAGCCGGTCGAGGTCTCGAACCAGGGATATCACGCGTCGCGTGAGTTCGGTGATCCGAGCGGTGGCGGCGCGCTGCTCGGCGCCGAGTGTAGTCTCGAGACCGAGTAGCTGTGTCTCGGCCAGGAGTGCTGCGAGCGGGTTGTTGAGCTGGTGCTGGATCAGGACGATTGCCTTCTGCAACTCGCTCTTCGACGGCGCCCGCGGGGTCTCCTCGAGCGCTTCCTTCGTGGCTGCGCCCTCCGGCCTTTCCGAGGAGGACGACTTCTGCGATGGCTCAGTCACGACTGACGCTGCCCGGGTTTGGACGATAGTTTCAATATAATCATGCTAGCTTCCCCAATCGACCCCACCGCGGAGATCGCGGCCGCCGTCGACGAGTATCGCGAGAGCAACAACTTTTCGGTGCTCCTCGATCGCCTTCTGGCCATATCGGCCGAGGCGGAGCTGGACGCCCTCATAGCGGCGGTGGAGCCCTACCACGCCATCCCGGAAGTCGCCGGCCCCGTATACGAGCGAGTGGTTGCCGAGCGTCCGGAGGACGCGCGGGCGCTGGTAATCCTGGCGAACGCCTACTGGCTCACGGGCCGCGGTCCGGACGCCGTGGGCGAGCTCGCGTCTCGGGCGATCGCCGCCGATCCCGGGAATCGCGGCGCGTGGCACCTCTGGGCGCTCAGCGAGTCGTCGCCCAACGAGCGGATGACGCGCTGGCTGCAGGTCACGCAGCGATTCCCGGACGACGAACTGGCCAAGGCGAATCTGGCCGACAACGCCGCCAGCATCGCCTCCGCCGAGAACGATCGCGAAGCGCTCCAGATCGCTCTGCATACCTATCGTTCTCTTCTCCGCACCGCCACCCGCCCCGAGCAGCGCCTCGCGCTGGAGGAGGCGATCGGGGTGCTGGAGAAATGGAACATCTAGAGAGCAGGCGGCAGGAAGCAGAAAGCAGGAACTGCACACCGATGACGTCATGCCCGCGTAAGCGGGCATCCATGTTACCCCATCGAACATGGGTCCCCGCTTTCGCGAGGACGACAGCGACTGGTGTGCAGTTCCTGCTTCCTGCTTTCTGCCGTCTGCTTTCTGCCTCCGTCACTCTCCCGCGACGCGGCGGTGGCGGTGGGCGGTCATGGCGTGGACGATATCCAGCAGGTCGTCGATGTCGAACGGTTTCTGGAGGACGACGGGGCACTCGCAGGCGCGGAGGAGTTGCGTCGCGCGCTCACTGGCGTCACCTGTGGTGAAGACCGTCTGGTCGCGCAGATGGGGCTGGACCGAGCAGGCGGTGAGGTAGAGAACGTCGCCGCGCATGTCGGGCATCCGGAGGTCGACGACGAGGCAGTCGAACTCCTCCTGCCGGAGGAGCGCTTCGGCGGCCTCACCGCGTTCGATCGCACGCACGTCATAACCAGCCCTCTTGAGCACCATCGTGAGGGCGCGGCAGATCGACGGTTCGTCGTCTACCACCAGGACACGCGCTCGTTCGTCGAAAGCCTTCATTCCTCCATTCCTCCACGGCGGCAGAGCCGCGCGGCCAATCTCTCCATGAGCTTCTCGGGGTCGCCGGTCTCACGCAGCACGGAAGGCATCACGCCCGTCGCAGCATGCACCTGCCGCGCGAAGAGGCGCGGCGAGTCGTACCCCAGCTTTTTCGAAATATCGTCGAGCAAACAGCCCGGGTCCTGCATGTAGTGAATGGCGCGTGCAATGCGCGCGCCGAGCAGCAGCATTCTTGCCGACGCGAGGTCGTGCGTCTCGAGCCAGCGGTCCAGATTCCGTCGCGTCATACCAGCGGCCAGCGCCAGGTCCGCGACGCTGCGGAAAGCGTGCGGCGTGGTGAAGAGCTGCTTCACTGTGCCGCGCAGCAATGGCGGAGCGTCATCGAAACGAGGAGCGATGGCCTTCAGCACCGTGTCGCCGGGCCCGTGGATGGGGACCGATTCGAGGATCTGAACGAGACGTCTCGGCTCGTCGTCGAAGCCTCGCAGAATCACGTTGGTGATGCCATGCCGCGCCAGTACCAGAGTCGACTGCAACGCCTCCGGAGTCAATGCCATCATGTAGAGAACCATCGGCACTGACGGATAGCGAGCGAGGAGCGTCCTTATCTCGTCGAGGTGAGGTCGCCCATCCATGTGCGGGTCGACCACGGCGACGTCGAGAGGCCGCGTTCGCATCGTTGACGCTAGCTCATCCCAGCTGTCCGCAAAGATTAGAGAATGCTCATTTGCGAGCGTCGAGCGGAGATGACTGCGAAGGGAGGGTGAGATGTGTGCGGCGACGTCCACGGTTGGCGCATCTTTGTCCTAAAATTGCACACTGGTGTCCTAAAATGTGCATTTACGTAAAGACGCGCTACCGTAGCTTGCGTGACAGAAGTTACCCCCATACAAAATCCCCCCGGACGAAGAGGTAACCATGTTTCGTCGCTACGCTGCTATCCTGACCCTGGCCTTCGCCACCTTCGCTCTTGCTGCTTGCACCTCCCCGACCGCTCCTACGTCGGACGTGTGTAC
>JBIQLU010000073.1:0-15320 GCA_044463985.1 Gemmatimonas aurantiaca | reverse complement strand
GATCACCAGGTCCGGATCCGTCTCCACGTTCGCGTGGCTCACCACCGTACCATAAACGTCCGCTGCCAAAGACCACTTCGCCTCGAACTGAAGCGCGCGCGCATACGCCATGAGACGCGGTGCGACAGCACCCGGACCCTCCCGCTTCCGGGATGACATCGCCTCGATGATGCTCATCAGCAGCGCCCGCACCGGTGTTCCGGAGGGAAGCTCTTCCACACGCTTGCGCAGGAGTCGGCTGCTCCACGACTCCCCGTACGTCGCCCGCGTCTCGTCGTCGGCTGCCCACAAGTCGAAGGCGCGCAGCGTCAAAAGCCCGGCGCTGAGCACCGCCCACTGCGGCGTGTCCTCACTCTCTTCCTGCGCCAACGCCTCGAAAAAGACGAAGTGCGGCAACCTGATTTCTGGATGCCCCATCGTACCTCCAGGTCGGTCCATCAGATGACAACGAGGGAAATTGTGTCAGTAGCTATATCCGAGCAAGCGCTGTTTTAGGACATTAGTGCTGCATTTTAGGACAAACTTCAGCAATTACACGAACTCGACAGCGTCATTCACCCACAGGACGTCGCACGACTCGCGCTCTATCGCTGCGCGTCGCACCGCTCGCCACGTATCGTCCGCGCTCCAGTTGCGCGAGCATCTTCTCGAGTTCGTTGCCATACACCTGCACTCGCGGCAGCCGATACGGATCGAACATCGGATCGTATGGACTCCGCGCCGGACCGCCTGAAACCATTAGTACGGCATCGTACTTGTAGCAAATCTCTCTGCTCGGCTCGCTTTGCCGCCAGCACCCCGCGCGCGCCAGCTCGCGGTTCCGCGGCCACATTCCAAGCGGCAGGGCGAACGTCCTCACACGATACCCCGCCACCGCGGAGTCGATCGCCAGGTCGCCACGCGCGATCTGCTGCTGTACTACACTATCCGGGTAATTCGCCAGATTGGCGTGCCACAACGTATGGTTGCAGAGCTCGAACCCCTGTGCCGCCAGGAAGCGCACCTTCTTCATGCGCCATTCCGTCTTCTGCCCTTCGATACCCTTGTCGCCGAAGAACGATCGACCGGCCGCCGCTCCGGGAAGCATGCAGAACGTCGCCTTGTTCCCCCAGTCGGGATGCCGAGCGTGGAACGACAGCCAGATGCCCACCGCGCTGTTGCTGTCCACCTCGAGACGGCCGTCCCGCTCGATGAAGCTGAACTGCGAAGGCGATGCATCGTCGAACGTGAACACCACCGGCGAAAGTCCCGCCGGCAGGTCGATTCTTCCATCCACCAGCTCTGATACCGTTATTGGTCTGTAGCCGGCATCGTACAGCAATTGCAACTGTGCCCGAAATCGTCCGCGCTCCACCATCCAGCGGCTGTCACTGTCGCCGATGAGGTGGTACTCCAGGATCGGTATCCGACCCAGCTCGTTCACCGCTCTTCCGCCGGAGCGACTGATCCTGCCGCTGTCACTTTCCAGCGATGCGAGTCGTACGGATGGCAGGGCGACGGCGTAGCCCGATACACTATCGCCGCGCGACGACTGCTGCAACTCCGCGGTCTCACGCGCTGAGCTGGTGTACTGCGCGGCGACGTCCGCGTCCTTCACGCCTTCAGTGGCGCGCGAGCGCGTGCGCTCCCCCGTGCCACTGCAGGCGGATGTGAACAATCCTATGGCGAGCAGCGCGAACAGTGCGCGTGACTTCATGGAACCCGACCGTGTACGTGCTGTACGGAATGACCTGAAATCGAACCGTTCTGCCGTGACGCGCGCAACTATACCGTGCGGCGCCAGGCATTTTCCCTACATCTGATGATCGAGCCGGACCCCACGCAACAACGCTCTTCACGCCGCTCCAGACTGGGCGAAAAGTGGAAAGGAATTTGGCGATCACGTCCCGAATTTTCCGGCTGGTTGCGCATTCCTGAACGCTTCCGCCCTCTGGTCATCGTCGCCGCGGTGGCGCTCGTTTTCGCCTCCTTCGGCGGCTGGCTGGCTTCCTGTGGGTTTGGAGGCTGCCCCACAGCCGCCGACATCCGCCGCTTCCGGCCCGCCGAAGGGAGCAGAGTGCTCGATCGCTCGGGTACGCTGCTGGGCCGCTTGAGCTACGTCCATCGCGTCAACGTGCCGCTCTCGAAGGTGCCGCTCGTGGTGCGGCGTGCATTCATCGCCACCGAGGACCGTCGCTTCTACGAGCATCACGGTATCGACTGGCGCGGTGTGGTGCGCGCCGCCGTGCACAACGTTCGCGCCGGCGGCGTGCGCGAAGGCTTCAGCACGATCACCATGCAGGTGGCGCGCAACGGATTCACCGCGCTCCTCCCGCCTCGCCGTACGCTGCGGCGCAAGCTCATCGAGATCCGGCTCGCTCGCCTCATCGAGCAGAATCTCACCAAGGACCAGATCCTCGAGCTCTACCTGAACGTCATCTATCTCGGCAACGGGACGTACGGCGTCGAGGCCGCGAGCCTGGACCTTTTCGGGAAGAGCGTCTCGGAGCTCTCTCTCGATGAAGCGGCGATGCTCGCCGCGCTCCCCAAGGGGCCGTCGTCGTACACGCCACGCAATCATCCGGAACGCGCTCGCCGGCGGCGCGACCTGGTGCTGTCGCTCATGGCCGATGAGGGCTACATCACGCCGGAACGCGCTCACGCGGCCGCCGCGAAGCCGCTCGTCGTCGCGAAAAAGGAATGGGATCCGCCTCGTACGACGTCGTACGTCGTGGGCGCGGTCAGGACGCTGGTCGACTCGGTGCTCGGCGACGACGCCGATGACATCGGCGACGTGACGGTCTTCACTACCATAGACGCCCGGGCGCAGCGCGCCGCGGAGAACGCTGTCCGCAAACGCGCCGCCTACATCGATCGCCTCGCGGGTGCGGGAAACGGCGATCACGTCCAGGCCGCGCTCGTGGCGATCGATCCGGCCAACGGCGACGTTCGCGCGCTCGTCGGCGGGCGAACTGACGATCCAGGCGGCTTCAATCGGGCACTCTCGGCACGCCGGCAACCCGGCTCCGCGTTCAAGCCGTTCGTGTACGCGGCCGCACTCGCCGTGGGCTACACGCCCGCGACTGTCGTGGAAGACGAGCCGGTGAGCGTGCCGCAGCCGGGAGGTGTGTGGACTCCCGCCAACTACGGGAACGAATACACCGGCACGATCACCATGCGCCGCGCGCTCGCACTTTCATCCAACGTTGCCGCGGTGCGCTTCAGCCGGGCGGTGGGTGAAGCGCGCGTGGTGGATCGCGCGCACGCCAACGGGATCTCCAGTCCGCTTGCACCGGTGCCGTCGCTCGCGCTCGGCGCGGTGGAGGTGACCCCGATCGAGCTGGTTACCGCGTACGCGCCCTTCGCGAACGGCGGCTTCAGGGTTCACCCCCGCCTCGTGCGACGCATCGAGGCGGGCGACGGAACCGTTCTCTGGTCCAGCGACATCGCACCCCGCGACTCGGTTCTCGATCCGCGCGACGCTTTCCAGATCACTTCCATGCTGGAGTCGGTGGTGGACGATGGAACCGGACGGACCATACGCAACCTCGGCGCGCGCGGGCCGATCGCGGGGAAGACGGGAACGACGAACGACGGCACCGACACCTGGTTCGTGGGCTACACGCCGTCACTCGTGGCCGGTATCTGGTTCGGCTACGATACGCCGCGCTCGATGGGCGCCGGCGCGACCGGCGGACGCTACGCTGCACCCGCGTGGGCGGATTTCTACACCCACGGCTGGCCGCGCGGCGCTCGCGATGAGCAGTGGCTCCCCCCTCCGGGGATGGTTTCGCGCATCATCGACGCCGACGACGGACTGCTGGCCACCGAATGGTGTCCGCTCACCCGGCGCGAATGGTTCCGTGCCGGAACGGAGCCCACGTCGTACTGCGCCCAACACACTGGCCCGCCCGATCTCGGCGACTCGATCGGCGACAGGATCGTGAAGCTCCTGAAGGGAATCTTCAAGTTCTGACGGAGAGCTGCGCCTCGTCGCGCGTAACGGGCGCGGGGAGATGCGCGCTGTCCACCCAGCGCGCCGCGCCGGAGAGCATGTGCCAGCCGCGTTCCACCACCGAGCGTGGCGACTGCCACGAACGCAGCGCGCGCAGTAGCTCCCTGCCGTTCCATCGGAGGTCGTAGTACGCGCAGTACGCCATGGCGCGATCGGCGCGCATCAGATACTTCGTGAGCAGCGCGCCCCGGCCGCGGGCATAGCTCCGCTTGAGCTGCGCTACCTCCTCGATGTCCCGCCTGCCGTGGTTGTGCGCCACCTGAACCGTTGGCACGTACTCGATGCGCAGGCCGAGGAGGAGCGCCCGGTACAGGTAGTCCGTATCTTCCGCGCTTCCCACCGGAGTGCCGGCACCCAGCGTGACGTCGAAATCACCAACGGTCTCCATGGCCGAGCGGCGGAACGCCATGTTGCATCCCACCATGAGCGCCGGGAGCTGGAATACCCGGGTGAGCCTTTCGCGCTCGCGCGACGTGCGGATCGTGATCGGGAAGTCGCGTGGGTCGTGCAGCTCCACTCTCCCGCCGAGCCCGGAGAGTGCTGGTTCCGCGTCGAACTCGCTCGCTATCGCCGAGAGCCAGTCCGGCGCGGGAATGCAGTCATCGTCGGTGAACGCGAGTATGTCGCCGCGCGCCGCGCGCAGGCCGGCGTTGCGCGCCCGCGAAAGCCCCTTGTGCCCCTCGTATGCACGGTTGATCGGAAGCCGCGTCGCACACGCGTCGAGCAGCGCCGCCGTTCCGTCGGTGGATCCGTTGTCCACCACCACCAGTTCCCACGGGAGTTCGGCCGGAACCTCGAGCGACGCCAGCGACTCCAGCAGGTGAGCCAGCGCGGAGCACCGGTTGCGCGTGCAGACGATGGCCGAGATGCGAGGACGGTCCGCACTCACGAAGCGCGCTCCATGGCCAACGTCATCGCCTGCTGCGGGTCGCCGGCCAGCGCGGCGAGCTCGTTGCCGCGAGTCCACGTCTCGTAAAAGTCGCGCAGCTTGCCGTAGCTGTTGTCCAGGATCACGCTCGGGATGCCGAGGAGGAGGCTGAGGATGTGAGCGTGCAGCCTGTCGGTGATGACGACTCGCCCCTCGGACAGGATCGAACAGCCACGGCGCAGACGCGTGGCCGCCACCCGGTCGGCAGTGCGCGACAGCGTGCCGCGCAGCGGTCGCTCGGCGCGCGGGTGTTCGACCACGAGCTCGCGGATGAAGCGCTCCAGTCGGAGATCGGTCGCTGGCGGCTCGTCGAGCCAGTCCACGGTGCGGACTCCTTCCGGTGGAGTCGCCGCGCGCTCGCGATCGGTGCGTGCCAGCCAGACGAGCTGCTTCCGCGCCGGCACGGGACGCGAGAGCGGGCCGAGCCAGAGCGCCATGTCGGGGCAGAGGAGGGCGGTCGCGCGGAAGTTTTCGGAAGCGAAGCGAAGGCTGCGCTCATCCCGTACGAGCAGCGTGAGTGCGGGGTGCGCGTCGAAGACCGCACGGGCGCGCTCCAGCTCGCGCTCGTCGTGAAACATCACCGATTGGGGGAGCTGGATGATGCGCGTGTCCGGAAAGTCGCGCACCACCTGCTCGCGGAGTCGCTGCGACTGCTTCCAGATGTCGCCGAAGTTGCCGCCTCCACTCAGGAGGATGACTCCATTGCCGAGCCGGCGCGCGAGCGTGGCGCGCGAGTAGGTGCTGTGGTCGCACGTGTAGCAGAGCGTCGTTCCACGCTCGCGCAGACAGGCGAGCGTGCCGAGCCAGATCGCGCTGTCCCCGACGTTCGCGTGTGCCGGGAAGTCGAGCAGCGCCGCTCGCTCCACGCCCGCGAGGAGCGGCTCCAGAACGTCCTGCATGGACCTCCGCAGCGCCATCAGGTCGGCCCGCGGCATCTGCTCAGTTCCTCGATTCCACCGCATTCGCCAGCTCGTTCCGCCCGGTTTCCACGCGCGGCTGCACGAGCTGCATGCGCGGCTGCATGTGGACGCTGCCGGCGAACCTGATCCCTTCCACGAGTTGCAGCGTGGCGGCGGGGCCGCGTGCCACGTCGCGGTGCGTGGCGCGGTCCCATATCGAAGTCTCCACCGAGACGACGCCCGCCGGGACGTTGAACTGCAGCTCGATGGCTACCTCGAAAGGACCTTCCTCCGGAAGCTCCACTCCGCACTCGCTGGTGGCGATCGCGAAGAGCGACTTGCCGGTGTTCATCTCGCGCACCCGGATCGCGCACGTGCGGGGTCCATCTCCCGAGGGGTTCACGGACCCCCGCAGCAGGAATCGCGCGCTGTGGCCGGAGCGCACGGGTTCTCCGGGGTGCTCCATCTCGATGGATGCGATAGTGGTGGCCAGGTTGCTCCCTCCGGAGGGATCGGCCGACCACTCGTTGTGCAGGTACGTCTCGATGCATTCAGTGGGCGTCCCCCTCCTGACCACGCTGCCGCGATCCAGCAGCAGAGCGTGCGTGCAGAGCGACGCGATGCGGTCGAGCTGGTGCGACACGATGGCCACCGGGATGCCGCTCGTACACATCTCCTTGATCCGGTCGAACGCCTTGGTCTGGAAGCGCACGTCGCCCACGGCGAGCACTTCGTCGATCACCAGTACGTCAGGATCTATGTGCGCCGCGATTGCGAAGCCGAGTCGCGCATTCATACCGCTCGAGTAGCGCTTCACCGGCGTGTCGATGAACTGCTCGATCTCCGCGAAGGCGACTATCTCGTCGAAGCGGCGGGCGATCTCCCTGCTGCGCATCCCCATGATCGCGCCCTGCAGGAACACGTTCTCGCGCCCCGTGAGGTCGGGGTGGAAACCGGCGGAAACTTCGATGAGCGCGCCGGCGCGGCCGTGGATCATGCAGCGGCCGCGGGTGGGCGTGAGTATCTGGGTGAGCAGCTTCAGGATGGTGGACTTGCCGGCGCCGTTCGGACCGATGATGCCGAGCGCCTCGCCCGGCTTCACGGAAAACGAAACGTCTCGTACCGCCCAGAACTCTCCCTGCGACAGTTGGTCCTTCGGCGGAGTACGCCCCATCATCCGCCGCGCCATCGCCGGAATCAGGTCGCGGAGGCTGTCGTGCAGCTCGCCACGCTGGAACTTCTTCCAGACGCCCTCGAACTCGATGCTCGGACCGCTTGCCGTCGGCACCATCAGACGTACTCGGCGAACACCGCTTCAGCGCGATGGAAGATGATTGCGCTCACGACCAGTCCTATCACCGCCCACGCCGCGCTGTATGCCAGATACCAGGGATTCCATACCGGAAACGATGCGCCGCTGCCGGTGGCCGTGACCAGTGGCGTTACGAGATTGTGACCGTGGACGATGCTCAGTCGGAGCCCCTCGAGAAGGGGCGCGAGCGGATTGAGAAGCATGATCCGCCCGCCGAGCTGGCCGAACATGCGCGGCTCGAAGAACACGGGCGTGAAGAATATCCCGAACGTGAGCAGCACCTGGACGATGTACTTCACGTCACGGAAGAAGAGATTCGCGCAACTGATGAACAGCGCGGTGGCGGCCGTGAACATGAAGATGAGCAGCGCGAGCAACGGTACCCACAGCAGCGCGATGCCGTAGTGCACTCCCAGGAACGGAAGCGCGACCGCCATCGTGACGGTGCCGATGGTGGTGTCGAAGCACTGCGCCAACGTGGCCGAGAGCGGAAGCACCTCGCGAGGGAAGTAGATCTTCGACACGAGCTGCAGATTGCCCGTGAGGCTCGCCGTGGCGAAGCCGAGCGCTCCCACGAAGAACGACCATGGAATCGCCTTCACCGCCATCCCCGCGATTTCCGAAAGCTCCACCTTGCTCCCACCCATGTACGCCATCGCGAAGCGAACCAGCGTACCGGCGAGCACGATGAGACCGGGCATGAAGATCGCCCAGCCGAAGCCCATGACCGCCTGCTTGTAGCGGATGCGGATGTCGCGCAGCGTCAGTTGATAGAGGAGCTCCCTGTATCGCCAGATCTCGTTCACGGCGATCGTGCGCAGGTCGCCGACGATCGAGCGGCGCGGCTCGGCCGGCATTGGGGGAGGCGCGGTTCGTACTGCCAGGTCAGTCATTCGTCGTCGATGGATGCAGCTACGGAAACGGTGCCGCGGGAACGGCTCGGCGACCGGGAGCGCAACGTCGCGCCTCCGGAGTTTACAGTCAAGGATTCATTCCCCGTCGTGCGACTCACGACTCGCCCGCTCGAGCGGTCGAGGCCACGCGGCCGAGACGGAGTATCCGCTTCGCGACCGCGGATGCGTACCAGCGCGCGTCGTCGAGGCGGCGGCGCATGCGTGCCCGCCGGCTGCGCGCCATGAGCCGGCGTACGGCCGCGTCGAGCTCGTACGGGAGGCCGATCGCCAGCGACTCCTCGTAGCGCCTGAAGAGGCCCGGGTTCCTCACGCACTCGAGAGCATCCACGCGCTCGGCGAGCGTGCGCGGGTCGTCGAAGACCTGAAAGGCCTCGAGCGCGCCGAGTGAAGCGAGCACGACTTCCGTGCGGATGCACTTCTCGCAGCGCGAGCAGTTGAGGCGCGAGCTGCGATTCTCCCAGCACACGCGCAGGTAGCGCTGAACCAGCGAGTCATCCCGCAGAGCCCGCAGCTTGTCGGTCCGGCTCGCTCCGGCACCCACGTGGTCCACCACCAGGCCTGCGCCGCTCCAGAGCGGGTCGAGCTGCCAGTGCGACCCTGAAACACGCTTGTCGGAGTATGCGTACGAAGACGACACTTGCAGAGTGGACCATTCGCCGCTCGCCACGTGGCCGATGGCGGCCAGTGCTCCACCATACGTTCGAATCCACTTGCATTGACGGAACGCCGGATGCTCACGGAGGTTGGTACGGATGGCAGCCGACCGCGACCCTGTCTCGCGCGCCACGCTGCGGACGTGTACTTCCGCGGCGGCGGCGCGCTCGCTATCGTCGACCCTTATGTCGAAGCCGTGCACGAAGAGCAGCGCATCGACCTGGCGGCCCGCGGCTCGGAGCGAGAAGAACGAGTCCACGCCACCGCTGAAGCAGAGGGCGGAGCCGGAGCGTGCGGCGTCGATCGTGTCTTCCTGTCGGAGAGGGGCAGCAGTGGTGTCGAACGAAGGCAACAGGCGTGCGAACTTCCACCACCTCGCGACGGTGTCCACGACCTTCGGAAGATTCGCGGCGAAATCCTCGGCGACCGTGCCCGCCACCTCGAGGCGTCGCTCGAGGATGGTGGACGGGATGAGGAACGCGCTCACGAACGCCTCCAGCGAGGGGCGGAGCGTGAAGTCCGAGGACTCGAACCAGACCTCCGAGCCGTCCACGTCCGCCCAGACGCGGGAGATGCCATCCGCATTACGGGTCCGCGGTGCGGATATGGAGAGGGAAGCGCTGTTCATCGCAGGCGAGGTCTGCCGCAAGAGGCGAGCCGAGCGGGCGGCGCATGGGGCGAGCCGCGATGCGAACCACTGTTCAGCTCGCCCACGGGCCGGCCGCGCGGGCTCGTCCGGAGCCCTTGCGAAAGAAGCGCGATTCGTGCTGCGTATCCATGGGAGCCAATGAATCCGGGCACGACCGATGGCCTGATCAGCCGGCGTGTCCCCGCACACATCACGAGGAAGATTCCAACGATGCGATCGACTTTCGTCATACGGGTGGCTCTGAGTGCCGCCGTGGCCGCAGCACTGCTAGCCCCCGCGCCGGCGCACGCTCAGTTCGGGAAACTCCTGAAGAAGGCGAAGGAGAAGGTCGCCGGTGAAGGCGACAGCACGGCGGCAGCGAACGGTGCCGGTGGCGCGCTCCGCGCGGACGCGCCGAAGTTCGACGCGACGGTGGTGGAGCTCACGCCGACCGTCGTGGATGAGATGCTTCGCGGCATGGCCACCGAGGCACGCGTGGCGCAGCTGAGCGACGCGCGCAAGGCGAAGCTCGAGGCGGAACTCGACGCGCTCGAGAAGGAGTCCGATCAGCTCCGCGCGCAGCATCCGAGCAGCGAGAGCGATGCATGGCAGCAGTCGAACAGCCGGATCGAGGACTGCATAAACGACGAGTTGTCGAAGCGCGAGGAAGCCAACGATGCCTCGATGCAGGCGAGAGTGATGGGCGATCCTGCCGTGCGGCAGAAGATGATGGAGCTGGGCCAGCGCGCCAGCAAGGAGACGGAAGCCGGCGACAGCGTGGCGCTCCGGAAGACGATGGCGGACATCCAGAAGCTGACGCATCCCTCGGCGGGCGCCGACTCGGCGGCTGCATTCGCGAAGTGCGGAAAGCTGGCGCCGAAACCGGCGTGGATGGCGCGCGAAGATGCGATCGACGAGCACCGTACGAAGATCAATGACGACATGAGGGCCTCCGACGAAGCGGCGCGTGACAGTGCGCTCGTGGTGGTGGCGAGGGGACATGGAGGCGGCGGAGCAGCGCTCACCGCGCCCCAGTACAGCATGGCGCTGGAGCGGATGATCGCCTGGGCGGCGGCAACCGGCCCCAAGGCGACTCCCAATTCCCGTCTGAGCTTCAGCGCCGTGGAGCTCGACGCCTTGAAGGCGCGCGATGCGGACATCCGTCGCGTGACGGCGGATCTGCGCGCGCACAACGTGTATCGTTGATCGCTCGCCTGCAGCAGCGGTGAACTCGCTGGTACGATGTGCGACGCTGGGCGCGATTCTCTTCGCGCTCGGCGCGTCACATCGTGATGAGGTTCCGCCGCCACGGACGGAAACGGCTCTCGACATCACCTCGCTCTCCGTACGCGCCGCGGGCGAGTGGCGTGGCTGGTGGCGCTCGGACAGCGCACCGGTGCAGTGGCGCGGACCGCTCGATGTCGTGAGCGGGGCAGTGGAGTGGAAGGAGATCGACACCGGGGTCGAGCTGGGCGAGCTCAGACTCTCGGGGAGCGGAGAGGCGTGGCGCGTGCGAGTGATTCTCGTGCGACTCGATCCGGCTTCCGTGCGCTTCGAGCTCGACAGCGGCTTCGAGAAGGGAGTTCGCCGTGCCGCGTGGAACGTCGACGCCGCATCGCAGAGTGCCGTGGCTGCGTTCAACGCGGGTCAGTTCACCGGCTCGATGCCCTGGGGGTGGGTAGTGCTCGGCGGTCGCGAGTTCCTCTCCCCCGGCTACGGCCCGCTCTCCACCGCGGTCACCGTCAGTGACTCCGGAGTTCTGCACTGGTGGCCGCCGGACAGCATCCCGTCGCTCCGCCGTGCGCGCGGGATCGAAGGTGCGTTCCAGTCGTATCCCACGCTGCTCGAGGGCGACGGCGAGGTACCGCTCCCGCTGCGTCCCGCCACCACCAGAGGCGGTGTGGACCTCGACCACGGCGACTCCCGACTGGCGATCGGGAGTCTGCGCGATGGGAGAGTGCTCGTCGCACTCACGCGCTTCGACGGACTCGATGGATTGCTTCAGGCGATTCCGCTCGGCCTCACCACGCCGCAGACTGCCGCGCTGATGGGGGCGCTGGGTTGCAGCCGCGCGGTGATGCTCGATGGGGGGATATCGAGCCAGCTACTCGTGCGCGATTCGACCGGCGGCGTGCAGCGGTGGCCGGGGATCCGCCGCGTCCCGCTCGGTCTCGTCGCGCTGCCGCGCGAGGGGGCCGCTCGATAAAACTGAACACGCAACAGGGCCGTTCCATGAAACGGAAAGGGACCCGGCGGCAGCGCCGCCGGGCCCTTTCATGGCGTGCCCGAATGGGCACTCAGCTCTTTTCGGGGATCTTGAAGCCGAAGGGCATCTGGACGAGCTGCCTTACCCTCTTGCCCCCGACCTCCGCGGGTACGAAGTGGAAGTTCGGAAGCACGTCGCGCACGGCATCGGTGAACGACCCGTTCGACGACTTCAGCACCTTGAACGTGTTCATCTCGGCGGTTCCATCGGTGCTCACCACGAACTGAACGAGCACCGTGCCGCTCACGTGCGCCTTCTCCAGCGCCTCGGGATAGACGGGAGCGGGATTCCCCTCCGTCAAGGTGACTGGCTGCTCCACCTGGAACTCGAAGAACGCGGTGGTGTCGGCGGCCACCTTCGGCGCGGTCAGACCCACGTCGATGGCGTCGCCGTGCGGCTTCACGGCTTCCGGGCTGTCGACAGAGCAGGCGACTGCGACGCACAGTGCCGCAAGAGAGGAGAAAGCGAGAACTCTGGCGCGGGCGAGCTTCGGGGTGAGAGTGCGCATGGCGATGATCCTCCGTTCGAGGTTGGAAGTTGGATTGCTCAGCGCAGGCGCGAATTGGGGGATCCGCGGCTGCGGATGTTGGGAGAGCAGCATCAGCAGCAGGCCGTAGCGATCACGGTCCACGTGCGACTCGATCACGCGGGCATCGCAGTCGAGCTCCATCGCCAGGCGCAGGCGGTGCGCGCACCACCAGAGCGCCGGATTCCATGGCAGGAGAGCGACCGCGATCGACGTCGCGAAGAGGATCCGCGGATCCTGGCAGCGTCTGTGTTCGGCTTCGTGGCGGAGAACCATCCGCAGGAGGCGCGGTTCGAGGGTGAGCGCCCACTCGGGGAGAACGATGTCCATGGACCGCACGCCGATCACCGCCGGCCCCGTGTCGCGCGAGAGGTGGACGCCGACACCATCGATCGCGAACGGCCGCCACGACGTCCGCTGCCGCTTCAACGCCGCCATCGCGCGCGCGAGTTGCCCGAGGAGAGTGATAGAGGCCAGCGCCCACCCTCCGATCAGCAGCGGTTCGAGTGCCGCAGCGATGTTGGAGATCCAGCCCGGTGTGGCGAGGGCGCCCGGTTCGCCGGTACGGGTCGTGAACTCGAGGAGAGGGAAGGCTGCGCCGTGCACGTCGGCGAAGAGCGAAAAGGCAAGCGCGCCGAGCGGCCAGATGATCGATGCCGCGAGAGCCGCGAGCCAGATCGAGCGCGTGGGACGGCGTGCGGCGGCGAGCGCCGAAGCGGCTGCGAGCGCCGCGGCGCCGAAGAGCGCGGCGATTACACTCGCGAAGAACATCCACGATGCGATCATCTCTTTCGCCTCCCGCCGGACTTTCGCTGCACGGTTCCTTCGGCGCTCCCGCCCGACTCCTTCTCGAGCGCACGCATCCGCTGCCGGATGCGCCGGAGGTCCTCGGACGTGAGCGCCCGGTCTTCCACGAGCTGCGCGAGGAGCTGCTCGGGCGATCCGTGAAAGAGTTTGTCGATGAGTCGTGAGACTGCGCTCTGACGCGCGGTACGTCGCGCCACGCTCGGGAAGTATCTGTGCGCCTTCCCTTCGGACGCGTGGTGGAGGAAGCCCTTCGCTTCCAGGTTGCGGAGTATGGTGAGCACGGTGGTGTACGCGAGCTCGGCCGGAAGGCGCTCGCGCACCTCGCTCACCGTACCGGAGCCGAGCTCCCAGAGAACCCCCATCACGTCCAGCTCGCGGTCACCCAGCAGCAGTTCGTCCACCTGGCCTCCTTTGTTACTATGACGATAGTAATAAACTACACGGTCCGGCCGGTTTGTCAACTACCCACATAGTAGGTGGCCGGGTGCCCGGTCCGCGTCGGTCGTTGCGAACCGCGGCGCCTTCGCGGACGTTCATAACGCGATGACGAATCCTCACATATCCTCGAAGTCCAAGCGCGGCGCGCCGCGCGATCCGGAGCAGATCCCGAGCTGGCGCGAACGCGCCGCCGCGCTCCGTTACGTCCCACGGCTCCTCGCGCTCGTGTGGGATACCCACCGCGGCTACACGATCGCGATCGCGCTCCTCCGAATTGCTCGTGCCTTCGTTCCGGTGGCCACGTTCTGGATCGGGAAGCTGATCATCGATGCGGTGGTCGCGCTCCGGGAAGGGAACGCGGAGCTGAGCCGGCTCTGGGAGCTGGTGGCGCTGGAGATAGCGATCGTGGTGGCGGGCGAAGTTCTGGCGCGCGCTTCGACGCTCGTGGAGAGCCTCCTTGGCGACCTGTTCTCGAATCACACGAGCGTGCGGCTGATGGAGCACGCGTCGACTCTCGACCTCGCGCAGTTCGAGGACCCCGCGTTCTACGATCAGCTCGAGCGCGCGAGGCGCCAGACCACCGGCAGGATCGGACTCCTTTCGCAGCTCCTCTCGATGGCGCAGGACTCGCTCACGCTGGCGTCGCTCGGCGTGGCGCTCCTCGCCTACAGCCCGTGGCTCCTGCTCCTGCTGGTGGTCGCGGTGGTGCCCGCATTCCTCGGCGAGACACACTACGCATCGCTCGAGTACTCGCTCCTCTATCGCTGGACGCCCGAGCGGCGGGAGCTCGATTACCTGCGCTACCTCGGCGCCAGCGATCGCACGGCGCGCGAAGTCCAGATGTTCGGGCTCGCCGGCTGGCTCGTGGAGCGCTATCGCGTACTGGCCGACCGCTACTACGAAGCGAACAAGCGGCTCTCCGTGCGCAAGGGAGTCGTGGCGGCGCTGCTCTCGATTCTGGGAACGCTCGGCTACTACGGCGCCTACGCGATCATCCTGCTCCGGACCGTGACGGGCTCGATCACCATCGGCTCGCTCACCTTTCTCGCGGCCTCCTTTCAGAGGAGCCGCGACATCATCCAGCGCATCCTTCTAACCGGGAGCGATGTCGTGGAGCAGGCGCTCTACCTGAAGGACATGTTCGACTTCTTCGAGATGCGCCCGACCATCGTCTCGAAGCCCGATGCGCTTCCCATTCCGCAGCCGATCCGCGATGGCTTCGTTTTCGAGGACGTCGGATTTCGCTATCCGGGGAGCGACCGGTGGGCGGTCCGGCACGTGGACTTCGTGCTGCGGCCGGGCGAGCGCATCGCGCTGGTCGGCGAGAACGGGGCGGGGAAGACGACGATCACCAAGCTGCTCGCCCGCCTGTACGATCCTTCGGAGGGGCGCATCCTCCTGGATGGCGTGGACCTGCGCGACTACGAACTCGCGGGAGTGCGTCGCGCGATCGGCGTGATCTTCCAGGATTTCGTTCGCTTCGACATGCGCTTCGACGAGAACATCGGCGTGGGGGAGATCGGCGACGTGCGCGACTACTTCGACTCGCACGACGCGCGCGATGGCATGGACGGCGACACGCCGGAAGCGATTCGCGGCGCCGCCGAGCGTTCGCTCGCGACGTCGCTGCTCCCGCGCCTGGGCGACGGCTACCGTCAGATGCTGGGACGCCGCTTCGAGGGCGGCGTGGATCTATCGGGCGGGGAGTGGCAGAAAGTCGCGCTCGGCCGCGCCTACATGCGCGAAGCTCAGCTATTGATCCTCGACGAGCCCACCTCTGCGCTCGATGCCCGCGCCGAATACGAAGTCTTCCGCCGCTTCTCCGAGCTGGTATCGGGCCGGATGGCGGTGCTCATCTCGCACCGCTTCTCCACCGTCCGCATGGCCGACCGCATAATCGTCCTGCAGCACGGCCGTGTAGTCGAGGAAGGCACCCACGCCGAGCTCGTCGCAC
>JBIQLU010000072.1:9683-19035 GCA_044463985.1 Gemmatimonas aurantiaca | reverse complement strand
CCGGCGCTCGTCGCTCGCGGGAGGCGAAACAGCGTGCTACTTCATCAGGGCGATGCCGATCACGATGCCGACCGCGACAGCGGCGGCCGCGGCGGTGATCGCCACGACGGGATTGAGGTGCAGTTCGCGATCGTACCAGTGCGAGGTCTGCGGCGTGGCTTCCGGCAGCGACTCCATGATCTGCTGGTACACGTGCGCCGGCGTCTTCATCTCGCGCCGCACTTCGACTTCCTTTTCGATGCGGAGCCAGAAGTCGACGTCGCGCGCGGTATCCGCGCCGCGCACGGCGCTCACCGGCACATCGCCGTCGAGCCAGGCGTTGATCGAAGCCGTCGTCTGACCTTCGATGGGTACTTCACGATCTGCAAGCGGTCGCGCAGCGGGCGCCGTACGCCGCTCCTGCGGCGGCGCGCTCGAGGTGCGCTCCATGGGATCTGTATTGTCCAGCATCAGGCGTACTTATCCTCCAGAAGGATCTGGAGCGCTTCCCGCGCTCGGTGGACGCGCATCTTGAGTGCTCCGACCGTCGTTCCCAACAGCACCGCCATCTCCTCGTAAGCGCGACCCTCCACGTGCTTCATCACGAACGCCTCGCGCAGCGATGGCGCGAGCGACGAGAGGGCGCGGTCCAGATCGGAGCGGAGCTCCGTCCTGTCGAGATCCTCATCCGGCGTTGCGAAGGCCGACGGCTGGTCATCTTCATCGTAGCTCAGATGCGTCCGGCGAATGTTCTTCAGCCAGTCTTTGCATCCATTAGCGACGATTCGGAAGATCCATGCGTCAAAGCGTCCATGCACCTCGCCAAGATGCTGGTATGCCTTGATGAAGGAGGCCTGGAGGATGTCTTCGGCGACATCCGGGCTTCCCGTCATTCCCAACGCGTGTCGGTAGAGCGCATCGCTGTAGCGGCGGATGAGAAGTCCGAAGCTGTTGCGATCGCCTTGCAACACGCGCGCGATCACTTCATGATCCGCTTCCTGCGAATCGACCGTTTGCGGCGTCGTCACCGTGGTGTTCACGCCGCTAGTGTAACCTTTTGTTCGCCGCCTGCCTAGACCCGTAGAGGTGGAGAGCGGCTGTACGAGGGTGGCCATACCGGCAGGACGACGGGGGGTGGGGAGAGGTAACGGGGGCTACAACAAGAGAGCAGGAAGCAGAGGGCAGACAGCAGGAACTGCACGCCAGTCCATGTCGTCCCCGCGAAGGCGGGACCCAGGTTTGGCTGAGTAATATGGATGCCCGCTTTCGCGGGCATGACTATGGTATGCGTGTAGCTCCTGCTTTCTGCCGCCTGCTCCCTGCTCTCTTGTAGTCGCCGTTCCCCAGCCGCGCGTGGAAGAGGATCTCACGCAGGGCGCCGTCGCGGAAGCGGCGGCGGGTGGAGTCGGAGTCGGCGCGGTAGCGGCGGTAGTCGCGGGTGTAGCGACGAACCTCCCCGTCCGCGGCGAAGCGGGAGAGGATCGAGCGGAGCGAGCTCTCGGAGAGATGGCCCTCGCTGTTGTAGCTCACCAGCACATGGCGAGCGCCGGTCGCCTCGAGCAGCGCCTCGAGCGCGCCCTCCACTTTCCGCGCGGAGCACCAGTCGCTGCGCTGCTCGCGCTTGGCGGGGAGGCCGGTCTTGCCGCCGATACTGGGCTTCCCGTCGAACCACCCCCGTGCGATGATCTCGGGGATATGGTAGTAGCCGGCGTACTGGCGCGAGTTGTAGGGGGGGTCCACGTACAGAAGGTCCACCCGGCCCAGCCCCTCCGCGATCGCGGCGGCATCTCCCTGGAAGGCGCGCGAGCCGCGCGGGCCGCGCACCGGCGCCACCGGAAGCAGAGCGAGCGGACGGCGCGCGTTCGGCTGCCAGCTCTTTATATATGCGGCGTACACCCCGGCGGTGTTCGCGACGCGGTCCGCGGCCTCGATGAGAGCGGCGAGGAGTATGTAGTACTCGTCTTCGCCGATCAGCTCGGACGCGCGCCACTCGTGCAGCCGCCGCCGGATCGCGTCGATCCTGCCGGCGTTCTCCTCGGTGAAGTACATCCGGCCGCCGGCCGGGGAGTAATTGCGCGTCATGAAGCCGCGCTCGGGTTCGATCCAGCGCGACAAATACTCGGCGACCGCCAGAAGAGTGGCGCCGGCCACGGGCGACGAGCCGGAGTGGCCACGTTCCCGCGCTCCCGCTACCGGCAGCGCCGCTCGGAAGCGCGCCGAGCGGATGGTCGAGCGGAGCTCGGGCTCACCCTCCAGAAGAGAGGAGAACCCCGGGCTGCGCTGCGCCACCACGTAGGCGCGCTGGAAGACGTACGAGTACGTCATTATGTCGCTCGATGCCACGCGCCATCCGTCCTCCTTGAACGCGCGTCCGACCGAAGCGGTCCCCGAGAAGGCGTCGTGCATGCTGCCACCGGCGAGACCGGCCGCGTCGGCCGCGCGACGGATGAATCCGAGCAGCCGGGTCTTGTTGCCGATGTAGCGCATCCTTATTCGGCGCCAGCTCCGCCGAACACGCCCCAGCCGTGGCGGCGAATCTCGTCGCCGTGCTCATCCAGACGCGGCGGCGGCAGCCGGACCTCGCCCGGAACGCTGGGCGCCACGCCCGTGAGGGGCGACGCCTCAGCTTCGCGCAGCGATTCCAGAACGCTCCGCACCACGCCGGCCGGTACCCCCGCCTGGGCAAGCAGGCTCAGCCAATGGGACGCATCCTCCTCCCGCACCCGCTCGGCAAGCGCCAGCACGAGCTCCTCGCGATGCTCCAGCCTGCCCGCGTTGGTCGCGAGGCGAGGATCGCCGGCCAGCTCGTGGAGACCGAGCGCGATGGCGCAGGCGCGCCACTGAGCGTCATTCCCGACGGCGATCACGATGGAGCGATCGGCGGCCTCGAAGAGCTCGTACGGCACCAGGTTCGGGTGGGCGTTTCCCCAGCGCGGAGCGTCCCTGCCGGTGACCAGTACGTTCTGCGCCACGTTCACGAGCGCCGCGCTCGCGCTCTGTGCAAGCGAGGTCACCACGTGGCGACCTCGCCCTTCACGGTACCGGGCCGCGAGCGCTGCCAGAACCGCCACCGCGGCGTCCTTCCCCGCCACAACGTCGGCCAGCGCCACTCCGACTTTCATCGGGACACCGTCGGCCTCGCCCGTGATCGCCATCCAGCCGCGTTCGGCCTGCACGATGTAGTCGTAGCCCGGCCTGTCGCTTTCGGCCCCAAAGCCGGTGATGCTGCACCAGACCAGCGCCGGATGCTGAGCCAGAAAGCGTTGGGGCGAAAGATCATAGCGCTCGAGCGTCCCGCGCTTGAAGTTGTCCACGGCCACGTCGGCGTCCGCCAGGAGCGCCGCGATCATCGCCCTGTCCTCGGCGTTCGAAAGATCCACCGCTACGCTCTTCTTGTTCCGGTTTACACTCAGATAGTAGGCGCTCTCGCCCCGCCCGTCGAAGGGCGGGCCCCAGCTACGAGTATCGTCACCACCACCTGGCCGCTCGATTTTTATGACGTCCGCGCCCAGGTCGCCGAGCATCATGGTGCAAAGCGGCCCCGCCAGTACACGCGTGAAGTCCAGCACCCGTACGCCAGCAAGCGGCAAATGGCTTGATTCTGTCGCCACTATGGTGTTATCGTGTGAGTTATCTTATCAACGCCGTACGTCCGGATCGATCGAAGAGGCATTTTGTATCGAGCCGGATCGGCCGCGTCCGTCACTTGCGTAGCTGACGCGAAATCATATACTTACCGTCGCTGCAACGGCCAGTGCCGGGGCCCATTCGCACCCGCCCCTGCACCGCCAGACCAAGCAAGGGCGCCGCCCCGTACGCGGCGCCCTGGACGGCACCCTCACTGCGCAAATGGAGCGCGCCCGCAAATGGCCGATAAGCCTCAGCCCGCAGAGCCCAAAGCGAACGCCGAGCCGTCCACCACGCCCCCGACTCCTCGGCGCACCCCCGGCCATCGTGGTGCTGACGCCCGCGACACCGTCGCCGAAATGGCTCTGCGCGCTCAGGAAATCAGTCAGGAAGCGGGGAGCAAGATCGCCATGGCCATGAAAGACGTCATCAACGCTGCCGCTGGTGTAGCTGGCTTCGCCGTCGAGAGCGCCCGGGACCTGGTTCAGTACATGGTCAGGCGCGGCCAGATGACCCAGGAAGAGGCCGACCGGGTCATCCGCGAAGCCGAGGAAGCGCATCGCCAGCAGAAGAAAGTAGTGCGCGAGACCGGTGCGGCCCAGACCGCCACGCCCAGGAAGAGCGCCGCCAAGACGGCCACGAAGAGTGCTGCCAAGCCGCCCAAGACCACGAAGGCAGCCGTCAAGAAGAGCGCTCCGGCGAAGAAGAAGCCCGCCGCTGCGGCACCGCCGGTCCGCACCAAGACCAGCGCTGCCAAGAACGCCAGCAAGAGCGCCGCGAAGAAGAAGCGCTGACTCCCTCGAAAGGGAGGCGGGTGGAGCGGCGCTCACCTCGAGCGCTCGAGCAGCCACTCCAGAAACGCACGTACGGCGGCCGGATCTTCCACGGAGAACTCGGCCGCCGTCGTCATCTCTTCACCGTGCGTGACGCGTACGGTCACCGGCCGCGTCGAGCGCGTGCGCAGGGCGCGGAACGCATCCTCGTCGGTGCGGTCGTCACCCACGAAGAGCGCCGAGCCGTGAGCGGCACCGACGGCTTGCTCGCCCTCCGGCACTGTGGGCGGCAGACCATTGTCCGTGCCCGGAAGCGCGCCCAGCTCGGTGGCGAGCCGCAGCACGGCGGTTCCCTTGTCCAGCCGCACGTCGGGGCGCACCTCGAGCACCATCTTCCCGCGCGTCACTACGAGGCCGAGCGGCGCGGCCACGCGCTCCACGCTCTCGATCAGCTTCGGCACCACGGCCGGTTCCGCCAGACGATAGTGGATGCTCAGCGTCCACCGCTTGTCCTCCAGCAGCACGCCTCTGACGGGCGCCACGAGCGGAGCGATGCGTCTGGCCGCGCGCGCGACGGCCGAGCGCCAGTGCTCGAGTTCCGGGCGGGCGAGTTCGCCGCCATCGGGAGAAACGACTTCGAAGCCGTGGTTGCCGATTACCCAGACGTTGGCGACCCCCACCATCCGCCGCGCATCCGCGGCTGCGCGCCCGGAAACCAGCGCCACGCGTACTTCGGGGAGCGCGGCGAGCGCCGCTATGACGCGGCTGGTCTCGCGCGGAACGGTGGCGTCCTCGGGGCGCGGGGCTATGGGTGCGAGCGTGCCGTCCACATCGAGCATGACGGCGAGCGGTCTGCTCGAGAGCCGCTCCGCCACCGCATCCACTACAGGAAACAGCGCCCGGGTCACGCGGCGCCGCTCTCCAACGTGCTTTCGACGCCGCTCTTCGTATGCTGGCGCGGCGCCCGGTGCACCGATCGACCGGCGATGATCGCCTCGGTGCGCGAGAGGATCGCGACGAGCCAGTCGAAGATCGTGCGGCCGCGGAGCTGCGCTCGCATCCGATGCATCCTCACCCGCCGATCTCCCTCGCCCATCTGGATTGCGCGTTTGATCCCCTCCACGAATCCATCGATGTTGAAGGGATTGATCAGCACTGCACCCTCTATCTCTTCCGCCGCACCGGTGAAGCGGCTCAGCACCAGCACGCCGCGCTCGTCGACCTGACACGCCACGAACTCCTTCGCGACGAGATTCATTCCGTCCTGCAGCGACGACACGAGACAGAGATCCGCGGCGCGATACACTCCGGCCAGCACTTCGGTGCTCACGTTCTCGTGGACCAGTACGATCGGCGTCCACTTCGGCGTCCGGAAGGTGGCGTTGATGCTCATCACCTCGCGCACCATCTCCTCTTCCAGCCGGCTGTACGCAGCGATCTCCGAGCGGGATGGCGTGGCCACGAGGAGAAATGTGAAGCGCTCGCGCATGTCGGGGTGCAGCTCCCAGAGCTGTCGCAGCGCGCGGAGCCGCTCCGGGATTCCCTTGGTGTAGTCCACGCGGTCCACGCCGAGTCCGAGCCGGCAGCCGTCGGTCGCGTAGCGCTCGCGCAGCCGCTTCGCGAGCGCGGCGCTGCGCGGGTTCTGCGCGAGTCGCTCGAACTGTTCCACATCGATGCTGATGGGGAAGGTCGCAACTTCGACTTCGCGATCATCTATCCGGATCGCCATCGTCTCGGCATCGATCTCCGCCTCGGGAATGAACTCGGCCACGCATCCCGCGAAGTTGAGCGCGTAACGCTCGGTGTGGAATTCGAGGAGGTCGTTCCCGAGCATCCCGCGCAGAAGCGCTTCGGCCACTTCACCGGGGAGTAGACGTAGAATGTCTGCCGGTGGGAAAGGGATGTGCCAGAACTGGTGGATGAGCAGCGGTTCGGCGAGCTCGCGGATCATCGCCGGCGCGAGTCCGAAGTGATAGTCCTGAATCCACACCACCGGCGGCTTCTCCGACCGGTGCACCTCCGACGCCACCGCCTCCGCGAACTTCTCGTTCACCCCCTGATATGTGACCCAGTGGTCGCCGCGGAAATTGAAATGCTGGACGAGAAGATGACACAGCGGCCAGAGAGAGCCATTCGCGAAGCCGAGGTAGTAGCCCTCCACTTCGCTCTCATCGAGAAAGACGCGGCGGAGCGTGTAGTCTCCGGAGTCGGGCGGAACCTGGATCCGGCCCTCCTCGTCCGCCGTGGCAGAGTCGGCGGAGCCGGAGCCCCACGCCACCCACACGCCGTGCGTGGCTCGCATCGTGGGATCGAGCGCCGATACGAGTCCGCCTGCAGGTTGCCGCACCTCGATGGATCGCGACCCGCTCGCGCCATCGCTGAAGCGATGCTCGTACGGCTCTCTGTTGGAGAGCATGATGAGCGTGCGGTCTTCGAGATAGCGCGAAAGGTCGGGCATGGCTCGGCACAATCATGAAGGGCACTTCGTGTCCCTGATTCTCACTTCGATATTGCCTCTGCGGACACCGGCTGGCAATCACCGCGCATCACCCGGTTATCTTCCCTTCCCGTCCAACTGGCCAGCCGGCCACCGGAGCGATGCACGAGTCCGAGATCCCGCTTTTCATCGGCGAACCCACTCCTTCAAGCTAACCGTGCGCGAGCTCGTAGCCCGCGCCCCGGTGCGCATCGATTTCGGCGGGGGGTGGACCGACGTCCCACCGTACACCACCGACCAGGGCGGATGCGTCTGCAGTGTCGCGATCTCGCGATACGCCAGAGCCACCCTCCGCAGTCGGCCCGGAGGGATTCGCATTGACGAAGATGGGGTGGAGCGCTTCGCGCCAGGCGCGTGGGAGCTGTCGAGCGATGCACGCAAGACTCTTGCGAGCGTCGCCCTGGCGAGGTCGGGAATCGATCTCGTGGATCTGGAGCTCCGCGCGGACTTCCCTCGGGGCGCGGGGCTCGGCGGATCTTCAGCGGCTGGCGTGGCCCTGCAGCGAGCGTTCGCGGCGTGGCTCGGCGAGCGCGTGCCCCCGGAAGCCCTGGCCGAGCGGAGCCGGCTCACCGAAGTGGAAGGGCTCGGAGTGGCGGGAGGAAGCCAGGACCACTATGCGGCGGCCTTCGGCGGCGCCCTCGGCATGCACTTCACCGATCGCGTCGTCGTGGAGCGGATCGGGCTTTCGGAAGCCACGCGCGCCGCGCTCGAGCAGCAGTGCACGGTGGTCTACACGGGCGAGTCGCGCATCTCGGCCGATACCATCAATGGAGTCATGGATGCGTACCGCGCGGGCGACGCTGGTGTGACCGGCGCGCTCGCCGAGATGCGGACGCTGGCCCATCGCATGATCGATGCGCTGAAGCTCGGTGACATCGACGGGCTCGGCGCTCTGGTGGGTGAGCACTGGCGGCACCAGCGCGCACTGCACCCGCGAATCACGACGCCGGCAATCGAGCGAGTGCTGGAAGTCGCGCGCGGGGCCGGCGCGATCGGAGGGAAGGCACTCGGCGCATCGGGCGGTGGCTGCGTGCTGGTGATCGCGCCGGAATCGGCGAGCGAGCGAGTGCGCGCCGCGGTTGCCGATGTGCGTGAGTGCGAGTTGCTCGAGTTCCGCGTCGACGAACATGGCGCGACGGTGGAGGAACGCGAATGATCGACCGAGGGGACGCCGTGGCGCTCGCGCGCGAGCTCGTGCGCATCGATTCACGCAACCCCGCTCTCTCCGCGGGTGCTCCGGGCGAGCGCGAGATTGCGCGCGCGCTGGCCGACGTGCTGCGCGCGTGGGGGATGGAAGTCGAAGTACTCGAGGCCGCGCCCGGACGCCCCAACGTCGTCGCGCGCGTGGGGAAGCGCACGGAAGGGAGAGGCGCGCGCTCGCTGATGTTCAACGGCCACCTCGACGTGGTGGGCGTGGAGGGAATGGTGCACCCGCCGTTCGACGCTCAGGAGCGCGACGGCCGGATCTACGGCCGGGGCGCCGCGGACATGAAGGGCGGAATCGCAGCCATGTGCGCCGCGGCCGCACGTGCGGCCGCTGCGGGGGGCGGGCTCGACGGCGAACTCGTGATCTGCGCCGTAGCCGACGAGGAGGACGCCAGCATCGGGACGCGCGCCATCGTGGCGAGCGGCGTCCGAGCCGATGCCGCGATCGTCACGGAGCCCACGCGGCTGGCCATCGCGCCCGCACATCGCGGCTTCGCGTGGCTCACCGTAGTGGTACACGGCCGCGCCGCGCACGGGAGTCGTTACGACATCGGAATAGATGCCATACGCCACGCGGGGCTCCTCCTCGCCGAGCTCGATGCACTCGAGTCGACACTGCTCCGCGAGCGGACGCACCCGCTGCTCGGCCGCGCATCGCTGCACGCATCGCTGATCGAGGGTGGCACGGCGATGTCCGTGTATCCCGACCGCTGCACGCTCCGGCTCGAGCGGCGCACCATGCCCGGCGAGAGTGAGGAGGCCGTACTCGACGAAGTACGCTCGGCGTGCGAGCGGCTCTCGCGTCGCCTGCCGGACTTCGACGCGAGCGTCACGCTCGACCTCGCGCGCGCGGCGAGCGACGTAGCGGAAGATTCACCGATCGTGCGCGCACTCGCTTCCACCATCGAGGCAGGCGGCGCCGCGGCACGCACGGAAGGGTTGAGCGCGTGGACGGATGCGGCGATCCTCAACGAGGCGGGAATACCCGCCATCTGCTTCGGTCCGGGCGACATCGCGCTCGCGCACTCCGCCGAGGAGTGGGTCGCGACCGCCGAGATCGAACGCGCCGCCGACTTACTTGGCCAGCTCGCGCTCCGCTGGTGCGCGGGCCCGGGAGACTGAACTTGCAGCTCACGCACGAGGAGTACGACGCGCTGGAACGCGCGATAGTGGATCGGCGGCGTCTTTCCATCTACCGCCGAGGCACCGAGTTCATCGTGGTGCCGCAGCGCCTGCGCATGGACGGCGGGCGCGAGAGCATCGACGCCGC
>JBIQLU010000072.1:0-9583 GCA_044463985.1 Gemmatimonas aurantiaca | reverse complement strand
TCGTGGTGCCGCAGCGCCTGCGCATGGACGGCGGGCGCGAGAGCATCGACGCCGCGCATCCGACTACCGGCGTGCCGATGTCATTTCATCTCGATGAGCTGGACGCGATCCAGGTCATCGGCTAGTACCGCACGGGAGATTCGCGCTCGGCGGTGGAGCAACGCGCAGTGCCCCTCGCTAGCGCACCCTCAACCCGATGCCGAATGCGAGGAGCTTCAGCGTGCTGCCGCGGAGATTCGGAATCACCGTGGGGCGGATGGACGCCACGAGAGCAACGCGATTCGTGAACGGCGCCGCGGCATCCACGCGTCCCTGGAAGCCGAGCGCGTTCCCCGCATCACTCGCGTGGGCGAACGCTGGCCCGAGCATCACGCGAAGTATTCCGCGGCCGCTCTCCCAACCCGCGAGAGCGGATACAGTGTAGACGTCGGGGAAACCCGGAATGCAGGTCCCGGAAGGATTGGGCGGGCAGACGGTCGCTCGGGCGCCGGCACTCTGGATCGCGCCGCTCACGCCGGCCACCAGCCCACCGTGCGCCAGCGAACGCACGCGCAGGCCAACCAGAGCGTCGAGTGCCAGACCCGAGCCATTGCCAACGTACCCGTCGCCACCCCACCCCTTCCCGGCGCCGATGTTCGCCTCGAACGAAAGCGGCGAGACACCCTGCGCTTCGCTCTTCGAGGGCGGGAGACACACAGCGATGAAGCCCAGAGCCACGAACAGATAACGAGTCATCAGGAACGCTCCACCTCGAGATCCGGGAGTCGGCTCGGCTCGACTCGACGCGACATGCCGATGTCGCAGCAAACAGATCGGTTCCGCTCCAGCATCCATACGAAAAACTCGAGCCCGCCGCAACTCGCTACCTTACATCAATGAGCTCACAGCAGACCCTGATCTCCATCTACGCCGACGAATCGTGCCTTGGCAACGGACGCGCGAGCGACAACCCGGGCGGAGCCGGAGGCCTCATAGAGCTCCTCCACCCGCGCAGCGGCGCTCTCGTGCGACGCGATTACTGGCTTTCCGAGCCGGCGACGACCAACAACAGGATGGCATTGCGCTCGGCCATCGAGGCGATGCGGCTGATCTCCGCGAAGGGCGAGAGCTTCCTCGTGCAGTTCACCAGCGATTCGCGCTATCTGATTGACGGGATGACGTCGTGGGTGCACGATTGGATCAGGCGCGACTGGCGCCGCAAGGCCGGACCGATCGAGAACCTCGAGCTCTGGAAGGAGCTCGTGGAGGCGGCGCGGCCGCATCGCGTTGCCTGGCGGTGGGTGCGGGGGCACGCCGGCCACCCGCAAAACGAATATGCCAACGAGCTGGCCACGCGCGCCGCTGCGCGGCAGGACAGCTCTTCGGGCGCCGTGGCCTCGGGATTCGATGCGTGGCTGGAGGGGGAGCGAGCGCGCGGCAGGATGGCGCTCGAGCCCGATGCGCTGCCCGATCCGGCCAGTATCGCGCCAGCGAAAACGTTACCGCGAAGGGCGGCTGGACGTCCCTCATAGAAGCATTCGCTCGAGGGAGTTTCGCCATGAGAAAGGCGCTGGTACTGCTCGCGATCGGAGTCGCCCTGGGCTATGCGTGGGGGTGGCGCGACGCGCAGACTAACGACGACGACGTAGTCACCCGGATCGTGTCGCAGGTGGGCGGCAGCACGCGCTCCGACCTGAAGAACGACCCGGACCATCTACTCGACAGTCTATCGAGGTGAAAGTGGGCAAGCGATTCTCGACGGTAAGCGTCCTGATTCCCTGCTACAACGAGGTCTCCACCATCGACCGCACCATCGACGCGGTGCTCGCCATCCGCGGCCGGCTCTCCGAGCTGGGGCTGGCGCTGCAGATCGTGGCGGTGGACGACGCGTCGAGCGATCAGACCTACGACCGACTCTCGCTGCGCTCACGCGACCTCGATGGCTGCATGGTGGTTGCGCGCCATCCCGTGAACCGCGGGAAGGGCTGCGCCATTCAGACAGCTCGCGCGCATGCGAGCGGTGACATCGCCATCATCCAGGATGCGGACCTCGAGTACGACCCCGAGGACATTCCCGCCGTGGTCGCACCGATCGTAGACGGCGTGGCCGACGCGGTGATGGGAAGCCGATTCGCCGGCGGCGGCGCGCACCGCGTGCTCTACTTCTGGCACAGCCTCGGCAACAAGTGGCTCACCATCATGTCGAACATGTTCACGAACCTGAACCTCACCGACATGGAAGTGGGCTACAAGGCGTTCACGATGTCCGCCTTCCGCCTGATGCACCTCACCAATCCGCGCTTCGGCATCGAGCCCGAGATGGTAGCGCGCCTCGCGCAGATGGGAGCGCGCGTGTACGAGGTGCCGATCAGCTATCACGGCCGCACGTACGCCGAGGGGAAGAAGATCACCTGGCGCGATGGCGTGGCCGCGTTCTTCCACATCATGCGCGCGAGACTCTCCGCGAGCGCCCAGCCGCGACTCGTCTCGGACGAGCAGCGCGCCGCACAGGCCGGTCGCGCGGCGCAGGCCACGGGCTGACCAGCGCGCCGGGCGAGTCTCCCGGCAGAGATCGACAACAGTCGGACCTTGCGCATCGGGTGCGTCCGGGCCCCATTTTACGAGGCCATGGCGGCGCGCCCCGACGCCGGCTTCACGCCGGCCTCCGCGCGTGCCGCGACGCATTCCTTTCGCGGACCGACCAATGGACGACCTCGATCGCATGTTCCGCTCGCTCCTCCAGGTCATGAGCAGCAGCTATCCCCAATACCTCGCGCAGCCGTTCGAGGTGGCGGAGATCTATCAGAACCTCATCCCCTACCGGCATCACCGGCGCGAGCTTCGCATCGAGACCAACGAGGACTATCAGGTCGCTCTCTGCCGCCTCCTCTCCGGCGAGCGCGGCTATCTCGTGGCCGATGACACCCTCGCCGACACCATGAGGCGCGAGCTCGCCTCGCCCAATCCGAACACGGCGATCTTCCGCGATTTCGCGGCATCACGCGTCGCGCTCGGCCCGAACGCACAGAAGCGCTGGCAGGAGCTGGGCGGCGATTCAGCCGACCTGCGCGCGGCCGGTGAGCCCCGTGATACTCCGGTGCCGCCGCCTCCCCCGCCGATGTCGTGGAACGACGGCGGCTCGCGCGCGCAGACCGCCACGCAGCCAACGCGCACCGCTACGGCGGCGCGCGCCTCCGCCGCCGCCAATGGAAACGGCGAGCGTTGCCGCTATTGCGCCGGCGCGCTCCCCGATGGGCGCGCAGCCAGCTTCTGCCCGCACTGCGGACAGAATCTCACCATCCAGCGCTGTCCCGCGTGCGGCACCGAGCTCGAGATCGACTGGAAGTTCTGCATCACCTGTGGGCGGGAGGTGGCCGCCTCGTGACGAGGCGCCGATGGCGGATCCGCTCCTTCCTCTTCTCCGCCGGAGCATCGGCCGCGCTGGTCCTTTCGGCGTGCCGCGGCGACGTGAAAGCCGGCGGCGCGGTCCCGATCGACACCGCGGCCGTAATGCCGACGCCCGACACGGCGCCAACCGCGGATAGTTCGATGCTCGACTCTGCTACCGCGAACGCGGCTGCCATCGATTCCCTCTCGTCGATCCCCACCCCGGCTGTACCGAGCAGCATCGCGCTGGCCGACAGCAGCGCGGGCGATCGGCTCTTCCACGGCAAGGGGCGCTGCTTCACCTGTCACGGTGAGCGTGGCCAGGGAACTCCGCGACTCGGCCCGTCGCTCATAGACAGCGAGTGGCTGGCCGGCAACGGGTCGCTCGCGGCGATCGAATACGTCATCGCGCACGGCGTCGCAGTTCCCCGCGCGTCGTCGGTGGCGATGCCGGCGTACGCCGGCATGCTGGATTCCGGCGAGATCGCGCTCACCGCCGCGTACGTCTACACCCTCGCACATCCGGGCTCCACCGTGGCCGACAGCGCCGCCACTCCGGCCCACGATTCGAGCAGCACGAGCGACTCGCTCGGGCACACCGCCGCTCCGGAGCACGCTCCTTGAGTAACGCACTGGCCGTCATCGCGGGCGACGGGATCGGACCGGAGGTCGTGCGCGAAGCGCTGCGCGTGCTCGACGCCGTGGAGGAGCGCTTCGGACCGGGGATCGCTGTAGAGCAGCTTCCGTACGGCGCCGAACATTACCTGAAGACGGGCGAGACGATTCCTCCCATGGAGATGAAGCGACTCGGCCGCGACTTCGACGCAATTCTCGTTGGCGCGCTGGGCGATCCGCGCGTGCCGGGGAACGAGCACGCGCGCGACATCCTCCTCGGGATGCGCTTCCAGCTCGACCTCTACGTGAACGAACGGCCGGCGCGGCTCATGGATGCGCGACTCACCCCGCTCAAGGGAAAGGAGCCGGCCGACATCGACCTCATGATCTTCCGAGAGAACACCGAGGGGCTGTACGTGTCGGTGGGTGGTCGCTTCAAGGCGGGAACGCCGGACGAGATCGCGATCGCCGAGGAGCTCAACACCCGCAAGGGAGTGGAGCGGATCATCAGGTATGCCTTCGAGTGGGCGGAGACGCACGGGAAGAGCTCGGTGACGATGGCGGACAAGGCCAACGCGATTGCCGCGCACCATCTGTGGAGAGCCGTCTTCGATGAGATCGGCCGCGAATACCCGGGCATCGACCGCGGCACCCGATACATAGACGCGATGGCCATGGACATCGTGCGTACACCCGAGTCATTCCAGGTCATCGTCACCGGGAACCTCTTCGGCGACATCCTGTCGGATCTCGCATCCGTACTGGTGGGAGGGCTGGGGCTGGCACCGAGCGCGAACCGGAACCCGGGCGTCGTGACGATGTACGAGCCAGTGCACGGCAGTGCGCCACCGCTCGCGGGGAAGGACGTGGCAAACCCGATGGCGGCGATCCTCACCGTGGCCATGATGCTCGACGATCTCGACTTCGCCGATGCGGCCGCGGCGGTGGAGGGCGCCGTTCGTGCCGCCATCGCGGAGGGAGTCGGTACAGCCGACGTTGGTGGCAGGCTCGGAACGCGCGCGGTTGGAGAGTGGATCGCGGGGCGGGTACGCTCCGCCTGAAACCGATCGTGGCAGCGCGACGAAGGGTGGTGGCACGCGATACGCCGTTTGCACTCGCGAGCGGCCGTCCTGAGGCCCATCTTTCGCCATCACCTACAGATCGAGGGAGAACTTCGTGAAGACCCAGGGCGCCTCTCGCGACATCGTGTTTCTCTCGGGAGTTCGCACTCCGTTCGGCACCTTCGGCGGTGCATTCAAGGATCTCAGCGCGATCGACCTGACCGTGCATGCGGCGAAGGCGGCGATGGAGCGCGCCGGCGTGGAGCCGGACGAGATCCAGCATTCCATATTCGGCAACGTGATGCAGACCACGTCGGACTGCATCTACTTCGCGCGCCACGTCGCGCTCCGCTCCGGCTGTCCCCAGGAAGTCCCCGGACTCACCGTGAACCGCCTGTGCGGCTCCGGCTTCCAGGCTGTGGTGAACGGCGCCGAGGAAATCCTGCTGGGCGAGGCGGAGGTATGTCTCGTCGGCGGCGGCGAGTCGATGTCGCAGGCGCCGCACATCGCGCGCGGGCTCAGATGGGGACTTCCGCTCGGAACCATGCCTCCACTGGAGGACTCGCTCTGGGAAGGCCTCAAGGATCCGGTGGCGGGGCTCGCGATGGCCGAGACCGCGGAGAAGCTGGCGGAGAAGTACGGCCTGGCACGTGAGTACGTGGACGAATACGCACTGCGCTCGCAGCAGAAGACGAAGGCGGCGTGGGACGCAGGAGTCTTCGATGCCGAGATCGTCGGGGTGCCGGTGAAGAACCCGAAGACGCGCGAGATCGAGGAGTTCAGGCGCGACGAACACATGCGGCCGAACACGACGATCGAAGCGCTGGCGAAGCTGCGCCCCGTCTTCAAGAAGGACGGAGTGGTCACCGCCGGCAACGCATCGGGCATCGGCGACGGTGCCGGCGCGATGGTGGTGTCGAGCGAGGATTTTGCGAAGAAGAAGGGAATCAGGCCGCTGGCGCGGCTCGTATCGTGGGGAGTTGCCGGCGTGGATCCTACCATCATGGGGATCGGGCCGGTGCCGGCGTCGAGGATAGCGCTGAAGAAGGCGGGGATGACGCTCGACGACATGGATCTCATAGAGGTGAACGAGGCGTTCGCGCCGCAGGTCTGCGCGGTAGAGCGTGAGCTCGCGATACCGCGCGAGAAGTTCAACGTGCACGGCGGCGCGATCGCGATGAGCCATCCGCTCGCCGCCTCCGGCGCGCGCATCACGGCTCACCTCATTCACGCGCTCGCGGCGAGCGGCAAGCGGTACGGGCTGGGGTCGGCGTGCATAGGTGGGGGCCAGGGGATCGCACTCATAGTGGAGGCACTTTCATGAGAGCCATGCGAGCCGCTCACGCGAGGGCGGCGCGGGGATGGGCTGTGGGTGGGGTGGGAGCGGGGGTGGGGGTGCTCGCTGCGACTCTGCTCGTGCTGCTCGCGGCATGCGCCAGCGGCGGCGCGGGCTCCGGGACGGCGCAGCGCGGCGCTGTACAGCCCACGCGCCCGGAGGAGAACTGGCCGATCAAGACGCGCTACCAGCTCGACCTCTGGCTCCACGGCTACGCGATGGTCCAACAGGACACCACGCTCGTTCCGTACTTCAAGCGCGGATACCGCGACTCGATCATGGCCGCGAAGAACCGGGCCAGCATCTACACGGATCTCGACAGATACACGTCGCAGCTGCGCGAGCAGATGGCCACGAGCAAGACGATAACCGGCGGCCAGTTCCTGCCACTGTACTTCGATTCGTGGGACGAGCTTCGCTCCGCTATCGACACGTTCCTCGTCGCGAAGGGCGAGCCGCAGGCGACGCAGAACCCGATGGCGCAGCGCGTCATCCTGGTGATCGCATCGTCCTTCCCAACGGCAGCGGATCGGCAGTGGCTCGAGACGTTCACCAAGGCGCTGGATGACGAGAGCCGGCGCTTCTATCAGAGCTACTGGAATCAGCAGCAGCGGGAGCGGAGCGGAGCGCTGCTCGCGCTCGACTCGCTCTGGTCGAAGGTGTATCTGCCAAAGTTCCGCCCCTACCTCGAGAACACCCGGCAGCATGAAGGCGAGATCTTCGTCTCGATTCCGCTCGACGGCGAAGGCCGAACGATCACCAATGGCCCGCACTCCAATTCGGTGGCCGTGGCGTACCCCGCGAAGGAAGCTGATGCGCTGGACGCGATCTACGTGTACACCCACGAAGTGGTGGGTGGGCTGGCGAACCAGGTGATCGCGGACAACACCACGCCAGCTCAGCAGGGGAATGGAGTGGCTGCCGGCTACGCGAGTCCAGCGGCGGTGCGTGCGGGCGTCATCCTGTTGAAGCGCATCGCTCCGGAGCTCGTCACCGGTTACGAGCACTATTATCTGGCCTCGACCAACACGACCTTCACGCCCGGCACCGAGGAAGAGACGATGGCACGGGTCTTCCCGCTCCCGGAGAACATAGTGTACGGACTGTCCCGCCAGCTCGAGATCGTGTTTGGCGGCATCTAGGAACCATGGCGGATAGAAGCAGTTCATCCGGCGTTCCCGCGCCCAGCCAGTCTACGACGCCGCCCACGGAGGGTGGAGGCGGCGGTACACCGGTGCGCGGTGCGATCCAGGGCCGCTTGAGCCGCGACGCGCTCGAGCGAGTGCTCGCACGTGCAGCGGAGCTCCAGGTAGGAGACGCCGATTCCGGCGACGCCACGCTCACCGAAGAGCAACTGGTGGAAGTGGGACGCGAGGTCGGCCTCGCACCGCAGCACGTTCGTCAGGCGCTCGCCGAAGAACGAAGCCGCGTGATGGTTCCCGACGAGCAGGGCGGCATGGCGCGCATGTTCGGCACGGCACGCGTTCACGCCACTCGCACCGTGCACGGCAGCACGGAATCCGTGTTCCGCGCGCTCGACTCGTGGATGCAGCGCGAGGAGAGCATGCAGGTCAAGCGGCGCCTCGCCGACAGGATGACCTGGGAGCCGCGCAGCGGATTCATCACCGAGGTACGCCGTGGACTCAACATCGGCGGTTTCGGCTATCACCTCTCGCGCGCTGCGGAAGTGGCCGCGACGGTGGTGCCGGTAGATGGCGAGCGGGTGCTGGTGCGGCTCGAGGCCGATCTCGCGAACGTGCGCGTTCAGCGAGTCGCCGCGGGCGGCGCCGTATTCGGAGGTGGTGCAATCGGCGCCGGCGTACTCCTGGCGCTCGGCTTCTTCGCGCCGATCGCGGCGATCCCCGCCGGAGTCGCGGCCATCGGCGGCTACTTCGTGGCGCGAAGCCACAAGCCACTCGTGACGCGCGCGCAGGTCTCCCTCGAGCAACTCCTCGATCGACTGGAGCGCGGCGACGACGGTGTGAAGCGACTCGAGTCTGGCGCCCGAGACCAGCTCCTCACTCGCGGCCTCGACTTCTTTCTGAAGGGCCCATCGTGACCCGGAGCTGCGCGCGCAGTTTCTGCTTTCTGCCCTCTGCTTTCTGCTCTCTTTCATCGACGACAACCAAATGGCCGACAAGAAAATCAAGACCGTAGGAGTGCTCGGCGCCGGGCTCATGGGCTCGGGGATCGCGCAGGTGGCCGCGCAGAGCGGCTACACCACAAAGGTGCGGGAACTCTCCGATGCACTCTGTCAGAAGGGGCGGAGCAGCATCGAGAAGAGCTTCAACAAGGCCATCGAGAAGAGCAAGGGGAAGGTCACCGAGGCCGACCGCGACGCGGCGTTGAAGCGTCTGCAATTCACGCCCGCCCTCGCCGACCTCGCCGACTGCGACATCGTGATCGAGGCGGTGGTGGAAGATCTCGAGGTCAAGAACTCGATGTGGCGCGAGCTCGACGCACTCTGCGCGGAGCACACGATATTCGCATCGAACACCTCGAGTCTCACCATCGCCGCGATGGCCGCCGCCACCGCGCGCGCCGATCGCGTAGTGGGACTGCACTTCTTCAATCCGGTGCCGGTGATGAAGCTGGTGGAGGTGGTACGCACCGTCACCACCAGCGAGCATACCTTCCGTCGCGCATTCGACTTCGCCGCGAGCCTCGGCAAGGAGCCGATCGCCGCGAAGGACAATTCCGGCTTCGTGGTGAATCTCCTTCTCGTTCCCTACCTCGTGGATGCCATCAACGCGCTCGAACGCGGGGTCGCCAGCGTGGAGGATATCGACAAGGGGATGAAGCTCGGCACGGGATACCCGATGGGGCCGTTCACGCTGCTCGATTTCGTCGGGCTCGACACCACCTACAAGATCGCCGAGATCATGTTCGACGAGTACCGCGAGAAGCGCTACGCACCGCCGCCACTCCTCAAGCGGATGGTGCTCGCTGGTATGTACGGGCGAAAGTCGGGGAAGGGTTTCTACGATTACAGCGTGGACCCACCGAGGGTGAACGACCTGGGGCTCTGAACGAACAGTCATCCCCGCGAAAGTACGTCATCCCCGCAAAAGCGGGGATCCAGCTTCAGTCTGATCGACATGGATTCCCGCTTCCGCGGGAATGACGTGCGGAACCGTCATCCCCGCGAAAGCGGGGATCCATTTTCGAAGTAGTCCACCGGCACCAGTACACTCACTCGCAGCGA
>JBIQLU010000071.1:8700-19057 GCA_044463985.1 Gemmatimonas aurantiaca | reverse complement strand
GTCGCGCGCCTCGTAGTGCGCCGAGGCGAAGCTCCACTCGCTGCCGATCGGCGCGTTGGTGGAGTAGTGGAAATACCGGCGTCCGCCATCCGTCCATGATTTGCGTAGCTCGCCCGGCGCGACCGCTACCTGGTCGTCGCTCGTGCTCATCACCACGTCGAGGTCGATGCCGGCGTTCACGCCTCTACGTGCCGCCGCATCATAGAGCGACGGGATCACGGGGCGCTCGCGCAAGCCATGCTTGCGCCGTTCGCTCGGCGCCAGCAGCTCGCGGCTCCGTTGATAGCCGATCGCCGGGAGCCAGACGTTGGTGAAGAGGGTGGCGTTGTTCGTGATGGAGACGTCGGCGCCCCGGTCGCGGAAGCCGCGCGGCGCGACGTGCATCCGGAAGCGTAGCCGAACCGAGTCGCCCGGCTGCAGCGGATGCTCCAGCGCGTAGATCGAATGGTGCAGCTCCTCGTCGGCGAGCACATTGGTGGCGGGCCGGTCGAACGAGATGCTGTCGGCTCCGCGCGGCAGATCCAGATGAATCGAGTCGATAGTTACGCCGGTACGGTTCACCAGCCGATACGCACCGCCGATATCCACCGCTCCCTCTTTCGGATGGATGTCGATGCGCAGCTCGGCACTCGCGAGCCCGGGCTGCGCCAGGTCGGCGTATCGACCGTACCGCCGCTCGTACTCGGCGCTTCGTTCCGCGAGCGCGGTCGCGCTGAGATGCTCGTTCAGCACGTTCGTGTTGTAGAAGATGAAGCCGCCCAGCGCGAGCACGAGTCCCGCGGTGAATGCCGCCACACCGATGGTGCTCCTGGCGAATCGCTGGCGCGCCAGCCGCAGTCGGGCACCGACGCCGCTCTCGCGGCCGCGCACCCAGAGCAGCCGCGCGACGACGCCAAGGAGGAGCGTCCACGCGGCCCAGTAGAGCTTGAACCAGAGCCACGGCCAGATGAACGGGGCGAGGCCGCGTATCTCCGTGTAACTCCACCACGGCCCTCCGTCGTAGATCAGCAGGTTGTGCTCGATCCCGAACATCGGCGCGAGGACGATGACGCCGTACGCTACCACCGCCACGAGGTGCCCGATGTACTTCTGATTCACCACTACGTGGATGACGAACGCCAGCGCCGCGAATACGACGTACTCGGGGAGCTGGAGCCCGAGGAGCACCCCGGCATAGAGCCCGATCTCGAAGTGGTGGTAGCCGAGGATGGTCTGCGCCACCATCCCCGACAGCGCGAGCAGCACCATGAAGACGGCAAGCATTAGCGCGAGCCCGAGGAATTTGCCAGCCAGTGGAACCCATTCGGGCACCGGCGCCGCGTCGCCGATCTCGCTCAGCCCAGTGTCGCGCTCGCGCCAGACCAGCTCACCGGCGAAGTAGATGCTGAGGAGCGGCACGATCACCCAGCGACTCAACTCGGCGGACAGCGGCGCGGTGAGCACCTTGATCACCTGCCCGGTGACCGGTACGAGCGGCGTACCGAGCGCCGTCATCTGGTCGAGCACGATGAGCACGGTGATGAGCGGGATGAAACCCAGCATGAAGAACCCCGCCCAGCTCTTCGCGATCGCCCGGAACGAAGACCATGCGATGGCCAGCGTCGCGCGCAGCCGCGTGGGGATGTCGAAGGTTCGCGTCACCTCCGAAGTGACGGCCGGAGCGTCGACGGCAACGCCATCTGCGGCCCCGCTCAGACCGTCGGGCACGGCTGCAACGCCTCCCGCACCTCCGGTCAAGCCGCCGGCAACGACGCCTGCAACGCCTGCTCCGGTGCCAGCCGCAGTGTGAATACCGGCGGGAGTCGGCGCGTGCGCATCCCGCCGCCGCGCAAAACGCTTCCACCACGGCGCGCCCTCCACACGATGCGCGAATCGAAAACGGAACAGTGTGATGGCGAAGGTTCCCGCGCCTATCCCGATCCACACGAGCCGGTTCCGAAGCACGATCCCCTCGAGCGCCAGCAGCCGCGTGTTCTGCTCGACGGTGGTCCAGCGATGCGCGATGTCCTCGATGATGAGGCGCATGCCGATCGGGTCGAGCAGCGTGCCGAGGCCGCGTCCATACAGCAGCAGCGACGCGACGAAGAAGCTCATGAAGAGGAGCAGCACGCTGCCGAAGTAACTGGCCATAGGCCGCCCGCTCCGCAGCGCGAGCGCGAACTGGAGCGCGGTGGCGACGAAGGCGGTCGGCAGCGCTATGTACGCGTACGCCGTCAGATACGCCGCCAGCCGGAAGGGGGCGATGCGCATCGCGTCGACGCCGGGCGCGTAAACCGCGGCCAGGATGGCTCCCTGCACGCCGAGCAGCAGCAGCGCGTTGATCACGAGCGCTGCGACGAACCGGCCGCCGACGTACTCCACTCTTCTGGCTGGCCCGGTATAGATGAGCGGGTACATCCGCGTGGACACGTCGCGCGCCGCGGCGTCGCCGGCGATCGTCGCGGCGGCCAGGAGCCAGATCAACGTTGCGATGACTGTGGTCTTCGCGATGTTGAAGGGCGAGTTGGCCGCGATGTCTTCGTACAGCGCGTTCGCGAGCGAGTTGTCGCGCTGCACGAAGTACGTGAATACCACCAGCGCGGCCAGCATGAGCCATGGCCACGCGCGACGCAGTTGATAGCGGAGCTCGAAGCGGACGATTCCCCAGAACCTCACGGCGCCACCGCCGCTTCCGCCCCTTCGTGGCGCCGGCCGATGTGGCCTGCCATCGCGCTGAAGTACACGTCTTCGAGCCCCGGCTCCGCCGGCTCGAAGCCGGCACCCGGCGACGTATCGCCGTGGACGTGCACGATGGTCCTGCCGGCGAGCAGCTTCGTAGAGATGACCGCGTGCGTCCGTTCCACCTCGGCGAGCTCGGACCTGGCGATCACGCGGCGCCAGATCTGCCCGCGCAGCTCCTCGACCGCTCGCAACGGCTCGGCCTCGAGCAGGATCTCGCCACGATCGATGATCGCCATGCGCGTACACAGCTCGCTCACGTCCTCGACGATGTGCGTCGAGAGCAGCACGACGCTGTTCTCACCCACCTCGGAGAGCAGGTTGAGGAAGCGCACACGCTCGGCGGGATCGAGGCCGGCGGTCGGTTCGTCTACAATGAGGAGTTTCGGGTTGCCGAGCAGCGCCACGGCGACGCCGAAGCGCTGCCGCATCCCGCCGGAGTAGCCGCCGAGCTTCTGCTTGCGGACGTCCCACAGGTTGGTCTGCCGCAACAACGCCTCGACCACCTCCCTTCGCGCCGCGCGTCCGGCGATCCCCTCGAGCAGCGCGAAGTGATCGAGCAACTCCTCCGCACTGGCTTTGGGATAGACACCAAATTCCTGAGGGAGGTAGCCGAGCGTCCTGCGCACTTCGTCCTTCTCTCGCAGGACGTCGATGCCGGTACCGTCAGCGCGCGTGAGCGTGACGCTGCCGCAGTCGGCCTCCTGGAGCGTGGCGAGTATGCGCATGAGCGTGGACTTCCCGGCGCCATTGGGGCCGAGCAGTCCGTACATGCCGGTGGGGATCGTGAGGGAGACGTTCTCGAGGGCGCGGACACCGTTGGCGTAGCTCTTGGAGACGCCGCGGATCTGTAGTTCCATCGGGGGGAGCGTCGGGGCGGCGGGAGAAAGGCTCCGCTATGAAACAACAAGTACTCTGCAATACAAAGTATAATAGCGTCCCGCCGAGGTCAATACGCGGTGCGCGACCGGCTCGACGAACTGGTCCCGAGGAAGCCGATAGGGGAATGAGGCGGCGGTGCGCCTCTCGGCCGCCGGCACAAATCCGTCGCTACTTGCGTCTGTCAGAAAAAAGATCATATTTTCTGACATGAGATCGACCAGTCCCGGCGCTTCTGCCCCCGTCGCCATCCTTCGATGGGTCAAACGGCATGGACCAGGGTTCGTCTTTACCCCTGCCGACCTGACTCACTTTGGCAGCCGTGCCGCTGTCGACCAGGCCCTCAGCCGGCTCGCGCGCGCCGGAGAAATCCGCCGAATCGGTCGCGGGATCTACGACTATCCGAAAGTGAGCTCGCGCCTGGGGCCGCTCACACCGTCCGCCGAGGCGATCGCCACGGCGATTGCCCGGCGCGAGGGAGTGCACGTCAAGGTCTCCGGAGCTCGCGCTGCGAACGCGCTCGGCCTGAGCACACAGGTTCCAGCCGGTGCCACATTCCTCACGGAAGGCACCCCGCGCGTCCGGAGAATCGCTGGTCAGACCGTCGAGTTGAGGAGAGCAGTACCAAAGCGCTTGCGAGGTGCGGGCACCACGGCAGGCATTGCGATAGAAGCACTCCGTCACCTCGGTCGCTCCGCTGTGACGCCGGAAGTCGTCCGGCGGCTGGCATCGAAGCTGACGGTCGAGGACCAGCGTGAACTCCTGGCTCTGAGCGCCTCAGCGCCGCTCTGGCTGCGCCAGGTCGTGGCAAGAGTACTGGCCACTCCCTTAGTTCGCCCGGGACGATTCAAGTCTCGTACGACCCGGGTGGGATCCAGGAATGACTGATCTTGCACTCCTTCCGCTCGAGGAGCGTCGAGAGCTCTTCCGGCGGGCCGCCGGTTCCAGTGGCGGCCCCCGTGATCCGGTCATGATCGAGAAGGATTACTGGGTCTGCTGGATTCTGGAGCGACTATTCGGTAGCGGTGGGGCGGACGAACTGGTTGCAGGGTTGGTGTTCAAAGGAGGTACATCGCTATCGAAAGTGTATGGCGCGATCGACCGCTTTTCCGAGGACATCGATCTCACTATCCCTCGCGTCGTCGTGGGAATTGGCACCGACGACGAGATCGCTCCAACCCTGTCTGCCACCGGAGCGCGACGGAAGCTCGAGGCAATGACCGAGCGGTGTCATGACTACGTCGCAGGAAGGGAAGGTCGTCCCGTACATGAACGCTGCTGCGCCACGCGATCTGCAGACCGGGTCGATCCGGGTGCGCGTGCTGCATGGAGAGCGCACCTTCTGGGAGAAGGCGACGATCCTCCATCTGGAGGCGCATCGTGCGCAGCCGCGCACGGACGCCGATCGCCTCTCGCGACACTACGCCGATCTGGCGACCCTTGCTGAACACGAGATTGGCCGCAACGCCCTCGATAAGCTCGATCTCCTTCGGCACGTGGCGGAGCACAAGGCGGCGTACTTCCGAACTCCGTGGGCTCGCTACGACGAAGCGGTTGCCGGGCGTCTCCAGCTCGTTCCGCCTGCTCCCCTCGAAGAGGTACTCCGGCGGGACTACGCGCGCATGAGAGACATGTACTTCACCCCGCCGCTCTCTTTCGATGAGATCCTCGAACGCCTGCGCCGCCTGGAGGAGGCGGTTCGCGAGCGGATCGCGTCTGAGAGCTCGTAATGCTATAGCTGCCAGCGCGTTTTCGTGTCGTGGCCCAGCTACTCCATCGGGATGGAGGTGAGCGAGCTTCGTGTGGCTCATCCGCGAGCGGTTTGACGAGGTATTTCCCGATCGGTCGTGAGCACGACAGAGCGAAAGCAGCATCACGGACGCCGCTCGTTGCCACCTTCCGGCCGCCCGGCACAAATTCGTCGCCGCTGCGTAAGTATCCTCATCGCGTGGCCGCCCTGTGACGCCCGATGGCGCCCGCTCACGCGCACGCAGTTCCCCTGACCTCTCGCGCTCGCTCACTCGCCAACCGGACGATCCGATGTTGATCGAGACGCTCCTCAAGGACCTCGAGCACGCCGCGCGGATGTTCCGCAAGAGCCCGGCGTTCACCTTCGCCGCCGTGGCCGCGCTGGCGCTCGGGATTGGCGCGAACACCGCGATCTTCTCGGTGGTGAACGCGGTGCTGCTGCGACCTCTCCCCTACCCGGCGCCAGACCGGATGGTGCTCCTCGGCGTCAGGTCGCCCCAGGGTCGGGGTTTCGGGGCGTCGCCCGCGAAGTTCGCGCACTGGCGTCGCCAGACGAACGTCGTGCAGGACGCATCGGCGTTCGCTACCGGCTTCATGAACTTCACCGGCGGAGAGTTTCCCGAGCAGCTCAGGTCAGCGCAGGTCTCCGCCAATTTCTTCAGACTGTTCGGCACACACACAGTGCTCGGCCGTGCTTTCACCGCCGAGGAGGATCTGCCGAACGCGGGCCACTTCGCCGTGATCAGCAAGACGCTCTGGCAGCGCCGGTTCGCGAGCGACGCGCAGGTGGTCGGCAGGTCGATCTCCCTCGGCGGCAATCCATACACGGTAGTCGGCGTGCTCGACGACTTCGACTTCAGCGATCTGGGACCGACCCCCGAGGTACTGGTTCCCTTCCAGCTCGACCCGAACGCCACCGACCACGCCCACTACTTCACGGTCGCGGGCCGGCTCGCGCCGGGCGTCACGCTCGATCGGGCGAACGCGGAGCTCGAGCGCTCGACGAAGGAGTTCGGCGCCGCCTTTCCGAACGCGATCGGCGAGAACAGCGCGTTCTACGCCGCGCCGATCGGCGAGGTGCTCGTCGCGAACGTGCGCAGGTCGCTGTACGTGCTGCTCGGTGCGGTTGGCTTCGTGCTGCTGATCGCCTGCGCCAACGTCGCCAACCTCCTTCTCGCCCAGGCCGCGGGACGCAGGCGCGAGATCGCCATCCGCACCGCGCTCGGCGGTTCGCGCGGCAGGATCATCAGGCAGCTTCTCACGGAGAGCGTGCTGCTCTCGCTCACCGGCGGCGTTCTCGGGCTCGCGCTCGGCGTGGTCGGGATCAGAGCGCTGCTCGCGGTGAACACGGCCGGACTCCCGCGCATGGGCTCGAGCGGGTCGACGGTGCAGATGGATTGGCGAGTGCTCCTCTTCACTCTGATCGTGTCCATCGTCACGGGAATCCTGTTCGGCCTCATCCCCGCGCTGACCTGTGCGCGCGCGGATCTCTCGGCGGCGTTCAAGGAAGGGACCACGCGCTCCGGGTCGGGGTTCCGCCAGAACAAGGCGCGGTCGGTACTCATAGTCACGGAGATCGCGCTCGCGTTGGTGCTGGTGGTGGGATCGGCGCTGCTCATCCGCACGGTGGTCGCGCTCGGCCGCGTGGATCCGGGGTTCGATGCGCACAACGTGCTCACCATGCGCATGTCGTTCGCCGAGCCGCGGTTCGCGACTTCGATGGCGGCGGAGCAGGCCGTGCGCGATGGAGTGCGGCGCGTGGAGGCCATCCCGGGCGTCGAGCTCGCGAGCGCGACGTGCTGCGTGCCGTTGCAGGGCGGGTATGGATTGCCATTCACAATAGCCGGCCGGCCGCTCGACAACGGACCGTACAACGGTGGCGCCGGCTGGATGAGCGTCTCGCCCGGCTACTTCGAGGTGTTCAGGATCCCCGTGCGGCGCGGCCGGACGTTCACCGATCGCGACGATGCTCACTCCACGCCCGTGGTCATCATCAACGAGGCGATGGCCAGGCAGTTCTGGCCCGATGACGACCCGATCGGCGCACGCATGACGATCGGCCACGGCGTGATGAAGCAGTTCGCGAGCGAACCGGAGCGTCAGGTGATCGGCGTGGTGGGCGACACCCGGGATGGCGGTTTGAACAGCGACCCACAGCCGCTCATGTTCGTGCCGCAGGCACAGATCCCCGACGGCGTGAACGCGCTGAACACCGGCCTGGCGCCGATGGCGTGGGTGGTCCGCACCCGCACCGCGCCGCTCGCCCTCACGAGGACGATCGAGGAGCAGCTCCGCCAGGCGACCGGACTCCCCGTCTCGAATGTCCAGGCGATGGATGACGTGGTGCGCGCTTCGACGTCGCGCCAGCGGTTCAACATGTGGCTGATGACCGTGTTCGGCGCGTCGGCGCTGGTGCTCGCGACGATCGGCATCTACGGCCTGATGGCGTACACGGTAGGGCAGAGAACCCAGGAAATCGGAATCCGCCTCGCGCTCGGCGCCGACGGCTCGAGCGTCGAGAAGATGGTGATCGTGCAGGGAATGCGGTTGGTGCTCGTCGGAGTGCTGGTTGGAGTCGCGGCCTCGTTCGGGCTCACGCGGCTCATCTCCACCTTTCTGTACGGAGTCACTCCGTGGGACCCGCTGGTGCTGGTGGGCGTACCGCTACTTCTCGTGATCGTGGCGCTCATCGCCGTGTGGCGGCCGGCGCGACGCGCGAGACAGGTGGATCCGCTGAGCGCGCTGCGTTACGAGTAGCCGCACGCGTCCAGCCAGCGACTAAGTTGAATGATGAGCGCGCCGCCGCTTCGGGTCGCGCCGGGTTCGTTCGCTTGGCCCATCGACTCCCAACTACAGCTCCGATGTCCACTGCCCATCTGCACCTTCAGGCCGACAGGCTCTATCACTTCGATGCGCGCGGCATCGCGAAGCGCTTCCGTCACGCGGCCATCTTCGGCGCGCTCGATGCGCTCGCTCCCGGCGACACCATGCGCTTCCACAACGATCACGATCCGCTCCCGCTGCTCCAGCAGCTCCGGGACCGCTACGGCGACCGGGTCACCATCGCGTACGTGGGCCGCGAGCCCGGCAATATCACCATCGATTTCGCGGTAGTCGCGCCAGCCGCTTGACATCGACCACCACCGCTTCTTTCTTGCTGGCATGACACGCATCACAGGTCGACCGTCCACCAGCCCTCGTCTGGCGATCCCGGCATTCCCGGGTTCGCCGCGTCGTACGCTCGTGGGTTGGCGGTTCACCTGTTGATGGGCGCGTAGCGCGCCGGTGCCGCCTCTCCACGCGAGAGGCAGCACCGCACCCGAGCCGGGTCCGGAACGCCTCTCGATTCAGGAGAGGCGTTTTCCTTTTCCCCCTCTTCGGGTTTCGACAATGCAGATCACGATCTTCGGGTGCGGCACCATGGGCCGCGCCATCGCCACCGGTCTCTCCATCGCGGCCGACCGTGCCGATTCCAGCCTCGTTCTCATCGACCGCACATCCGCGCTCGCCGACGCGCTCGCGGAGCATGTGGGTGGCCGAGTCGCGAACTCGGTCGACGATGCGCTCGCCGGCGCGGACGTTCTCCTCGTGTGCGTCAAGCCGGCGGATACGCCGGAGCTCTTCGCCCAGATAGCGCGCGCCCGCGCGGGCCTCACCGGCGAGGATGGGTCGCGCCGGCGCCAGCTCCTCGTTTCCATCGCTGCGGGTGTCTCCATCGCGGCCATCGAAGAGGCGTTTCACGCCGATCCAACACTCGCCGTGGTGCGCGCTATGCCGAACACCGCGTGCGTGATCGGACGCGGGATGACGGTGGTGGCGCGCGGCGCCACCGCAGCGACCGATGACCTCGCGCTGGCGCACGCGTTGTTCGAACGAATCGGTCGTGTGCTCGAGCTGGAGGAACGACACTTCGACGCGGTGACCGCGCTCTCGGCCAGCGGACCCGCGTTCCTCTACCTGATCATCGAGTCGCTCGTGGACGGCGGCGTACGTTGCGGGATGCCGCGCCGGCACGCGCTCGAGCTGGCGACGCAGATGACGCTCGGCGCGGCCGCACTCATCATCGATTCCGGCAAGCACCCCGCCGTGCTCCGCGACGAGGTGACCACGCCAGGCGGCTGCACCGCGATGGGCCTCGCCGCGCTCGAGGAGGGCGGGGTGCGTTCCACGGTCGCGCGCGCAGTGGAGGTGACCGAGCAGCGCGCTCGGGTGCTGGGCACACCGGCAGCGTGACTGCGCCGCCATGGCCCGCGCGATGGCGTGGAGCCGCGACAACCTCTGGTCTTGCGCGCATCTCCGCTGCATGCTTCGCTACGGATCAGCGTACCCGCCAACCATGAGAGAGTGAGAACGAGAGAGTGAAAACGAACGAGCGAGTTGCAGCGACGATGATATCTGCGTCGCGGAACTTCGGTGCCACGGCGAGATCGCGACTGCTGTCGGCGCTCTGCGTCACGCTGACGGTGGCGGCCACGGCCTGCACCCGGGCCGATGCCGCCACCGCCGACACGGTCGTGGTGAAGGGCGGCTGGCTCATAGACGGCGTGCACGACGATGCCAGGAAGAACACAGGGATAGTCATCCTCAGCGGCAAGTTCTTCGAGGTGGACGCCGATCTCTCGGGTCGCGATCTGGCCGGCGCACGCGTCGTGCAACTCGACGACGACGAATACATCCTTCCGGGGATCTTCGATCTCCACGCGCACTACAACGTGAACCTCTTCGGCCACAACAGGCGTGACGAGGTCGTGGTGCAGCCGGTAGTGTTCCTGGCGAACGGCGTCACCTCCACATTCCCGGCGGGCGAGTACAATCCGGAAGACATGGCGGCGCTCCGTGCGCGCATCGATCGGGGCGAACAGCCCGGCCCGCGCATCTACAATTCCGGGCCGTACTTCGGGAGCGTGCGCAAGGGGTGGGATCCCGACAAGCTCACGCCCGACTCGATCTACGCCGAGGTCGACTACTGGGTCTCGCGCGGCGTGAAGGGCTTCAAGGCGAAGGGGATCGG
>JBIQLU010000071.1:0-8600 GCA_044463985.1 Gemmatimonas aurantiaca | reverse complement strand
GTGAGCGAGCAGTTCGACCGCATCTACCGCGTGAAGCCGAAGGCGCTGAAGGCATTCTACGACGCGGGCGGCGGCGATCTCATCACGCTCGGAACGGACCACCCCAGCACCGGCGAATACCTGCCGGGCTTCTCATCGCACCGCGAGATGTTCGCGATGGTGCGCGCCGGAATTCCTGCAGCGAAGGTGCTCCAGATCGCCACCATTCACGGCGCGCGTGCACTCGGCGCGAGTGACCGGCTCGGCTCCATCGAAACGGGGAAGCTCGCCGACCTGTTCGTGGTTCGCGGAAACCCGATTCAGGAGATCCGCAACACGCGCAACGTGCAGGTCGTGATGAAGGGCGGAAAGGTGTTCGATTCCGCCGAGTTGCTGAAGTCCGTGGAGGGAAAGCTCGGTCCGGCCGGGTCGGAGGACGCGGCGAACTGGTAGTCGCATCCCGGGTGCACCATGCGCCGGATCGTGCACCGATGACCGACGCACGAAACTCTCCCCACGAGCCGCGATCGCGGCTCGTGGGGAGAGTTCTTCGCATCAGTTCGGCGTGAACGCAGGGCAGGCCAGCGCAGCGTCGCCGCTCTGTTCCCTCGCGAGGCACTCCGCCTGCGGTACCACCTGGTTCGCGGTGAGTCCGAAGTTCGGCCCGCTCAACGGCAGCGATGCCAGGCGGCCGAAGCGGCGCACATCGATCCATCTATGTCCCTGCAGCAGGAGCGAGAGTCGCCGCTGCGCGAGGAGCTCCGTCACGAAGTCGTCCGTGTCGGCGAACGCGCCGCGCGCGGCGAGTCCACCGCTGATCGTCCGGACGTCGTTGATGTCGTCCAGTGCACCGCCCGGGTCGCCGGTGAACCAGCGCGCCTCGGCCCGGAGAAGTATCAACTCCTCGTCATCGATGATCGGAATCGGCGACGTGGCGTCCGCGTACACGCTGAGCCGCAGGTCGGTGGGAGTATCGGAATCTGCGGGAGTGCGCAGCGGCTGGCCGCCGAGGATCTTCTCCTGGTAGCGGAGGTCGCTGGTGCTCACGCTCCCGTCGTCACGAATCGAAGGGTGAGCGTAGAGGTTCAGGTTTATCGCGCTCACGGAATTCCCCGCGTCGGTTCCGAGGTTGCCGAAGAGATACGCGGGTCCGGAGCGGAGGTTGCTCCTGTCCGCTGCGAGCGGAGCGATGAACGATTCGTCGAGCGCACTCAGCACACCCTGGTACAACGTTTCGTCGCCGCCGGCCTGCGATGCGCGGTATGCCTGCACGCGAGCCTGGAGTGCCCTGTTGAACTTCGCGAATCCGGCCGGTGTGTCGAAGCCCGAGAAGCCGGTGCCGGATGGCGCGGGGAGGTCGAACGGAAAGGGCGTGCTGCCGGCGGCCTGCAACTCCGCGTACCCCGCGTCCAGCAGCGCAGTGATGTAGCTGTACGCCGAGTCGCGCGACACGAAGGGCGCGAGTCCCGCCGGATCGGGAAGCACCTGGACCACCGCTCCGAGGTTGTTCCGCGTCGCCGCCACGTACGTGAGCTCCAGCGCCTCGAGGGTCTTCCCGAAGCCGAGTGCGGCCGAGCGCTGCGCCGGCGTGAGCGACTGCACGAGATCGATCGTGGAATAGAACGTGGCGATGTTGCGCAGCGTGGCGTAGCGATCGCTCCAGCCGCTCGATGCTCCGCCGGTGGGATCGCTGAAGTTTTCGTAGTAGTACGTGACCGCGCGGCTCTCGGTGGGCGAGATGTTGAATACTTCACGCCCGAACTGGCCGGTCGCGACTATGTACGAGCCGATCGAACCGCGCTCTCCGGCGAGCACGCCATTGGCGGCGAGGCCGAGCGCCTGCAGCGGGTTGCCCGCGACGCCGCTCTCGGTGGGGCTGTTGGGGTTCGTGATGCGATCGGGGCCGCACGCGCCGGCGATGAGCGCGAAGGCCGCGGCCGCGGCGGTGATCATCGCGAGTTGCCGCGCACTCCGGCGCGGCCGGCGCTCTTTCTTTCTATATGACGGCATGTCCTAGAATCCGAGGTCGATGGAGAGGTAGACCGAACGCACCGAGGGGAATGGCGCGGTGTCGATGAAGCGGTTCAGGTTCTGGTTCCCGAAGTTGTTGAACTCGGGGTCGTAGCCCCAGTAGTCGCTGGACATCAGCAGGTTGCGTCCCTGCAGGTGCACGCGCACGAAGTCGGCGCGCAGCGCGCTGGCCACGCTGGATGGGAGTTCATAGCCGAGCGAAACGTCGCGCAGTCGCAGTGCCGAACCGTCCTGCAGATACACGCGGGCGTCCGAGCCGCCGTGCCATGCCTGGTAGCGGAAGTCACCGAGTCCGAGCACGCTCGATGGAATGCTCGCGATGTCCGACGACGGGAGTCCGCGCAGCGCCTCGCTCGACGTGATGGGCGCGGTGAAGTCGCGACTCGTGCCACCCTCGTCGTACAGCTTCGTGGTGGTGTTGGCCACGTCGCCGCCGTGGCGCCAGTCGATGGTGAACGCGAGAGAGAAGCGGCGCCAGCGAACCGAGTTGTCCAGCGCGAGCCGGAAGTCCGGATTCGCATCGCCGATCACCGTGTCCACGCGCCCGGCCACCAGCTCCGGATGCGTCACGTACGCGCCGACGGGCAGCACTTTCCCTTCGGCGTCCACGGGAACGTTCCCCCAGATCGCGCTGCTCAGGTATCCCGCGGTCACGCGATTGCGGCCGAAGGAAGCACCGAAGCTGTTGGGCGCCGCGAAGGGTGGCACCGACGGCGGCAGGTCCACCACTCGCTCACGGCTGCGCTGGAAGGCGAGGTGCGACGTCACGGAGAGCTCATCGTTCCGCACCGGAACGCCGGTGAGTCCCAGCTCCACGCCGCGGTTGCGCAGCTTCCCCGCGTTGATGATGTAGCTGCTGAACCCCGTCGACGGTGCCGCCGCCGGCTGCAGCAGCAGGTCGGTGATCGTGCGCGTGTAGGTGGTCGCCTCGAAGAGCAGCCGCTCGTCGAGCGCGCTCACGTCGATGCCCGTGGTGATCTCCGTGAGCGTCTCGGGCTTCACGTGCGAGTTGCCCACCGTCGTCCGGTTCACCGTGCTCGGCTGGCCCGCCAGCAGCGATCCCTGCGACAGCAGCACATCGCGGTCGCCGTAGCGCGGACGATTCCCCGTCTGGCCCCATCCCGCGCGCAGCTTGATCTCGTCGATTCCACGGAGCGGCTGCACGAAGCGGTAGGCACCGGACGCGCGCGGGAAGATGTAGAAGTGCGCCTGGTCGCCGTTGGCGCTGGAGCGGTCGGCGCGGATGCCCCCGCTCAGAACCAGCGTCTCGTCGAACGCGAGTATCTGCTCGCCGGCGAAGAGCGCCTGGTCGCGAAACTCCGTGCGCTCCTGGTACGTGGAGATGTTCCCCTGCGACGCGATGTCGGTGCCCGGGAGGAGTCCGCGACCGAGTATCGCGTAGCGGTTCGTGGCCTGCCGCTCGATGCTCCCGCCCACCGACGTCGTGAAGTTCACGACGGACGAGGGCGCGAGCGTCCACGTAGCCGTGCCCTGCAGGTTCTGGTTGAGCGCGTCGGTCGTGGATTGCTGCGCGCGTCCCAGGAAGCCATCGCGTCCTTCGTACTGCACGAAGCCGGGCGACACGACCTTCCCCGACTGCTCGAAGCGGTCGAAGCCGCCGAGCAGCGCCAGCACGAGGCGGCTGGTGCCGCGATCGAGCGCGGTGTAGCTCACGGTCGCGCTGCCGATCTGCCGGAAGACATCCTCCGTGAGCGTGAGGTTGTCGTACGTCTCGAACGGATTCGACGCTGACGAGCCGCCGCCGTAGATCGGGTTACGCACGAAGAGACCCGTGGAGTCGTGCTGCCGCAGGTCGAACACGGCGGGCGTATACGCGAACGCGTAGACGGGGCTCGTGAAGGAGTTGTCGTTGTTCGCGAGCCCGCGATCGAGCACGTTGCGCAGCACGCCGAGATTCACCGAGCTCCTCCACCGCGGCGACCAGTTCTGGTCGATGTTCACGCGGCCGGAGAGAAGATGCGCTCCCGTGTTCGGCGCGATCCCTTCCTCGTGCCGGTTGGTGGCCGAGACGAAGTAGCGCGTCTGATCGCTCCCGCCGCTCGCGGTGGCCACGGTTTCGTAGCTGGGGTCGCGATTGCTGAAGAACTCACGCTCGAGATCCACGTTGGCCGAGGCCGGAATGCTCCCGTCCGGGAACCGTGCATCGAGATACGCCGTGGCTGCGGCGTTGGAGGTCTGTCCCGAGGGCAGGTCCTCCACCTCGGCGACGCTGCCGAAGGTGCGGTAGCCGAGGTAGCGGAGCGGCGAGGATGTACCGACACGCTGAGTGAGCGTGAAGCGGGCCTTGCCGGGTGTGCCGTGCTTCGTGCGGATGACCAGCACCCCGTTGCTCGCGCGGGAGCCGTAGATCGCAGTCGCGGCCGCGTCCTTCACCACCTCGATGCTCTCGATCTCGTTGGGATCGATGTCCGCCAGGCGATTCACGTTGTTGTCCTGCGTCGTGCCTCCCACGCTGCCGCCCGCGCGCGTCACGGCGTTCGCTCCGGACGAGAATGCGTCGTTGGAGATGATCGTGCCATCCACCACCACCAGCGGCTGGCTGTTGCCGAGTATCGAGGTGGCGCCGCGAATCTGAATCTGCCCCCCGCCGCCGGGTGCTCCGCTGTTCATGTTGATGGCTGCGCCGAGGACCTTCCCCTGCAGCGCCTGCTCGATGGACTGCGATGGCGCGCGCGTCACTTCTTCGGCGTCGACGGAGGCGCCAGCGGTGGTGGCCGTGCGCCGCGCCAGCGCCGACGCTTCGCCCGTTATCACGATCTCGCCGAGCTTGAGCGGCTGCGGCGCGAGTACCACCGTCACCGTGTCGATCGACTCGGCGACCAGCGTCTGAAGTGGAGTGAAGCCGATCGCGCGCACGGTGAGCGTGGCACTGCCGCTCGGGACGCGGATGCTGAACGCGCCCGCGGAATCGGAGCGCGCCGGCGATCGAGCACCGGTGGCGGTGATGACCGCGAACGGGACCGGCACATCGCCGGCCTGAGTGACGCGTCCTCGCACCTGGCGCCCCGCGTCGCCCTGCTGGGCCGACAGCGGGTTCGCGAACCCGAGTGGTGAGAAGGACGACAGCAGGAGCGCGCCGGCGGCGGCGCGCAGGAGCTGTCTGGTGAGAGCGTGATGATGCTTGCCTGTCATACCTGCACCTGTGAGAGAGATGCTGCTGGATCGATGGCACACGAAAAAGGCCCGCTCCCATGAACTGGGAGCGGGCCCGAAGCTGCGTGCACCGGAACGTCTACTCGACGATCACCCCGGGATTTCCGGGCATGCGACGCAACCGCGACCACTCCCTGGGGAGCAGGCACACATCATCGAACAGCACATGTTGATGGTGTTGGCGCGTTGCGCGAAGCGAAGCACGGTTGATCCGGTGAAGAGTTCCGATTTTGGTGGGCGCATGATATGCGCGTGCGATGAGCGTGTCAAGTAACCGCTTCTTCTTCGGATGCGACTGCTCACGTCGCGGCCAGCTCGTCGTGCAACTGCTGCAGCATGTCGAGGATGCGCTGAACGCCGGGTTGCGTCACCACCGTGGCGGAGCCGCTTTCGATGGTGGCGCGGAGCGAAGCGTGCGCCTTGGAGATGTGCGCGCGTGTGGCTTCCAGCTGCTCCGCGAAGACCTTGCGGCGCTCGCTGGCCGAGATCCCTTCGATCGTGGCTGCGGGAAGCACGATTTCGGAATGGACAGTCGGGATGGTAGTCGTCGGGACTGCGTGCTTCCGGCGTCGGCCCCGTCCTCCGCGCCGCACGCGCGCAGGAGGCGTCGCCTCGGTCGAGACGAGCTCCGCGACCTTTGCGGCGCGCTCGTCGGAAGTGCCACGATCCGTGGAGCGCATCATGTTGCTCAGCGCCGCGATGCTCAGCTCCATCTCGCGCGCGATCTGGCGGAGAGTCCATCCCCTGCGACGCAGCGTGTTGATGTTACGGTGCAACTGCCGACGTTCGGCACTCGAGAGTGTGGATTTCGCGGCCATGAATCCTCGGGCGTTCAGTTGGAGTGCATTCGGGTGGCAGCAGCGGAAGTGTCGACTGCACTGCGATCCCTGCACGTGGAACGTGTCTGTCATGCATCGTTCGGACCAGCTCGCACACAGTCAATATCTTTACCGGGTACGGCAGACGGCAACACACGGATGGCCTCGATGCCGTGGTTCGTCTTCCCGGCACCTTTTGTTTCACCTGATCGCTCGAGTATGGCGACGCGGAGGTTCATGGATGATGCCCCAGGCGGATGACGAGATGTACCTCGCCTACTTCCACGCGCCGTGGTGCAGCGTCTGCCACGAGAAGGCGCCGGTCGTGGAGCAGATCGCCGAGTCGGAGAAGCTCTCGCTCAGGAGCTGGGACATCGAGGAGGCGGATGGGCGCGCGGAGTCGGAGCGGCGGCGCATCAAGACCGTGCCCACACTCGCGTTGATCCACGGCGAGCGCGTGCCCTTCCGGCTGATCGGTCGGATGATCACTCCGGAGAACGTGCGATTTCTGCTCGACCAGATTTCGACTCGGTGACGAGTATTGCATATGGCGCGTACTCTCGTTCTGCTCCATGGCCTGGGGCGCACGCGGCGGTCGATGCGGCGGCTCGCCGGGGAGGGAGCTCGGCGCGGCTATCGCATCTGCAACATCGGCTACGCGTCGCGGCGCGCGGGGATCGCGGCGCACGCGGAGAACGTGGCGCGGACGCTCGATGCGCTGCGAGAGGATGGACCGCTGTACGCCGTGACTCACTCCATGGGCGGGATCGTGCTCCGCGCGGCGCTGGCCGGCGACCGCCTGCCGCACGATAGTGTCGGACGGGCCGTGATGCTCGCGCCGCCTGGTGGCGGCAGCGAGCTCGCGGACTGGCTGGGACGTACGCCTCTACTGCGTCTGGCGCTGGGGCCCGCCGCGCCTGAACTCCGCACCGGTGCCGTCGGCGTTGCGGACGCGCTTCCGCCGGTTCACTTCGAGCTCGGCGTGATCGCCGGCGCTTCACCGCGGCGCACGCTGGCCGCGGCGCTCTTCGGCGGGCCGAACGACGGAAAGGTGAGCGTGGCGCGCGCGGGGGTGGCCGGGATGCGCGAGCTGCTGGTGGTGCCGTACGGTCACACTTTCATCATGAACGCGCCCGAGGTCATCGCGCAGACCTTCCACTTCCTCGAGCATGGATCGTTCGCGAGCGCTGGCGGCGGAGCGCCGCTCGCTCACACCGCCGGTGCTGGCAGCAGGCCATCCACCAGGAACACATCCCTCGCGAACGTGAGCAGCTCGCGCCCGAAGTAGTCGCGTTTCGCCAGCTCCACCATGTCGGGCGTGGACACGCACTGCCACGTCTGCAGCTCGCGCGGCTTCGCGCGTCCGAACACTTCGGGCGTGAACGCGCCCACGTTCGAGCCGCCGTCCGGATCACGCGCTGACGGATATCTGAACAGTTCGACGCCGGCCTCACGCATCGCCCTGCCGAGCGTCTGCGCGTCGTCGTAGCGCACGGGCGATGCGATGGCATGCCGGTACGACGCGAACGGAGGTGCGGCGAGATCGACGGCGCGTGCCGAGCGCGCCTTCACCCGGAAGATGGTGAGCGGCGTGGAGATCACGCCGAGATCCGCTCGCGTCCCTTCGCGAAAGACGAAGCGGTAGTACGCGACTTCCGCGAACGCGGTATCGCGCGAGTCGGAGCCGTACCAGACACCGCGCTCGTGCCTGGTTGCGAAACGGGAGCCGTGGGCGAGCGGCGGGTATCGAAATGGCGTGGTGAGTAGATAGTGCATCCGCGCGCCTGCGCGCATGGGCGGCTTGGCGCTTTCGATCAGCTCCTCGAGGAGGATCTGCTCCTCGGCGCTGGCGACGAGCTTGCGAGTGGAGAGCTGATGCTGGGCTTCGACCGCGCGCCACGGATCGAGGCGCAGTTCGCGGATCTCAGAGTCGCCCGCGCATCGCGTCCAGATACTGGACGACATCGACGAGACCCTCCACGGTGCGAATGCGCTCGGCAGGCACGCCAGCGATATGATCGTTTTCGGCGCGGAGCCAGAGTCTGGCTTTCGCGTCGTCGCCGCCGACGAGCGCGTCGAGCGAGCGGTAGGCGCGCAGGAGCAGCAGGGCGAGCTCGCCTTCCTTGCACTCGGGGTCGAGCCTGCGCGAGAACCTGAGGCGGGAGATGGATGCCTCGCTGGTGCCGATGACGGCGGCGAGCTCGCGGCCTCGGAGGCCCAATCGTTCGGCGGCCGCGAGGAGAGCGGCGCCGAGGACGGCATCGGGAGTGGGCGCGGGGTGCTGGATGGGACTGGTCATCAATTGAAATTATATATCATCTTCGTTTCTTATGCAAGTATACGCCCGGGCGCCACGGCGGCGTGGCGCCGGCAGGCTGGCACGCGGCCGGGCACGTGGTGGCTCCGTGAAGCAGCGCATCTCGTATATTGTATCCCAATAGCCTCCAGCCACCGTACTCCGGGAACGAACTCATGAGCGCTACCGATCGACGTCTCCTCGACTCCGCCGCTGCCGGCGCGATCCTGCTCGCGCTGCTCGCTGCCGCGCCCGCTCCCGCGCGCGCGCAGTTCAACCGCGAACCGGGCAAGTCCATCGGC
>JBIQLU010000070.1:0-19125 GCA_044463985.1 Gemmatimonas aurantiaca | reverse complement strand
AGTACGAAGCACACGACCAACCAGCCGAGCGCGATCGCGAGCTCGCCCGATACGGACGCGAGGCTGGCGCCCTGCAGCATGTTGGCGCGGAGCGCGTCGTTCACCGCGGTGAGCGGCAGCGCCTGGATGAAGGGCTGCATCGCCTTCGGGAAGTTCGCCGATGAGAAGAACACGCCCGAGAAGACCCACATCGGCATCATCACGAGATTCATCAGCCCCGATGCGCCTTCCACCGTCTTCGCGCGCGCGGCGATCAGGAGCCCCATCGCTCCGAACGAAAGCGCACCGATCAGACAGATGAACGCCAGCGAAGCGATCGACCCGCGCAGCGGTACGCCGAACACGAGCGCTCCGAAACCGAGCAGCGTGATCACCTCGAACATCAACCACGTCAGCCGGGAGAGGAGGAACGAGAGGAGAAACTGCGCGCGCGACATCGGCGTCGCGATCAGTCGCTTGAGCAGCTTCTTCCGCCTGGCGTCGACGATCGCGAAACCGAGTCCCCAGATCCCGCTTCCCATGAGATTCATCCCCAGCAGTCCGGGGATGACGAAGTCGATGTAGCGCGAGCCGCGCTCGCGCACGTGGCTTTCACCCACGCGCACCGGATCCGGTCGCCCGGCGGCACGCTGCAGCGCGTCGTCGGTGATGAGTCGCGCGGAGAGCGCGTCGGAGCGCGTGTCGTCGTAGCGATAGACCACGGAATCCGCGCCGCGCGATTCGACCACGAGTGCCACCTTCCCCGTACGCAGCGCGAACGCGGCCGCGCTGTCGTCCAGAAGCTGAACGTCGAGCGAGCTGTCCTTGCCGAGTGCTGACGCGAGCGCGGCGGCACCGGGCGCGCTCGACACCACCGCGACATGCTGCTTCCCGGCGGGCCTGTTGCGGAAGGCGATGCCGAGTCCGGCCGCGAGCAGGATGGGGAAGACGAAGACCCAGAACACGGCCTCGGGCTCGCGCATGAACTCCTTGTAGCGAACGAGCGTGAGCTGGACGAGCGAGTTGTCGAGGAAGCCCCGCCCTCGCGACGGCGTACCCGCGGGTGGCGCGGACGGTGACCGTTCGTCGGTCCTGGTTGTCGTCTCAGTCATCGCGGAGATGCCTGCCGGTGAGGGATACGAAGACGTCCTCGAGTGTGGCCGTGCGCGTGCGAAGTTCGTTCATCTCGATCCCGCGCTGCGAAAGCTCGGCCAGCAGCGCCGGCACGGTTCTGTGCAGCGCATCGACTTCCAGCTCGAAGCCATCCTTCGACGCACGCGCCGCGCGGACCCCGTCCAGCGACTCGAGAACGCCCGTGTCGAGCCGCGCGGCGTCGGCCGTCGCGAACTCCACCATGTGCTCCGCACCGAGTGAGCGGATGAGCTCGTGCGGAGTGCCGAGGGCGATCACCTTGCCGTGATCCATGATCGCCACGTGATCGCAGAGGCGCTCGGCCTCATCCATGTAGTGAGTCGTGAGCAGAGTGGTGCGACCGGTGGAGCGGAACTGCTCGATGAGCTCCCAGAGCTGGCGTCTCGCCTGCGGGTCGAGACCGGTGGTGGGCTCATCGAGGAAGAGGAGCTCCGGGTCGCCCACCAGAGCGCACGCGAGCGCGAGCCGCTGCTTCTGCCCGCCGGAAAGCTGTCCCACGCGGCCATCGCGCTTCTCGCCGAGCTGCACGAGCGCGATGACGTCCTCGACGTCGCGCCCTTCGCGGTAGAACGACCGGAAGAGGCGGACCGTCTCGTGCACCGTCAGCTTCTCGCTGAGCTGCGTCTCCTGGAGCTGGATGCCGAGCCGCTCGCGCAACTCCCGCGCGTCTTCCTTCCACGTGCGGCCGAGCACCCGCACCTCGCCGCTGTCGGGCGTGGTGAGCCCCTCGCAGATCTCTATGGTGGTCGTCTTCCCCGCACCGTTCGGTCCGAGGAGGCCGAAGCATTCGCCGTCGGCCACTTCCAGGTCGATCCCGTCGACGGCAGTGACGTCCTGGTACGCCTTGCGAAGGGAGCGGATGAAGAGAGCCATTGGGAAATGGGTGAAGGGCAGGGAAAGATAGAAGGAACCGATCGCCGCGCAACTGGAGCCGCTGGCATATTCGTGCGAAGGCCTCCATCTATGCATGGCGTTCGTCGACTTTCATTTTCGAGGCCATACATAGATGACCGATCGTCCATACATCATCGCAGAAACCAACTGGCGCACGGTTCGCGACACCGACTACCGCGTGGCCGTGCTGCCATGGGGCGCGACCGAGGCGCACAACTACCACCTTCCGTATGCCACCGACAACATCGAGTCGGAGGCGGTGGCCGCGGCGGCGGCGCGACTTGCATGGGATGCGGGTGCGCGCATTGCCGTGCTGCCGGCCATCCCATTCGGCGTCAACACGGGGCAGCTCGACATCAAGCTCTGCGTCAACATGAATCCCTCGACGCAGGCCGCCGTGCTGCGCGATGTGGCGAGCTCGCTGGAGGGGCAGGGGATTCGGAAGCTGGTGATCCTGAACGGCCATGGCGGGAACGACTTCCGCGCGATCATCCGCGAGCTGCAGCCGCGCACGAACGTCTTCCTCTCTTCCATCGACTGGTACAAGTGCGTGGACCCGCGCCCGTTCTTCGAGGAGCCGGGCGACCACGCGGGCGAACTGGAGACGAGTGTGGTGATGCATATCGCGCCCGACCTCGTGCGGCCGTTGTCGGAGGCCGGGTCGGGCGCCGAGCGGCGCGCGAAGATCACCGCGTTGCGCGAGGGACGCGCATGGGCGCCGCGCCGCTGGACGGCGGTGAGCGATGACACCGGAATTGGCAATCCCGCAGCCGCGAGCGCGGAGAAGGGAGAGCGTTTCCTGAATGCCGTCGCGCGCTACATCGCCGACTTTCTCGTGGAGCTCGATGCGGCGGACACCGGGAACCTCTACGGATGAAACTCGACTGGGAGGCCCGGCCCTCGCCGCCGGAGCTGACGGAGATCACCACGCTCGACATGCACGCAGCCGGCGAGCCGCTCCGCATCGTGACCGGCGGCGTCCCCGAGCCGGAGGGTGCCACGATCCTCGAGCGGCGGCGCTACATGCGCGAGAAACTGGATCACGTGCGCCGGGCACTCATGTGGGAACCGCGGGGCCACTACGACATGTACGGCGCCGTCGTGACTCCGCCGGTCACGGATCGCGCCGATCTGGGCGTGCTCTTCATGCACAACGAAGGCTACAGCACGATGTGCGGGCATGGAGTGATCGCACTGGTCACGGCGCTCATCGAGACCGGTGCGTTCCCCGCACGCGGGCGGGAGACGCCGGTCGCACTCGACACGCCGGCCGGGCTGGTTCGCGCTACCGCGCACCTCGACTCCGCGGGGCGCGTATCGCGCGTCTCGTTCCTGAACGTGCCTTCGTTCCTGTACGAGCGTGACCTGGCGCTCGACGTGCCGGGGATCGGAGAGGTGCGTGCCGACATCGTCTTCGGCGGCGCCTTCTACGCCGTGCTGCCCGCAGCCTCGTGTGGCCTGGAGATCGCGCCGTCCAACAGCGCAGCGCTGGTGCAGGCCGCGGCGCGGGTGACGCGCGCGGTGAACGAGTCGATGTCGATCGTCCATCCCATGGAGCCCGATCTCGGTTTTCTCTACGGGACGATTCTCACCGGGCCGCCCGAGGATCCGCGCCACCACAGCCGCAACGTCTGCGTGTTCGCCGACTCCGAAGTCGATCGGTCGCCCACGGGCACCGGAGTCTCGGGACGCGTGGCGCAGCTCCATGCGCGGGGCGAGCTGCCCATGGACCAGGAGATTCTCGTGGAGAGCATCCTCGGCCGCGCGAGCGTGTTCGGAGGACGCGCCGTGGAGACTACGTACGTGGGATCGCACGACGCGGTGATACCCGAGGTGAGCGGCACGGCATTCATCACCGGTCGGTCGCGGTTCCTGGTCGACCCGCGCGATCCGCTGGGGAGCGGCTTCCTGCTGCAGTGACGATGGGGTCAGGCACCTTTAGTAGAGGGCTCGTGAGCGCTGCTCACGAGCCCTCTACTAAAGGTGCCTGACCCCGCTCGCACGACAGAGTGCCTGACCCCATCGTCACCGCAGCAGGTTCGTCGTGAGATAGCGCGTGAGCAGGTGGTAGAGGTGCACGGTGGTCCCCTCGCCTTCGCAGATGCAGTGCGAGCGGTTGGGGTAGACCATCATGTCGAACTCCTTCCCGAGCTGTACCAGCCGGTTCGTGAGGCGCTCGAAGCCCTGGAAGTGCACGTTGTCGTCGCCCGACCCGTGGACTATGAGGAGCTTTCCGCGCAGCCCCTCGGCGAAGTTGATCGGCGAACCGCGCCTGTAGCCATCGGCGTTCGTGGAGGGGAGCCCCATGTAGCGCTCCTGGTAGATCGTGTCGTACAGCCGCTGGTCGGGCACCGACGCCACCGACATCCCGACCTTGTACAATTCCGGCGAGCGGAACATGAGGTTGAGAGTCATCGACCCTCCACCGCTCCAGCCCCACACGCCGACTCGCGTGCTGTCCACGTACGAATGCGTACGAGCGAGCGAGCGCACCGCGGCGGTCTGTTCGCGCGACGCGAGCACGCCCACGGCGCCGTAGATCACCTTTCGCCAGGCGCGCCCTTTCAACGAAGGGGTGCCGCGATTGTCGAAGCTGGCCACGATGTATCCGCTGTCCGCCAGCATGTGGAACCAGAGATCGCGGCTCCCGCCCCACGAATCGCGCACCGTGGTGCTCGCCGGCTCGCCATAGACGTAGACCAGAAGCGGATAGCTCTTCGTGGAGTCGAAGCCCGCGGGGAGGATCATCCACCCATCGAGCGTGACGCCGTCGCCTGCATCGACGTGCACGAATCGCTTCGGCGGAAGATCCAGCTTCGCTACCGCCTCGCGCACGCCCGCGTTGTCGACGAAAGTGCGCCGCGACCGATGGTCGGGAAGGCTGACCAGGTCGACAGCCGGCGGCGTGTCGGCGGTGGACATCGTGTGAAACGCCCAGCGAAAATCGGGAGAGATCTGATAGCCGTGCGTGCCGCGCGCGTCGGCCGGCGTGAGGCGTTCCGCCTTCCCGCTCCCATCGAGCCGCGAACGATAGAGGAAGCGCTGCGTCGCGTTGGTGGGCGAGGCGATGTAGTAGAGCCAGCCGCCGCGCTCGTCCACGCCCTGCACGCTCTCGAGATCGAAGTCGCCCTTCGTGACCAGCCGCTGCGTTCCGCCGTCGCGCGCCACCACGTATGCGTGGCGCCAGCCATCGCGTTCGCTCAGCCAGAGGAACTCCTTACCACTCTTCAGCCACGTGAGGTCGTCCACCACTTCGACCCACGCGCTGTCGCGCTCCGTGAGCGCCGTACGCACCGCGCCTGTGCCGGCGTCGGCCAGAAGTAGCAGGTCGGTGTGCTGCAGTCGGTCGAGCTGCTGGATGGCCAGCTCGCGCGAGTTCGCCGCCCATTCCATCCACGCTATGTAGTGGTTGCGCGGATCTCCCGGGATGCTCATCCAGCGCGTGGCGCCGCCGTCGGCGCTCACCACGCCCACGCGCACCGCGGAGTTCGTGGTGCCCGCCTTGGGATACGGGATGCGCTTGATCGTGGGATAGAGCGAGTCCGTGGTGTTCACGAGCAGGTAGTCGCGAACGCCTGACGCGTCGAACTGCCAGTACGCGATGCTCCTGCCGTCGGGACTCCAGCGCCAGGCGTTGCGCAGGTCGAGCTCTTCCTCGTACACCCAGTCCGACGTCCCGTTGATGATCGTATCCGATCCATCCGTGGTGAGCGCCGTGATCCTGCCGCTCGCGAGATCCTCGACGTAGATGTCGTTGGCCCGCACGTATCCCACGCGCGACCCGTCCGGCGAGAAGCGCGCGAACATCAGCGACGACTCGGGCGCATCGCCGCCGAGTTTGGTCAGCTTTCCGCTCGTGCGATCGAGCACCCAGTAGTCGCCGCGGGTGTTGTAGCGCCACACGCGCTTCGTGTTGGTGAAGAGCAGGACGCGTTGGCCGTCCGGCGACCACTCGTAGTCGTCGATCTGGAAGGGCGCCGAGACCAGCACGCTGCGCGCGCCGGTGGCCGTGGCGTAGCGTACGATGTCCTTCCCGTCGTTCTCCACGGTGGTGTACGCGGCGCCGTTCTCGAGCCATCGCGCCGGGCCGAAGCGCTCCGGTGTGAAGTCGCGTGAGGCGAAGATTCGCTCGATGGTGAGCGTCGACTGCGCCCGCGCCGCCGCCGGTACCAGCGTGAGAACGAGGAGCGCGACTGCGGAGAGGATTCGCTGCATCATGTTCGCGGGGCAAGAGTAAGCAACGGGGTCAGGCACCTGATGTAGAGGGCTCGTGGGCGCCGCTCACGAGCCCTCTACAATCAGGTGCCTGACCCCGTCGACCATACGGGCTCGCCGAGGATTTCGGGCCGCGGGCGGACGCCGAGTCCGGGTTCCGTGGATGCGGCGAGCCGTCCATCGCGGCGCTGGGGGGCGCCGTCGGCGAAGGATACCGTCACGTAGCTGTTGAAATCGGTCGACGAGAAGAGCAGTTCCGGCGGTGTGCTGTGTGCAAGGTGTGCGATCGCGGCAGTGGTGATGTCGCCGCCCCAACTGTCTTCGATGGTCATGGCGATGCCGAGCGACACGCAGAGATCGCGGATGCGCCGCGCGCGCGTGAGGCCGCCCACCTTCGAGATCTTGAGGTTGATGACGTCCATCGCCTGGTCCGCGGCGCCGCGAACTACCATGCCGATGTCGTCGATGACTTCGTCGAGCACGAACGGGCGTGGAGTTCGACGCCGCACCGCGAGGCACTGTTCGTAGGTCATGCACGGCTGCTCGATGTAGACATCCACCGAGCGAACGGCGTCGGCCACGCGGATGGCGGCATGCTGCGTCCAGCCGGTGTTTGCGTCGGCGATGAGCACGTCGCCGCGTTCCAGCACGGCTGCAGCGGCGTGGATCCGTTCGATGTCGACGTCGGGATCGCCGCCCACCTTGAGCTGGAACTTGTGGTACCCCTCTGCCCGGTAGTGCCCCACGCTGGCGGCCATCGCCTCGGGCGTATCCTGCGAGATGGCGCGATAGAGTGGGAAGGAGTCGCCCACGCGTCCGCCCAGGAGGGTGGCGACGGGGAGCGATGCGGCCTGGCCGAGGATGTCCCAGCACGCGATGTCGATGGCGGACTTCACGTACGGGTGGCCGCGCATCGCGGCCGCCATGATGCGGTCGAGCACGTCGAGCTCGAGCGGGTCGGCGCCGATCAGTTGCGGCGCCAGCTCGGCGATCCCCGCGCGGGCCCCTGCGGCGTAGGCCGGGAGGTAGGCGGGCCCGAGCGGGCAGACCTCGCCGTAGCCGGTGATGCCGGCGTCGGTTTCGACAGCGACGACGGTAGAGTCGAACACGTCCACGAAATTGCCGCCCGACCAGCGGTAGCTCCCTTCGTGGAGAGGGAGGTCGACCCGCCAGACTTTGACGCCCGTTATTTGCATGGCTAGAATGTATCCAATATCCGGGTGTGTGCCAGCCTCGGCCGCCACCCGCGTCCTGCCACGCGCGTGCTTGCGCCGCGCCTTCCCCGCGGTATTGTCACTCCATGACCAGACCAAAGCCAGCAGTTCAGAAGCGAGATGGTGCGAGCGCCGCCCGGCGGCCGCGCGCCGTGCACGCCCCGCTTTCCCGGAAGACGCTCGGCACTGCCACTCTGGAGGCCATGCGCGAGTCGATACTCAACGGCACGTACTCGGAGGGCGACCAGCTCCGCCAGGACGCGATCGCCTCCGAGCTCGGCGTGAGCCGGATACCCGTTCGCGAGGCGCTTCGACAGTTGGAGTCGGAGGGGCTGGTGACGTTCACGCCCCACCACGGCGCCGTGGTCTCGACCTTTTCGGTGGCGGAGATCCGCGAGCTCTTCGAGCTGCGCGCGCTCCTCGAGACCGACCTCCTGCGACGCGCCACGCCCCGGCTGAGCGCCGACGATTTCAGGCAGGCCGCGGCCATTCTCGACGCGTACGAGGAAGCGCTGGCGCGCGGCGACGTCAGCGAGTGGGGCGAGCTGAACTGGCGGTTGCACTCCACGCTCTTTGCCGCGGCCGGGCGCCCGTTGACCATGCGCACGGTGGAGCGGCTCAGCCACCACGCCGACCGCTATCTGAGAATGCAGCTCGCACTCACGCACGGCGAGTCGCGCGCGAACGCCGAGCATCGCGCGATCGTCGCCGCATGCAGGAAGCGAGATGCGCGTGCAGCGGCGAAGCTCATGCGTGAGCACATCCTCGGAGCGGGAGAGTCGCTGGTGCGTTTTCTCACCGAGTACAGGGCAGCGCAACGGACGCAGGCGCCAGCGCGTTGACCGAAAGGCGGGGCGCGCGAGCGCGCGGCGCGCGACCGCCGTCGTTCGGCGCTGGATAACGTATCCAGAGGCCTGCAGTCCCACCTCCGCGCACAGCGAGGTCGAGCGTGCATCGGTCCCTACTCTCGTTGACTGCCGCTCTGCTCCTTTTCCCCCTCTGCTCGACGGCGGCGAGCGCACAACGACGCGGACCCCAGAATTCGGGACCACCCAGGGCGGAAGAGCCGCCTCCGCTTCGATTCCACTACCTCGGACCGCACAACGCCGGACGCCTCGCGTCCTTCGCCGGCGTCCCCGGCGACACCACCACCTACTACATCGGCGCCTCATCCGGTGGCGTCTGGAAGAGCACCGACGGCGCGAAGACCTTCGCTCCGGTTTTCGACGATGAGCCGGTTCAGGCCATCGGAGCGCTCGCGGTCGCGCCGTCGAAGCCGAGCACGGTGTGGGCGGGCACCGGCGAAGCGTGGGCCATCCGCGATGCGGACATAATCGGCGACGGCGTCTACAAGTCCACCGACGCGGGCGGCCACTGGGTGAACATGGGCCTCCGCAACAGCGGACGCATCGGTCGCATCATCGTCGATCCGACGAATCCCGAGATCGTCTACGTCTGCGCGCTGGGGCAGCTCGCCAACTCCGGCCCCGATCGCGGAGTGTACCGTACCGGCGATGGCGGGAAGACGTGGAAGCGCGTCCTCTACGTGAATGCGACCACCGGCTGCTCGGGGCTCGCGATGGACTCGCACGATCCCAACACGCTCTTTGCCGGCACGTGGCAGGTGCAGCTCCGCACGTGGGCGATGAGCAGCGGCGGAGCGGGAAGCGGCGTGTGGGTCACGCACGACGGCGGTACGACCTGGAAGCGCGTCGAAGCGGCCGGCCTTCCGAAGTCGCCGCTCGGCAAGATCGACGTCGCCATCGCGCCCTCCGATTCGCGCCGCGTCTACGCACTCATCGAGACCGCCGATCAGGGGTCGCTATGGCGCTCGGATGACGGCGGCACGAACTGGAAGGTGGCGAGCTGGGACCGGAGGCTCATCGGACGCGCTGGCTACTACATCCGCGTGGAAGTGAATCCGGTGAACGAGGACGAAGTACTCGTTGCGAGCAGCAGCCTGCATCGCTCGCTCGACGGCGGACGCACGTTCGCCATCATCGATCGCGGCTGCGGCGACTGCCACGCGATCTGGATGGATCCACTGAACCCGGATCACTGGGCGACCACAGGCGACGGCGGCGCGGGGATCACGCTCGATCACGGCCGCACCTTCCACGAAGCCACACTTCCTGTTGGACAGATGTACCACGTGGCGGTGGACGATCGCACGCCGTACTGGGTGTACAGCAATCGTCAGGATGACGGCACCATGCGCGGACCGAGCGACCGGCCGTTCATCGTGCCGAACGTCCCGTCGTACTACAGCGGCTATGGAGTGGGCACCGGAGTGCCGGGCGGCGGAGCCGCACCCGAGCCGCGCGCGCCGAGCCTCTTCACGCCGCCCTTCGGAACGGTGCGGCCCGAAGTCGGCTGGGAGGGAGGACTCGGCGGCTGCGAGTCGGGCTTCACCATACCGCAGCCCGACGATCACGACATCGTCTGGGCGACGTGCTACGGAAACAAGGTCACGCGCTACGACGCGAGAACCGGCGTGGCGCGCACGGTGAGCCCGTGGCAGATGACGCTCGACTCGCCGCCCGACCAGATCAAGTACCGCTGCCACTGGACACCGCCGCTCGCGATCGATCCGTTCGATCCGCACACGGTCTACTACGGCTGCCAGGTGATCTTCAAGACCACCAACGACGGCCAGAGCTGGAGCGTGATCAGTCCCGATCTCTCCACCCGCGACTCCAGCCGTATCACTGCCTCCGGCGGACTCCACGCGGACAACCTCGGACAGTTCTACGGCGAACTGGTGTTCGCGATCGCGCCGTCGTCCGCGCAGAAGGGGCTCATCTGGGCGGGCACGAACGACGGCAAGGTGTGGTACACGAGCGATGGCGGCGGACACTGGAACGACGTGACTGCCAACATCCCGGGTATGCCGGCGTGGGGCACGGTGCGCAAGATCGAACCGTCGGTGTTCGATGCAGCTACCGCTTACGTAGCCGTCGACGCGCACCTGGTGGGCGACCGCGCGCCGTACGTGTTCAGGACCACCGATATGGGAAAGAGCTGGACGAAGATCAGCGCCGGTCTCCCTTCCGACAGCCCGCTCTCGTACGTGATGTCGTTCGCGGAGAACCCGAACCGGCGAGGGATGCTCTTCGCGGGCACGGGCCACGGCTTCTACTACTCGCTGAATGACGGCGGGAAATGGACTCATTTCGACCGCGGTCTACCGGCGGCTCCCGTTTCGTGGATCACGCCTCAGAAGCTCTATCACGATGTGGTGATCTCCACGTACGGACGCGGACTCTTCGTTCTGCGCGACATCGCCACGCTCGAGCAGTCCGATTCGATTCCCGCGAACGCTGATGCGTTTCTTTATCAGCCGCGCTCCGCGATTCGGCATCCGCGCTCGGGGAGCGCCGAGTTCCTGTACGAACTGAAGGCAACGCCGCGCAAGCCGCTGCAGTTGCAGATCCTCGACTCGCGCGACTCGGTCATCAGTACGCTCCAGGCCGCGAGCCACGTAGGTCTCAACCGTGTGGAGTGGGATCTGATGTACGAGGGCCCGCGTCAGGTGGCGCTTCGCACCACGGCGCCCGACAACCCGCACATCTGGGAGGAGGGCCCCTACGTGGGCAAGGAGTCGCGTCCGGTGGTCCACTGGGGGATCGAGGGTCCGCAGCGGCGCGGACCGATCGCTGCGCCTGGCGATTACACCGTGCGCCTGAAGGTGGGCGACAGCAGCTACACCAGGAAGTTTTCGGTGGTGATGGACCCGGCCATCCAGTCGAGCGCCGCCGATCTCGTGGCGTCGACCGACGTGCAGATCACGATCCGTTCGATGATCGATACGACGGTCGACATGATCAATCGGATCGAGAAGATGCGCGAGCAGGTCGAGAAGCAGCTCCCCGGCGCCGCGGGCGATGCGGCGACCGCGCTTCGCTCGATCGACAGCACGATGCTCGCGACCGAGTATCGGCTGATCGCGCGCGCCAATCTGCAGAGCGACGACAAGTTCTACGTCGAGCGTCCCGCGATCTACATGCAGCTTCTATGGCTGTCGGGCGAAGTGGGACTCGGCGCCGGAGATGTGGCTGGCGGCGCCGACTACAAGCCTACCGATGAATCGCTGGAGTGGTTGAAGGAGCTGCAATCGTCGCTCGCTGCCGCGAAGACGAGTTTCACGAAGCTGGTATCGCAGGATGTGCCCGAGTTCAATCGGCGAATGCAGGGGAAGGTCGAGGCGATCGCCACGACCGACGACGGGGTCAGGCACCAGAAGTAGAGGTCCCGGGGCAACTGCCCCGGGACCTCTACTTCTGGTGCCTGACCCCGTCGTCTAGTTGCAGCTTTGCGGGTCGTTCCAGTTGCGGGTCGGATCGTCCGGAACGTTCGGGTTGGTCTGTCGCTCCGTGGTGCCGTAGAGGAGCCGTCCCGGAACGTTCGCCTTGCCGGCAGCCGGAGTGAGGGCGGGGAGGCACGTGCGCTTGTAGTCGTTCCAGTACTCGATGTTCTGGAAGAGCGTTATGTACTTCTCCGTCATGATGTCATCGAGCGTCACGGTGCCCGTTACCGGCGGCAGCGTGAGTGCCGTGTGCCAATCCGTGGCTTCTCCCCACGCCGCCCGCTCCGCATTCAGCGTGTCGAGCGCGGCATCGGTGTTCCCGGCGTGGAAGAGAGCCTCGGCCTTGATCAACATATTTTCGTTCCAGGTGACGAGCGCCTGTCTGTAGTCGGGTGCGAGACGCAGATCGCTCACGTTCCCCATCCACGACTCGAGCGCTTCGCCAGGCTCCGCACCGAGGATCTCGCTGGCGGTGGAGCCTCGCTGGTAATACTCGGTGAGGCGCGGGTCGCCCGAGTTGGTGAGCAGGTCGACGCCGAACTTCCCGGCACGCAGAAGCCCGGTGCGAAGCCCCACCACCATGAACTGGTACCAGTCGTTCTGCTGACCGGAGATGTCGGCCTGCAGCGTCAGATAGTCGCCCGCCGGGCTCGAGATCCCGGCGTTCGCTTCCTGCAGCGCGAGTGCGTAGTTGGCCGGATCCTGCTCGGCGAGGTGGAGATGGATGCGTGCGGCGATCGTGTGAGCGAGTTGCAGCCACTTCGTGGCGTCACCGTGATATGCAAGATCGGCGGCTCCAGGGCCGGCGCCCTCGCCCGATTCCAGGTTGCCTACGGCATCGTCGAGAAGTGCCAGCACATCAGAGTAGACCTGCTGCTGCGGATCGTAGTGCGGAGTAGGGAACGAGTCGGGCTTCGCGGCCTCGCGGTACGGCACGTCGCCCCAGATGTCCGCTTCCGTACCCATCATCCACGCTTCCACCACTTCGGCGATCCCGAGATAGAGGCGATCGCCGCGTGCACGCGCATCGTCTTCGATCGCGTGCAGGTCTACGAGCCCTCCTCCGGTGTACACCGCCTGCGATTCGCCATCGGCCATTCCGGCATCGAGGAGGTACTGATCCCACACCTGGAACTGCACCGAGGTGCCGGCGAGCTGCTGCATCCACATCGCGACCACGCGCGCCGGCTGGCCGTTCATGAACTGCCAGAGATTCGCCTGGATCGCGACGAAGCGCTGGTTCGCCGTCGCGCTCGTCGCCGAGTTGGGGTCGGTGATGCAGTCGTCACACTTCAGGAAATCGTTGCAGCCCGCGAATGCGAGCATCGTGATCGTGGCCGTCAGCGCGGCCTTCATGTATCTGTTCACAGTCAGTTCTCCTCGCGCTCAACGGTTCAGGCCGACGGAGATCACGATCGACCGGGTCTGCGGTGTGTTGAAGAAGTCGTAGCCCTGCACCAGCGAGGCAGCGCCGACCAGGTTCGTTTCCGGATCGACGCCGCTGTAGTCGGTCCACGTGTGGAGATTGCGGCCCGCCACGCGCAGGTCGAGGCTGGAGAAACCGACGCGCTGCACCCAGGGGCGATCGAAGGTGTACGACACCGCCACTTCCCGCAGCTTCGTGTAGCTGCCGTCCTCGAGGAAAGGCTCGACGATGCCCGAGTAGCTGGAACCGAGACCGGTGTACCATGACTGGCCGATGTTGACGGTCGTGCCTGCGCCGGGGCCGGCCACCGCGCCGGGGAGGAGATCCTTACCGAAGGTGAGATCGACGTCGCGCCTGCTCGTGCTGGCGTGCGTTCCGAAGTACGTGAGCGCGCCGCGCGTCATGTTCGCTACCTGGCCGCCCTGCTTGCGGTCCACCAGCGCGGAGAGTTCCCACCGTCCGTAGTGGAGATCCGTGCGGATGCTGCCGGTCCAGTCGGGATTCGGATTGCCGACCACGCGATTGACGGGATCCTTCACGGGGAATCCCGTGGCGTCGATGTACAGTGCTCCGTTGGGTTTCCCGGCGCAGTCCGCGGCGAGGTCGATCACGCCGCCATCGTTGTCCAGGAGGTTGTCGCCGCTGCTGACGCCGCAGCGCACGAAGCCGAAGCCGCGGAAGGCGAACGTGCCGCCGACCGTCGCTGCGGGAACGGCGTCGGAGAAGGTTCCGCCGCCCGCGTTGATGAAGTCGGCGCCGTCGAGATCGAGGACGCGCAGTTCGTTCTTCGCCCACTGCAGGCCGACCTCCCATGTGAGCTTCTCGTTCGTGATCGGCCGGATGTTGAACGTGGCTTCCCAGCCGCGGTTGCGGATGCGCGCGCCGTTGAGGAGCTGCGACGTGTACCCGCTCGTGGGAGCGCGCGGCACGCTCAGGATCACGTCGGACGAGTTGTTGTTGTAGAAGGTGAGTCCGAGATCGGCCATCTGATCGAACAGGCCGAGATCCACGCCGGCCTCGATCTCCTTCTGACGCTCGGGCTTGAGGTTGTCGTTGCCGAGCGTGCCCGATGTATAGAGACCGCCGTATCCCGCGAGCGCCGAGTTGAGGAAGTCGCCCCAGCCGGTCCCGAAGCTGCCGCTGCTGAGCGTGGTGACGGTGGAGTACACGTCGGGTTCCTTGCCGGTCTCGCCGTACGCGAGGCGCAGCTTCCCGTAGCTGATCACGCCGGTGTGGTCGCCGTTGCCGAACGCGTTCGTGAAGGTCCACGCAGCGCTCGCCTTCGGATACCAGGCACGCGGATTCGACTTCCCGAACGTGGAGAAGCCATCATTGCGGAGCGCCACGGTGAGATAGAGCTGGTCGAACAGGTCGGCCGTGGCCTGGCCGAAGTACGACTCGGTGTGGATGGTCGAGTTGAATTCGCCCGACGTCTGCGTGACGGTGTTGTTGAGCGAGAACGGCTGCGGCGCGATGAGGTTGTTGCCGCTGGCGCTCGCGTTGCGACTGCGCCTCATGTTGAGGTTCTGCCCGAGCGTGAGCGTGCCCGAGAAGTCGTCGGTGAAGGTGTGCGTGAGCGTTGCCGTCAGGTTGTGGTCGATCTGCAGGCGGTTGATCTGACCGCGGAGCACCTGGCCCAGCGGCGCCACGCTGGCGGTGAAGGGGATGCCGGTGAGGCGATTGTCGCCGATGTAGTCGCCGCCCAGCGTGTACTTGAACGTCAGCCAGTCGAGCGGATCGTACGTGACATCGAGGCTGGCGATGGTGCGATCGGTTTCCTCGGTGCTCGGCAGCTCGTACGCGGAGAAGAGCGGGTTGTCGTAGCCGCGCGATCTGGTGAGCGATGTAACCGACGGGTGAGGGAAACGATACGAGCGCTGCAGGTGCGTGTCGGGGTCGAGATACGGGAACTGGTCGAAGTCGGGAGACGTGCGCATCCCACCGAGGAGGAGTCCGGAGATGTTGCCGCCGCGCTGCGCGAATGCGCCGCGGTCGTCGGTGAAGGAGACGTTCCCGCCGATCTTCACCTTGTCGAAGAGCTGGTAGCTGGCCTTCAGGCGCGCGCTGTTGCGCGTGTACCAGTTGTTCGGGCCGATGATGGTGCCGTTCTGGTGCAGCCGGCCGAGCGACAGGTAGACCGTGGTGCGGTCGTTGCCGCCGGACACGGAGAGGTTGTTGTCGAAGGAGTGGCCGGTGTGGAAGAGCTCTCCCCAGTGATCGTAGGTGGAGGTGTTCGCATCGAGCTTCGGTCCCCACGAAAGGCTCGACGCCTGGCAGTCGGGCGAGTTGCAGCCTCCGGCGACTCCATTGGAGCCCTGTCCATACTCTCTCTGCAGCGGGACTGCCTTGTTCACGTCGTCGAAGGAGTACGACGATCGGAGCGAGTAGCGGGTCTGTCCCGCGTTGCCGCTCTTGGTGGTGATCAGTACCACGCCGTCGGAAGCACGCGCGCCGTAGATGGCGGCAGCGGCAGCGCCCTTGAGGATCTCGATCGACTCGATGTCCTGCGGCGAGATGTCGGATGCGCGATTGGGCGACGTGGCGCCGTAGAGGTCGCCTCCCTCACCGGGAATGGTGGAGTTGTCGATGGGAACGCCATCCACCACGAAGAGCGGCTGGCCGTTGCCGGAGAGCGACTTGATGCCGCGGATGCGGATGTACGAGGAGGCGCCAGGCTCGCCGGACTGCGACACGATGTAGACGTTGGGCGCCTTGGCGGAGAGCGCATTCACGACGTTCGGTTCGTTGCTCTTCTCGATGGCGTCCGCGGAGACGGTATTGATGACGTTGCCGAGCTTTTCGCGGGTGGTGCTGGTACCGGCACCGGTCACGATCACTTCACCGAGCTGGAGCGGATTGGCGACGAGGGTGAAGTCGTGGGTGATGGTGCCGGGGTTCAGGGAGATCCGGACGGATTGCTCCCTGTACCCGATCAGGCGGGCGTGGAGCGTGACGCTCTGGCCGTGCACTCTGTCGGCCGCCACGGTGAAGTGGTAGCGGCCATCGGGTTGGGAGAGGCTTCCGGCGCCGAGGCCGTCGATGAAGATGCTGGCGGAAGCGAGAGGGGCGCCGGCATCGCTGGTCACTCGACCGGTGATGGTGGCGCCCTCCTGCTGAGCCGACGCGCTGGCTGCAGTGATGCAGAGCAGCGCTGCTGCGAGTAACGCTGGACGTTGCATGATTCCTCTTCGTGGCAGTGAGTCGGCAGCGTACGTGAAGGGCGGTGGAAGTCCACCGTCCGCGGGACTTATGGGATACCATATAATTTGTACGACCGAGCGCAAGGTGGTCATGAATGCGGGAGGGCGCGGGGCGGGGAAAAAGGGGGAGGCGGCTCCATTGACAGCGCTCCCGTCCGGCGCGATAATGGCCGTGTAGGACGGTATATTGTATCCACGAGCCGAAGGCGGAGCACCACGGCCGCGGCCGGCTCGACGATGCCCCTCCCCGCACCACCCACGTCCCCGCTCTCTTCCCTCCCCAGTTCCGATCCGGAGGATCCAGGATGCGATCGCCTCTACGCTGCGCCGCCATCGCGGCCCTATCGCTCGCAGCAGCTCTCCCGCCTTCCGCCGCCCTCGCACAGGGGACCGCCGCCGACTACGCCCGAGCCGAGGGCTACCGCGAGAAGACGGCGGGTCTGGTGGTGGACGACCCGGATACGCCGGTGTGGCTCGCTGACAGCCACCGCTTCTGGTATCGCAAGTCGGTGGTCGGAGGGCACACGTTCGTGATCGTCGATGCCGACGCCCGCACCAAGGCGCCCGCCTTCGACCACGAACGGCTGGCTGCCTCGCTCTCTCGTGCGCTCCACGACACGATAGCCGCGCGCTCCCTTCCGTTCCGCGGCTTCTCACTCGTGGATGGCGACAGCGCGATAGAGTTCGCCCTCGGCCCGAACCCGGGCTTCGGTGCTCCGGTCACTTCGCGCGCACGCTGGCACTGTACCATCACCGATTACGTGTGTACGCGCGCGGCGGTCGTGCGCGATACGTCGGTGCGCGCGCGCCGCGCGTGGGGCGGTGGCCTCTTCGGCGAGCGGCGCGAGGCGCCGGACAGGCCGTCGCGGTCGCCCGATGGAAAGTGGGAAGCGCTCGTGCGCAACTACAACGTCTACGTACGTCCCACGGGCGACGGCGACGGGACGATGCTCAGCACCGATGGGTCCGAAGGCGATGCCTACGATCCCTCGTCGATATCGTGGTCGCCCGATTCGCGCCACGTCGCCGCGTACCGCGTGAGGCCCGGCTACCAGCGCGAAGTGCACTACGTCGAGTCATCGCCCGAGGATCAGCTCCAGCCCAAATACTCCAGCCTCCTCTACAGCAAGCCGGGCGACGTGCTGGACGTGGAGCGGCCCGTGGTATTCGATGTAGCCGCTCACCGGCAGATCGCCGTGGACAGCACGCTCTTCCCGAACGCCTACAGCATGACCGCGCTCGTGTGGCGCAAGGATTCACGCTCCTTCACATTCGAGTACAACCAGCGCGGACACCAGGCGTACAGGGTCATCGAGGTCGACGCCGCCACCGGCAAGGCGCGCGCGGTGATCGATGAGGAGTCGCCAACCTTCTTCGAGTACTCGGCCAAGCTCTACCGCTACGACATCGCCGATGGGAAGGAGATCGTCTGGATGTCGGAGCGCGACGGGTGGAACCACCTCTACCTGTACGATGGCGTGAGCGGGAAGGTGAAGAACCAGATCACGAAGGGGAACTGGGTGGTGCGCGGCGTCGACTGGGTGGACACGACGAAGCGTCAGCTCTGGTTCCACGCGAGCGGGATGTACGACGGGAAGGATCCCTACTTCGTTCACTACTACAGGATCAATCTCGATGGGAGCGGGCTCACGACCTTCACGACCGCCGATGCGATGCACGACGTGGCGTATTCGTCCGACCACGAGTACTACGTGGACTCCTACTCGCGCGTCGACCTGCCGACGGTGATGGAGCTGCGTCGCACGAGCGATCAGTCGAAGGTGATGGACCTCGAGCACGCCGACGCATCGCGACTGCTGGCTACCGGCTGGCGCGCGCCGGAGGTCTTCACCGCGAAGGGACGCGACGGGAAGACCGACATCTGGGGCGTGATCATCCGGCCCACGAACTTCGATCCGAAGAAGAAGTATCCGGTAATCGAGAACATCTACGCGGGTCCGCAGGGCTCCTTCGTTCCCAAGACCTTCAGCACCCAGGCCGGGATGCAGGCGCAGGCGGAGCTCGGTTTCATCGTGGTGCAGATCGACGGGATGGGCACCTCGAATCGCTCGAAGGCCTTCCACGATGTGGCGTGGAAGAACCTCGCCGACGCCGGATTCCCCGATCGGATCCTCTGGCACAAGGCGGTTGCGGCGAAGTACCCGTACTACGACATCACGCGCGTGGGGATCTACGGAACTTCGGCGGGCGGCCAGAACTCGATGGGCGCTCTGCTGTTCCATCCCGAGTTCTACGACGTTGCGGTGTCGGCCGCGGGGTGCCACGACAACCGGATGGACAAGATCTGGTGGAACGAGCAGTGGATGGGGTGGCCCATCGGTCCGCAGTACTCGGCGTCTTCCAACGTGGATAACGCCTACCGCCTGCAGGGGAAGGTGCTGCTGGTGGTCGGAGAGATGGACAAGAACGTCGACCCGTCATCGACCATGCAGCTCGTGAATGCGTTGATCAAGGCGAAGAAGCAGTTCGACCTGCTGGTGGTGCCGGGAATGGGCCACGGTTCAGGCGGCGCGTACGGCGAGGTCAAGCGCTTCGACTTCTTCGTGCACCATCTCCTGGGCGTGGAGCCGCCGGATCACAACGCGCAGGTGGCGACGGTAGGGGGGAACTGACAGAAGGCAGGAGAGGGGTCAGGCACTCTAAAGTAGAGGGCTCGTGAGCGTCGCTCACGAGCCCTCTACTTTAGAGTGCCTGACCCCTCGCTATGGTGAAGGGGGC
>JBIQLU010000069.1:14531-19192 GCA_044463985.1 Gemmatimonas aurantiaca | reverse complement strand
AGATGCGACCTTCACATCATCGTGGATGCGTCGTGCGTATTCATCAGGCACGCCTCCCTGCCTGTCCCGGCGTGCGCCAACTCCCATAACGGCCGACTCCCCAATGCTTTGCGAGTCCGGCCCCGCACCCCACCAACTCGAACTCGGCGGTGGCATGTCCACTGCCAATGTGGAGCGACATGAGCACTCCTACCTTCTCGCGCCGTCACTTCCTCGGCGCGTCGACGATCGCGGTGGCGGCAACCGCATGCGGTGTATCGGGCGGGCAAGCTGCGCGGAGCGGCGATTCCGACGACGATCTCCCGAAGCCGATCGCAGCTCTGACTTCGATGGCCGATCAGGCCACGCCGATCTCCAACGATGAGCGCCGCGCGCGACTCGACAAGGCGCGCGAGCTGATGGGGCGCAACCGGGTCGACGCGATAGTGCTTCCCGGTGGCACCTCGCTGCGCTACTTCACGGGGCTTCAGTGGGGGATCAGCGAGCGGCTGCTCGCGCTGGTGCTCCCTGCCAAGGGGAAGCCGTTCATGGTCGCGCCGCACTTCGAGGAGGCGCGGGCCATGGAGCAGTTGAAGGATGGCCCGTTCGGAACCGACGCCGACATCCTCACCTGGCAGGAGCACGAGAGCCCGTACGCGCTCATCGCGAAGGGTCTCGGAGATCGCGGAATCAGGTCCGGAACGCTCGGCGCGGAGGAGACGCTCCGCTTCATGTTCGCCGATGGCATCGGTCACGCGGCGCCGAATCTGAAGGTCGTGAGTGCCACTCCCGTGACCGCGGGCTGCCGGATGGTGAAGGACCACCACGAGCTCGCCCTGATGCGGCTCGCCAGCGCCGCCACTCTGCGCGCGTATCGCGCCGTCTACGAATCACTCGCCGAGGGGATGACGCAGGCGAGCGTGCGCGACCTCATCTCCACCGCGCACCGCAAGCTCGGGTTCACCGGAGGCGCCAGCGTTCAGGTGGGCGAATACTCCGCGCTGCCGCACGGCTCGCGCACGCCGCAGACGATCCGGGAGGGGACCATCATCATGGTGGACGGCGGGTGCAACGTGGAGGGATATCAGTCGGACCTCACTCGTACCTTCGTGCTGGGGAAGCCCACCGACAAGATGAAGCAGAACTTCGACATCGTGCTGAAGGCGCAGACGGCGGCCCTCGCCGCGGCGAAGCCCGGCGCCGAATGCCAGTCGGTCGATGCCGCAGCCCGCAAGGTGATAGTGGATGCCGGCTACGGACCGGATTACACGTACTTCTCGCACCGCCTGGGTCACGGTATCGGGATGGATGGCCACGAGTGGCCATACCTGGTGCGAGGGAATACGCTCGCGATGGAGGTCGGGATGACGTTCAGCGACGAGCCGGGGATCTACATTCCAGGCGAGTTCGGCGTGCGTCTCGAGGACGACATGCACATCACGCCGAGCGGCGCGGAGCTGCTCACGCCCCAGAGCCCGTCGATCGAGACGCCGTTCGGAGGGATGAACAGCTGACCCGCCCGCGAAGACCATCCATCACGTGAATATCAAACAGAAAGGAGTGCTACAGTGAAAGCGAGTCGGCTGTTGATCCTCGTTCCGGCCGTCGTGTTCGCGGCCTGCACGGCGAAGTCCCAGCCCGAAGGTGATCTGGACATCGAGGCGCGCGCCCGCGCCGTCCAGGACAGCGTGATCACCATCGATACCCACGACGACATCCCCGGCAACTTTGCGACCGCGGAGGTGGACCCGCTGGATGCACAGCGTCAGGTCACCCTCTCGAAGATGAAGGACGGCGGTCTCGACGTGGCGTTCTTCGCGGTATTCGTCGGGCAGACGCCGCGCACGCCGGAGAACTACGACAAGGCGAAGGCGGACGCGATGCAGAAGTTCGACGCGATACATCGCATGGCGGAGAAGATGTATCCCGGGATGATCGAGATCGCGTACACCCCGGACGACGTACGTCGCATCCACGCCGACGGGAAGCTGGTGGCCGCGATCGGCATCGAGAACGGCTACGTCATCGGGAAGGAGCTGAGCCTCATAAAGAAGTACTACGACCTCGGCGCGCGCTACATGACGCTCGCGCACACGCGCAACAACGACATCTGCGATTCCTCCACCGATCCCGAAGGGCCCGAGCATCACGGTCTCAGCGACTTCGGGAAGAAGGTCGTGGCCGAGATGAACCGTGTCGGGATGATGGTCGACGTGTCGCACGTCTCGAAGGAGTGCATGATGCAGGCGACCGCACTCTCGACGTCGCCGGTGATCGGCTCGCACTCGAGCACGTCCGCGGTCGCGAACGTGCCGCGCAACATGGACGACGAGCAGCTCCAGGCTCTGAAGAAGAACGGTGGGGTGATCCAGATCGTGGCCTTCGACGGCTACGTGAAGGCGCCCGCGCCGGAGAAGCTCGCCGCGATCGACTCTCTGCGGCAGAAGTACGGACTCACCACGCGTGGCGCGTTCCGCAACATGCCAGCCGACAAGCGGTCGATGTACGACACCGAGATGGCAGCCATCGAGCAGAAGTGGCCGAAGGCGACGGTGCAGGAGTTCGTCGATCACATCGACCACGCCGTGAAGCTGATCGGAATCGACCACGTCGGCATCAGCTCCGATTTCGATGGCGGCGGCGGAGTGACCGGGTGGAACGATGCGAGCGAAACGTGGAACGTGACCGCCGAGCTCCTGAAGCGCGGCTACACCACCGAGCAGATCCGGCAACTGTGGGGCGGTAATCTCCTGCGCGTCTGGGCGGCGAACGACAGCCTGGCCGCTGCAGCGCGCTCGGCAAACTGATTCGCCGGATCGTCCGGCCATACCACCACTTCACACAGCGAGGTTGCGGCAGATGCACCAACATACCGGTCGGTCGGGCGGAGCGAGTTTCAGACTCGTCGCGCTCGCCGTTTGTGCTCTGACGCTGGCGGCGTGCGGCCAGGGAGCGGGAGCCGACGGCTCGAAGCTCCGTTTCGTGGTGAGCGTTCCCGACAGCGTCGAGAACGCGCTGGATGGCCGGATGCTGGTGCTCATCTCCACGGACAGCACGCGCGAACCGCGTTTCCAGATCGCGGATGGCGACGCTACGCAGCAGGTGTTCGGCATAGACGTGGATGGCCTGCGTTCCGGGGAGACGGTGGTGATCGATGGAGCCGCTGCCGGCTACCCGGTCAGGCGTCTGGCCGACCTGCCGCCCGGCGACTACTGGGTGCAGGCGCTGCTCCACGAGTACGAGACCTTCAACCGCAGCGACGGCCACGTGGTGAAGCTGCCGATGGATCGCGGTGAGGGGCAGCAGTGGAATCGTGCTCCCGGCAACCTTTACAGCACTCCGAAGAAGGTTCACATCGATCCGGGGTCGCGAGGCGAGGTGGCGATCACGCTCGACAAGGTGATCGGGCCGCTCCCGCCGACGCAGGACACGAAGTACGTGAAGTACGTGAACATCGAGAGCGAGCGGCTCACGAAGTTCTGGGGCCGGCCGATGCACCTCGGTGCGATCGTTCTGCTCCCGGAGGGGTGGGCCGAGCACCCCAACGCGCGCTATCCGCTGGTGGTGTACCAGGGCCATTTCGAGCGCGCGGTGTCGGGCTGGAGGGAAACGCCGCCGGATGCCGATCTCCCGGCGGCGCAGCCGGACAGCATAGCCAGGTACTGTCCGAACGGGCACGAGGGCGATCTGTGCGAGAAGTACGGCTATCCGAGAGTGCTGCAGCAGTACGGTTACGACTTCTACAGGAAGTGGACCGGCCCGAACTTCCCGCGTGTGATCCTCGTGACGATCCAGCACGCGAATCCGTACTACGATGATTCGTACGCGGTGAACTCCGAGAACCTCGGGCCGTACGGCGACGCGATCATGTACGAACTGATCCCGCAGATCGAAAAGCAGTTCCGCGGGATCGGCCAGGGGTGGGCGCGCGCCACGTACGGCGGTTCGACAGGCGGCTGGGAGGCGCTGGGCGTCCAGGTGAAGTACCCGGACGAATACAACGGCGCGTACGCGAACTGCCCCGACCCGGTCGATTTCAGGGCGTTCACCACTATCGACATCTACTCCGACAGCAGCGCGTACTACACCGACGGCTCGTGGCGAAAGACACCTCGCCCAGGGGAGCGCGACTACCTCGGGCAGACGCGGTCGACGGTGGAGCAGTCGAACCTGAAGGAGCTGGCACTCGGCAGCAAGACGCGCTCGGGCGGCCAGTGGGACATCTGGGAGGCGGTATTCTCGCCGGTGGGAGAGGACGGGTACCCGAAGCGCATCTGGAACAAGGAGACGGGCGTCATCGATCACGACGTGGCGCAGTATTGGCGCGACAACTACGACCTCGTGCACATCATGCAGCGCGACTGGGCGACGCTCGGTCCGAAGCTGCGCGGCAAGATCAATCTCAACGTCGGGCTCTCCGACAATTTCTTCCTGAACAACGCCGTGTACCTCGCGGAAGATTTCCTGAAGTCCGCGACGAACCCTGCGTCCGACGCGACCGTGGACTACGGCGCGCGCGATGAGCACTGCTGGAGCGGCGACCACGAGAACGCCAACGCCTTTTCGCGCCTCACGTATCACAGCCGCTTCATCCCGAAGATGGCCGCGCACTGGACGAAGACCGCTCCGAAGGGCGCGGACGTCACGAGCTGGAAATACTGAACGCCGTGAAGGACGGGGTC
>JBIQLU010000069.1:11309-14431 GCA_044463985.1 Gemmatimonas aurantiaca | reverse complement strand
GAAGGACGGGGTCAGGTACTTCATGTAGAGGGGCTTTGCCCCTCTACATGAAGTACCTGACCCCGTTGCCCACCGAGGAAGAGATCATGCTGAACTGGATTGGTATCGCGCGTGTACTGCTGCTGGCCTCTGTCGCATCGGCGGCGCCGCGCGCGATGCTCGGCGCGCAGCAGCTCGATTCGGCGCTTTTCACGGAGCTGCGGTGGCGAATGATCGGGCCGCACCGCGGCGGTCGAACAGTGGCGGCAGTCGGGATTCCGGATCAGCCGAACGTGTTCTACATAGGGGTGAACAACGGCGGCGTGTGGAAGACCACCGACTACGGTCGGGTGTGGACGCCGATCTTCGACGATCAGCCGACCGGGTCGATCGGCGCGATCGCCATCGCGCCGTCGGATCCGAAGGTGCTCTACGTCGGAAGCGGCGAGGGACTGCAGCGCCCCGACCTCTCGACGGGCGATGGCATGTACAGGTCGAGCGACGGCGGCGATACGTGGACGCATCTCGGTCTGCGCGACGGCCAGCAGATCCCGGCGATAGACGTGGATCCGCGAAACCCCGACCGCCTGTTCGTGGCCGTGCTGGGACATCCGTACGGGCCCAACGAGGAGCGCGGGATCTATCGCTCGACAGATGGCGGCCGGAATTTTCAGCGCGTGCTGTACACGGATGAGAACACTGGCGGAATCGATGTGGCAATCGACCCGGCCAATCCGCAGACGGTGTTCGCGGTGATGTGGGCCGCTCGCCAGGCGCCGTGGGAGATGGGAAGCTCGTGGACGCTCTCGGAGAAGAACGGGCTGTACAAATCCACCGACGGCGGCACCACGTGGAAGAAGATCACGAATGGGCTTCCCGGCGCTGATGATGAACTGGGCCGCATCGGAATCACGATATCGGCGAGCGATTCGCGCATTCTCTACGCCGTGGTGGGCGCTCGGAAAGGAGCGGGGGTGTATCGCTCCGACGATTCGGGCGAGAGCTGGACGCTGGTGAATCACGACGCGCGTCTCTGGGGGCGTGATGGCGACTTCAACGAGGTGCGCGTCGATCCCACCGATCCCGATGTACTGTACGTGGCGAACATCGTGACGTGGAAGTCGACCGACGGCGGCAGGACCTTCACGGCATTCCGTGGCGCCCCCGGGGGCGACGACTACCACAGGGCGTGGATCAACCCGCGAGATCCGAAGATCATCATCCTCGCCGCCGACCAGGGCGTGATCATCACCGTGAACGGCGGGGAGACGTGGAGTTCCTGGTACAATCAGCCGACGGCACAGCTCTACCACGTCTCCACCGACAACAGCTTCCCGTACTGGGTGTGCGGCGGCCAGCAGGAGAGCGGGTCGGTGTGCATCCGGAGCCGCGGACCGTACGGCCAGATCACGTACAGACAGTGGTATCCGGTGGGTGTCGAGGAATACGGCTACGTCGCTCCCGACCCGCTCGATGCGAACATCATTTATGGCGGCAAGGTGACGCGCTTCGACCGGCGCACGCGGCAGACGCAGAACGTATCGCCGTCGCTGAGTCGCGGCAGCGATGATTTCCGGGTGGTGCGCACGCAGCCGATCCTCTTCTCGCCGGTGGATCCGCACACGCTGTACTTCGCGTCGAACGTGCTCTGGAAGACCACCACCGGCGGCGCGAGCTGGACGAAGATCAGCCCCGACCTCACGCGCAGATCCGCGGACGTTCCGGAAAATCTCGGCGTGTTCACCGGTCTCGATCCCGAGAAGGGGGAGCATCGGGGAGTCATCTACACCATCGGTCCGTCTTACCTGGACGCCGGCGTGATCTGGGTTGGAACCGATGATGGACTCATACAGGTCACGCGCGACGGCGGAAAGACATGGAGCGACGTCACGCCGCCCGAGCTCGCGAAGCGGCCGTGGAGCAAGATCTCCATGCTGGACGCCTCGCACTTCGACGCACGCACCGCGTACGCCGCCGTGAACACGTTCCGCCTGGATGACCTGCGGCCGTACATCTACCGCACGCACGACGGCGGGAAGAGCTGGACGCTGATCACGAACGGGCTCCCCGACGGCTCGATCATCAACGTCGTTCGCGAGGATCCGAAGAGGAAGGGACTGCTGTACGCAGGCTCGGAAAACCAGGTCTGGGTTTCGTTCGATGATGGCGGGCACTGGCAGTCGCTGCGCCAGAACATGCCGGCCACTTCGATCCGGGATCTGGTGGTACACGAGAACGACCTGGTGGTGGGAACGCACGGACGTTCCTTCTGGATACTCGATGACGTGTCGCCGCTTCGGCAGGCGAGCGCGCAGGTGGCCGCATCGAGCGCCCATCTCTTTCAGCCGGCCACCGCCTACCGTGTTCGCTGGAACAACTACACCGATACGCCGGTGCCGCAGGAGGAACCGGCGGGCGAGAATCCGCCGGACGGCGCGATCATCGACTACTACCTCGGCGCGGATGCTGCCGGTCCGGTGACCATCGAGATACTCGACGCGAACGGCAAGCTGGTGCGCCGCTACTCGAGCGACGACGAGCCGCTGCCGCCGCTCGAGGACAACGTGCCCGACTACTGGATCCGTCCGCCGATGACGGTGTCGACGTCGGCGGGGATGCATCGCCTGGTATGGGATGTCCACTATCCGCCACCGGCATCGCTCTCGTTTTCGTATCCGATATCGGCGATCTACCGGAACACGCCGCGCATCCCGCTGGGAGCGTGGGCACTTCCCGGGACGTACACGGTGAAGCTCACGGCCGGCGGCCGAAGCTATACGAAGAAGCTCACCCTGAAGATGGATCCGAACGTGACCACGCCGCGCGCGGTGCTCGCGCAGCAGTTCGCGCTCGCGACCAGGATCACCGACGCGATGCGCAGGGATTACGACGCGCTGCACGCGGTGCGAGCGTTCCGCGCGAGCGTCGATTCCGCCAGATCGGGCGGCGGAGTGTCGCCGACACTCGACTCACTCGACCGCGTCGCGGCCACTCTCGAGGGTCGCGGCGGCCGCTCCGCCGGCGGCTCCGGCGCGTCGCTAGCGAGCCTCAACGGTGAGCTGAACTCGCTGCTCCGCACCGTGGACGGCGCCGATGCGAAACCCACTCTCCAGACCGCAGCCGCCGTGGAAGCCGCCGAGCGC
>JBIQLU010000069.1:0-11209 GCA_044463985.1 Gemmatimonas aurantiaca | reverse complement strand
CCTGTCCCCTGTTGCCTTCTCTGCTTTCTGCTTCCTGCTGTCTGCCCTCTATCGTTTATACATTTCCCCACTCATCCCATGTCTCGCCAGCATGCGCTGGAAGACCTGGCGGAGCATTCCTGCTTCCTCGGCGGCCTGGGTGATGTTGCCGCCGGCGCGGGCGAGCGCGGACTCGAGGTAGGAGCGCTCGAAATCGTCGAGCACTTCGCGCTTCAGCTCCTGGAACGGTCGTGATGTATCGGTGACGCCTTCCCTGGCATGGCAGCGCACGGGCTGCAGCTCCGTTGCCAGTGTGGCGGGCGTGATCGCCGGCCCGCTCTCGACGATGTACGCCCTCTCGATCGCGTTGCGCAGCTCGCGAACGTTTCCGGGCCAGTCGTGCGCGGTGAGGAGCTCCATCGCTTCCGGAGTGATGGTGCGAGGCGGCTCGTTGTAGCGCGCAGCGAGGAGTCGCGAGAAGTGGTTCGCGAGCACCGCGATGTCGCTGCGTCGCGCCCGCAGCGGCGGAAGCTCCACCTGGACCACGTTCAGACGGTAGTACAGGTCGCTCCGGAAGTTGCCGTTGGCTACCTGCTCTTCGAGGTCCGTGTTGGTGGCTGCCAGCACCCGAACGTCCACCGGGATCTCGGTGGTGCCGCCGATGCGTCGCACGCAGCGCTGCTCGAGCACACGGAGGAGTGCGGCCTGCGCGCGTGCACCCATCTCGCTTATCTCATCCAGAAATAGCGTGCCGCCGTGTGCGTGCTCGAACACGCCCTCGCGTGAATTGCGGGCGTCGGTGAACGCTCCCTTGTCGTGGCCGAAGAGCTCGTCCATCAACAGCGATTCGGTGAGTGCGGCGCAGTTCACGCAGACCAGCCGCATGGACGCGCGGTCGCTCGCGCTGTGCATCGCCTGCGCCGTCACCTCCTTTCCGGTTCCCGACTCGCCGCGGATGAGCACCGTGGAAACCGGCGCGCGCGCCACTCGCGCGATCCGCTGCTTCACCTGCTCCATGCTCGGATGCGAGCCCACGAGCGCGCCGAGCATCTCCAGCTCGTCCGGCTGGCCGAGCGCCGGGAACGCGACGCACGCCTCGGCCACGACGTCCAGCAGCTCGGGGAAGCCGAAGGGCTTGTTCAGGTAGTGGAACGCGCCCGCCTTCACCGCACGCACCGCGTTGTCGTAGCCGGCGTACGCGGTGATCATGATGATCACCGGATTGCTCGGCAGGTCTCGCAGTCCGTGGATGAGATCGAGCCCGGAGCCGTCGGGAAGGTTCTGATCGAGGAGCACGATCTGCGGCAGTTCCTGCCGCGCCAGCGCGAGTCCCGCGCGCGCGGTCGCTGCCTGCGTCACGACGTACCCCTCGACCTCGAGCGCCTCTGCGAGGAACTCCCGGAAGTTGCGCTCGTCGTCGATGATCAGAAAGCGTGGTCGTCGCATCACCATGACCTCTCGAAGGAAACGCCGTTCGTGTCGGCCCGGAGGGAACGATGTAGTGGCATCGTACCCTCAAGCTACCGTCTTGCTGTCTTCCAGGTACGCGCGCGGAAGCACTATCCGGAGCGACGTACCCGTGCCGCTGTTGCTCTCGACATCGATGTGACCGCCGAGTCTCTCGGTTTCGCGCCTGGCGAGCGCCAGCCCGATTCCCGTGCCGCCAGGCTTGGTGGAGAAATTGAGCTCGAATATCCGGTCGCGCAGCTCCGATGGAATTCCAGGGCCGGTATCCCTGACGCTCACCTCGACGTGCGAATCCGAGAGCTCCAGCTCCACGTGGATCGAGCCGCCTTCGGGGATGCTGTCGATCGCGTTGGTGAGAATGTTGGATATCGCCAGTCTGATCTGACCGGGAAGGCCGAGCACGCGTGCCGGTCCGGAAGCATAGCGCTCGGTGAGTCTGGCGCCGCGATCTTCCGCGAGCGGTCTCAGCTCCACCACGCAGTTGCTCACTATCGGCCGAACGTCCACCAGTCCCGGGCGCTCGATGGGCTCGTGGTTCGTGAAGCGGAGAAGGCCCGATACGATGTCGTCGATGCGTCGGAGATCGCGGCGGATGCGTGCGAGCTTGCTCACATCCGCTCCCTGGCGCTCGAGCAGGTACAGCCCCATCTGCAGGCTGGCGAGCGGGTTCTTGATCTCGTGCGCGAGACCGCCCGCGAGCACGCCGAGTGAAGCGATGCGTTCGGATTCGGCCAGCTCCTCACGCGCGCGGTGCAGCGCGATGTACGATCGCGCATTCGCGAGCGCGTTGGAGATTCCCTGGCACACGAGGCAGTAGAGACCATCTCCCGCGGCATCGAAGTCGCGGCCATCGAGGCGCCGTCCCACACACAACGCGCCGACGATGGTGTCCTCGGCGTCGCGCACCGGAAACATGATCTCGTCGGTGTCGCCGGGCGCGGCGGCGTCGAGCGCAGCGGCGGCGATTTCGGAGCGTGGCGACGTGCTCACACCCACGAGCGGGATCGTCGGATCCTGGCCGAGCCACTCCTCCATCGACTCGCGCGCGAGCAGCAGACGGGCGGACGCCACCGAGAGTACCGCCGGCAGCTCGCGCGCCACGCTCGCGGCTATGCGCTGGAGCTCGAGCTGGCGGCCGATCCGTTCCACGAAGCCGTTCGCGGCGCGTTCGCGCTCGATCCAGTCGGCGAGCAGGCGCTTGTCCACCAGCTCGCGTACGCGCTGCAGCACCGGCGAGAGCGCGAGCGTCGTCACGATGATCGCGACGAACAGCAGCCACTCCGCGCCGCCGAGTCGCTGGTTGGTCATGTGCAGAACCGCGCCCGTGACGCCGATGAGCGCGAGGCCGTAGACCCACGTGACCACCATCCAGCTCGTGCTGTTCACCCATCGCTGTGAATCCCAGACTCCATCACTGGTTCGCGGAACGAAATAATGGAACGCCGTGAGGGTGGGAAGGAGCAGAAGAGTGAGCGAGTCGAATTCCGCCATGGCCTCGGTGCCGATCCATGCCGGAGCGTAGGTCCCGAGCAGGATCTGACCGCTGGTGGTGATGGCGACCAGCATGATCGCACCGGCCAGCCAGCGCATCGAGAAAGAGAAGACCTTCTGCTTGTGGTAGATGCGCCAGGCGACGACGGCTACCGCGACGCTCATCGCGACGGATGCGAAGGCGCGCGCGTGGTGGCCGCCGCCGGCGTGCGACCAGCGCAGCAGATCGCTCACGGATCCGCTGGTCGTCACCATCACACCGAGAAGCGCGGCGTACAGGAGTATCCATGCGACGGGAGACTTCAGCGCGCGCGGCCATTTCCCCTTGACCACTGCGAAATGCAGCAGAGTCGCGGGAAAGAAGATGGCGTAGCTCGCGCCGGCGAACTGCCATGGTATGCGAAGGATGCTGGTGAGCACGCCGTCGCCCGGGATGCCGCTGGGGAAGAAGCTTGGCGGCAGGAGCAGCAGTCCCGCGGCGAGAAGGAGCGCGTCGGTTCGCTGCCCGCGCCATACGACGATCGCCATTCCCACGAGCCACGCGACCAGCGCGAGCAGCACGACGTAACTGAGAAACCCGAGATAGCTCGGCGAGCTGTCGCTGACCGGAACACGTACCAGCCGCTGCTCGGTTCCGCGTCGGATGAGCAGATCGAGAGTGTCTCCCGCCACGGCCTTGCGGCGGACAGCCTCGATGGCGGTGGAATCGGCCGCCGTCCCCTCGATCACCAGAACGCGGTCGCCGGGGAGAAGGCCGGCAGCGCGTGCCCGACGGAGCGTGCGCGTCACGACCTGCTCCTGGCTCCCATCGGTCTGGCGCTTCGTGGACCATCCGAATGAGCGGTCGCCTCCTCCGATAGATGGCACGGAGAAGGGAACGTTCACGAGCGCGAGGATGCCGAGCAGCAGAAGCGCGGCGCGGACGAGCGGCCGAAGAGACCGGGATTCAGTCACAGGCGGGTACCGGGGCGCTCCGGGTGAGGGGGTTCTGAGTGCCAACATAACGAACGTGCTTCGCTTGGCAACAGCCGAGCGCGACGTATGCACGAACGGTGCACGGCCGGCCGACGACTTGTCCGCGGAACGGACGAGTCTAACACGCCACTGACGCATCGTGGATGCTGCGGACGGTGCATCCACGGGATTGCGGGAAGCGCGGGGTGAGCGGGAGAGGGCGCCGTCGGCGTGTCGCGATCCGGTCCGTAATCGCAGACGGCTTCGCGAGTTGGCGGCGCAGCTCGCGGTCGTGCGGAGCGCTCCCGTACATGGCATGCAAGCTGCCTTCGGCGGAGCTCGCTCACACGCATCACCGTACCGCGTCAGGGAGGTATGTATGCCCCCAGTGAAGTTCGCGCGCTTCGCGAGGCTGCTCGCGATTCCGCTATCGTTCCCACTGTTCGTCATCGCCGTGACCGCGGCGAATGCCGGTGCGCAGGGCGGCGGCACCGTGACGGGAACGATCACGGATGCCGGAACCGGCCAGCCACTGGTAGCCGCTCAGGTGTTCATCACCGGTACCACACTCGGCACCACGACGGGTGCGGAGGGAACGTACTCGATAAGCGGCGTGCAGCCGGGCACGGTGGAAGTGAACGTGCGTCGCATCGGCTACGTCTCCACCTCACGCAGCGTGCAGGTCGCGGCGGGGCAGAGGGCCACCGCGGACTTCGCGCTCACGAGCGCCGCCGTTTCGCTGAGCGAGATCGTGGTGACGGCGACTGGCGAGCAGCGGAAGCGCGAGATCGGCAACGCCGTGAGCACGATCGACGCGGCGAAGCAGACCGAGCTCAAGGCGCCCAGCAACATCGCTACACTCATCCAGGGCAACGCCACCGGCGTCGACATCACGAGCGCGAGCGGCACGGTCGGCAACGCCGCGAACATCAAGATCCGCGGCAACACGAGCATCAACCTGGAGAACACGCCGATCGTGTACGTGGACGGGGCGCGCATCAACACGGACGCGCGCGGCCGCGGCGTGGGCGGCGCGATGTCGGACCGCATGCTCGACATCGATCCCGACAACATCGCCTCGATCGAGATCGTGAAGGGGCCGGCGGCGGCGACGCTGTACGGAACCGAGGCGGCCGCGGGGGTGATCCGCATCACCACGAAGAACGGAAGCGGAGCGGACGGAGCGCAGTTCTCCGCGCATGGCGAATATGGAATCTCCTGGGATCCGAATGACTATTCGGTCCGCGCCTGGAATCCGAACGTCGATCTCGGTGCGCAGTACAAGGACACCACCTACTACATCGACAACCTCAAGGGCTCGGCGAACGTCCCCGACAAGGATCTCTACTACGATCCGTTCCGCAACGGTCCCATAGGGAAGCTCGGCATCTCGCTGCGCGGCGGGAACGACAGCTACAACTACTTCACATCCTTCGACTGGAAGGATCAGAAGGGCGTCTTCGCCACGAACGGCCAGCGCGCCTACAACGTGCGCGGGAACTTCACGCTCAAGCCGCGCGAGAACGTCACGATCGCCGTGTCCAACGGCTACACCACGAGCTCCACGGCCTACAACTACAACGACGGCGAGAGCTGGGGCTACATAGGCGCGGTGACGCTGGGTCAGCCGATGTGGACGCCGATCATGGCAGTGGATCCGAACGCCGGCGGCGCAGCGATGGAGACCTGCCCGCGCGCACTCGAGGAAGCGCGGGTCACGACCGACCCGCTCGCGGACGTCACGGCCGCGATGTGCGACTACGACCGCACCTTCCAGGGGAGCAACAACTTCGCGCGCCTCGAGACCATGGACAACCAGGTCAAGCTCGAGCGCTACACGGGATCGGCCAGCGTCACGCACACCGAGGGAAGCGTGTGGACCAACCGGTTCACGGTCGGCTACGATGCCTATTCGGAGTACGGCTGGAGCATGATCCCGAACGTACCGATGAAGATCCTCGACAGCGATCCGTGGCGCAACGTGAACGACGTGCAGAATCGCACGCTGACTCTCGAAGCCACGACCGCGCTGAATTTCAACCTCACCGACAACTGGGTGTCGCAGACCACCTTCGGCGGCCAGTACTACACGCGCCAGCTTCGCGCGGCGTCGTCCACCGCGTACGGCTTCCCCCCGGGCGCGTACACTGTCGGCAACGGCGCGGCCACGGCGGGCGGCGAGGATTTCAACGAGGTCCGCACGATGGGCGTGTTCGTGCAGGAGCAGCTCAGCTTCGCCGATCGGCTCTACATCACACCCGCCGTTCGCTTCGACAGGAACAGCGCGTTCGGCAACAACCTCGGTTCGGTGGCGTATCCCAAGATCGCCGCATCGTGGGTGATCAGTGAGGAGTCGTGGTTCCCCGCGCTTCCGGTGGATGAGTTCCGGCTGCGCGGCGCGCTGGGTACTTCCGGCAAGCAGCCCGGATCGTTCGACGCGACCACGCTGCTCGCGGTCACGGCGGTGACGCTCCCCGACGGCTCGGCGGCGTCCGGCTTCGCGACTCAGCGGCAGGGCAATCCGGAGCTCAAGCCGGAGCGCGGCCAGGAGCTGGAGCTGGGCTTCGATGCTTCGCTCTTCGACCATCGCCTCGGCGTCGAGTTCACGTACTTCGACAAGCTCACGAAGGATGCGCTGGTGCTGCGTCCGCTCCCGCCTTCCAACGGCTTCCCGTCGGGAGTCTGGGCTAACGTGGGAGGCGTCAAGAACCAGGGCTTCGAGGCGGCGGTCGACGCGACTCTGCTAAGAAGCGAGGGCACGATGTGGTCCATGCGCGTGGCGGCCACGCACGTCACCAGCATGATCACCGAACTGGCGGCGCCGATCGCGGTGGGCGGGCGCGGCCTGCAGGAGCACCGCGAGGGTTACGCCTTCGGCGCCTACTTCATGCGCCCGGTCAGCATCGACGGGAGCGACAACGTGGTGGTGGCCGCGACTCCCGTCTACGTGGGACAGCCCACACCGACCTATACTGGCTCGCTCTCGTCCACTCTGTCGCTCTTCAGCAACAAGCTCACATTCTTCGGACAGCTCGGGTTCTCCGAGGGGAACAAGCAGGTGAACTACACCGAGGTGTACCAGTGCCGTCAGTCGTTCGGCACCTGCGCCGCGAAGTACGAGCGCGATGCCAACGGCAACCCCACGACGACGGCGCGGCTCAAGGCCGATCCCGCGTCCAACTTCGAGCCGTACATGTTCCTGTACGATGGCGGTTTCGTGAAGCTGCGTTCGCTCTCGGCGCAGTACACGCTCCCCGACCGCTGGGCGGGGAGACTCGGAGCCTCGCGCGCGAGCCTCAGCGTCACCGGCACCAACCTCGCCACCTGGACCGACTATCCAGGTCCCGACCCCGAAGTGAACAGTCAGGGGCGTCAGAACGCCTCGCAGCGTGACTTCTTCAGCGCCGGTCAGACGCGTGCCGTCTCGTTCGGTGTCATCCTCAACTACTGAGCACCCGGTGATGACTAATATGGAATCCAGCGGTGCCGATCTGCTGGGAAGAAAGAAGCGTACGGCACCCTTCACGACTCGCACGGCAGTACGTACCGCGCGCGCCTTGCTCGTGGGACTCGGACTCGTAGCCGCGGCCGCGTGCAATGACCTGCTGCGAGTGGACGATCCGGTGAACCTCACCCCCGACGATCTCCAGGGAGGGTCCACCGCGCTGACCGTGAACGGCGTTCGCGGCGCGTTCCAGTCGATGTTCGACTACTACGTGATGCATACGGCGATCCTGACCGACGAGATGATCCTCGCCGGTACGTTCCCGTATCGCGCCGAGATGGATGCGAGGAGCATCACGTCGAACAACGAGGGACTGCTGGGCGATCTGTACACGCCGCTCTCCACCGCGCGTTTCATGGCGGACACCGCGGTGGCCATCCTCGATGCCGCCGCGGGTACTGGAGATGAGAACGAGCGGCTCGAGGGCGTAGCGCTCGCGAAGTACTATGCGGCGTACACGCGCATGCTCCTGGCCGAGGCGTTCTGTCAGAGCGCGATCAACGGCGGACCGGGTCTCTCGTCCGACGAGCGGATGGCGGATGCCCTGACGGCTTTCCAGGCCGCGGGGAGCGCGGCGCAGGCCGCGGGTGACGCGGAGCTGGTCGCGGCGTCGAAGCTCGGTGAGGCGCGGGCGAATCTCTGGCTCGGCCAGTATCCGGCCGCGGCGACCGCTGCAGCCGCAGTACCGAACTCGCTTTCGTTCAAGGCGTACTACTCCACGGCGAGCGTCGCGCAGAAGAACAAGATCACGCGACTCACCTACGCGATCGACGAAGCGCGTCGGTTCACCGTGGGCGACGGGACGCTCGACTTCACCGGTCACGAGGAGTGGGCGTACTTCGATGAATGGGAGGATCTGGGGCTCATCGAGAAGCGTCCCGATCTCACCTCGTTCAACGCTGCAGTGCCAGTAGTACTGCAGCTCAAGTATCCCACGGCCGATGTGCCCATCGTCATGGCGTCGGGCGCGGAAGCGAGGCTGATCGAGGCGGAGGTCGCGTTGCGCGGCGGCGCTCCTGGCGACGCGGCGGACATCGTGAACGACCTCCGCAGCGATCACTGGGGACTCGGCCCGATCTCGTTCACGGGCACGCTCACCACCGATCTTCCCGTGTTCGCGCGGGAACGCGCGCGCGAGCTCTGGCTCACTGGCGAGCGGCTGCCCACGCTGCGCCGCTTCCTGAAGGATGGCGTGGATCTCTTCCCGGGTGGCAAACAGGGAGACGACACCTGCTTCCCCGTGCCGCAGAGAGAGCTGGACACGAACCCCAACTTCTGACGGTGGTCAGGTGGGGTCAGGTACTTTGTGTAGAGGTCCCGGCAGCGACGCTGCCGGGACCTCTACACAAAGTACCTGACCCCACCTGACCGGTCCGCTTGATACCTTGACATTCGACAACAGTCGGGGCAGATTGTTGTCGGACGTCGAGGTATGGCACCCGAGCGGAGAGCCATCGGTATGCGCCACTGGATGCAACGCGTCGCGCGACGCGCTCGAGCTCTGATGGATCGCGGCGCTGTCGACCGCGAGATCGATGTGGAGATGCGCCTCCACATCGAGATGGAAGCCGAGGACCTCGTACGCACCCGGGGATTGCTGCCGAGCGAGGCGCACCGTCGGGCGCGCATCGCCTTCGGCGGCATCGAGCGCTACAAGGAAGCGCACCGCGACGCGCGCGGCGTGCGCTGGATCGAGGATCTGGTGCAGGACGCGCGCTACGCCGTTCGAGCGCTGCGATCGACTCCCGCCTTCACCGCGGCCGCGATTGTCTCGCTCTCGCTGGCGCTGGGCGCGAACACGGCGCTCTTCAGCGTGGTGAAGACGGTGCTCCTCGATCCGCTCCCGTACGCCGAGCCGGATCGGGTCGTGACGATGGCCGACCACCCGTGGGTACCGGCCGAGATCGTGCTCGAGCTGCAGCGGTCGGCGCACGGCTTCGAACGCGTCGCGGCCTACTATCCCGAACGCTACGCCGTCAGCGGCGCCCCGGAGCCGCGCGAGCTCGAGGGAGCGCGCGTGACGCCCGATCTCTTCCGGATGCTCGGCGCGCGGATGGCTCTGGGACGTGACTTCGTACCGGCGGACGCTGCACCGGGCGCGCCGCGTACGGCGATCCTGAGTCACACGCTCTGGTTGCAGCTCTTCGACGGCGACTCCGCCGCGATCGGCAGCACCATCCGCGTGGACGACGAGCCGCGCGAGATCGTGGGCGTTGCCGCTCGGGGGTTCAGGCTGCTCGCGCCGCGCAGTGATGATCCCGGGATCTGGGTTCCCTTCACGGTGAAGCCGCTGACCCCGGAAGGCGAGCTCGCATGGGTGATCCCGCTCGGCCGACTGGCGACCGGAGCGTCGCTGCAGGAGGCGCAGTCGGAACTGGATGTGGTGGCCAGCCGCTTCGAGTCCACGCACCCGGACGGCGAGTGGAGCCGGGAGGGACGCCTGCGGTTCGCCACCGTGAAGTCGGAGCTCGTTCGGAGTGCGCGGCCGGCGCTTCTGGTGTTGCAGCTCGCGGTGGGCGCATTGCTGCTCCTGGCGTGCGCGAACATAGCGAACCTTCTCCTCGCGCGCTTCAGCGCAAGGCAGCGCGAAGTCGCGGTGCGCGCGGCGCTCGGTGCATCGCGCGCGCGCCTTCTGCGCCAGCTTCTCGTGGAGAGCGTGCTGCTCGCCGTGCTCGGCGGCCTCGTGGGACTCCTGATGCTGCGCTTCGTTCACTCCGCGATCCTGGCGCTGGCTCCCGCCGGCACGCCACGCATCGGCGACCTCGGCACCGATGTCCCGGTATTCCTGTTCGCCCTGGCGACTTCGGTGGGCACGGGGCTCCTCTTCGGGGTGCTGCCAGCCTCGCTCGCCGCACGACACGCAACGTACGATCTGCTCAAGGAGGGCGGGCGAGCGCCGTCGAGGTCCAGCCGACAGAACCGCATCAGCCAGCTCCTCGTGGCGGCGCAGGTTGCTCTGACGGTGGTCCTGCTCATCGTGGCGGGGCTCCTCGCACGTACCTTCGCGTCGCTCACGAGTCAGGCGCCCGGCTTCCGTACTGCCGGCGTGGTGACGGTCCGCATGCACGTTCCCGAGTCGCGTTACACGAACGTCCCCGCCCTGAACGAGTTCTATCGGAGAGTTCTCGAGAAAGTGCGCGCCATCCCGGGAGTGCAGTCGGTCGCACTCGCCAACAATCTCCCGATCAGCCGCGGAAATGCGACGAGGGAGTATGTGGTGGCCGGGCGGACGAGCGCGAGCGCGGATGTCGCGCAGTACGGCGTGGTGAGTGAAGACTACTTCCGCACGCTCGGCATCCCGCTGCTCGCGGGCCGTGCGTTCGAGGACCGCGACCGCAATGACGCGCCCGGTGTGGCGATCATCGATGAGTCGATGCAGCGAGCGGTGTGGCCGCACGAAGATGCAATCGGGAAGCGATTCCGCTTCGACGATGCAGATGACCGCTCGCTGACCGTGGTCGGAGTGGCGCGCGATACGCGCGGAAGCGGTCTCTCGAGCGGTCCGCGGCGCGGCTTCTACATCCCGTATCTGCAGCGTCCCGTGAATCATACGGAGCTCGCGGTGGGGCACGATGCGGTGCTTCTCGTGAGCTCTCCTTACGGCGTCGACATGCTGTCACGACAGTTGCGCGATGCAATCTGGAGCGTGGACCGCGCGCAGCCCGTACCCGCGATCGCCACTCTCGGCGATGTGATCGCCGCCGGGATCGGGCCGCAGCGCTTCCACGCGACTCTGCTCGGCGCCTTCGCGAGCATCGCGATAGTGCTGGTGGTGACGGGCATCTACGGCGTCGTCGCGTACGTCGTGAACGA
>JBIQLU010000068.1:8303-19211 GCA_044463985.1 Gemmatimonas aurantiaca | reverse complement strand
GGAATTTCGCCATGAACGGCGACTCCCTGATAGTGCTGCGGGGCCACACCGACGTATACATGCAGTAGACAGGGTGGCGGCGGAGTTGGCTACCGCGCCGTGATCAACAACGACAACGGCCGCCCCGTCTCGGGATGGCACGGCTCCGCCAGCGACTCCACTTCCAGTCCCGCGCGTCCGAGCTCCGCCACCCACGAGCCGAGCGTTCTGAAATACCACGGCATCGACGCCGCGAAGTGCTCTCCGAATCCGGCGAAGGTCTCGAGTCGCCACTCGTCGCGATATGCCGCGTCGTCACCCATGGCAATCCACGGATGTACGGTCTGGATGAGCAGCCGTCCGTTACTCGCGAGTCGCGAAGCGAGCGCGCCGAGAGTGGGTGCGAGTGGATCGCCGAGCAGCGAGAAGTTGCAGACGATGAGCTCCCACGGACCGGGTGCCACCGAGCTGTCGGCGATCAACGACTCGTAACTCGCGACGTCGTACGTCGCACTCCCCGCAGCTCGCGCCAGCTCCACGAGTGCCGCGCTCGCATCGAGTCCCAGAACCTGCGCGCCGCGCTCCGCGAGCGCGCGAGCGAGCCACCCCTCGCCGCAACCCACGTCGAGCACCCGCGCCGGCAGATGCGCGGCGCACGCATCCACTATCGCGGCGTCCGTCGCCACGCGCCGACTCGCAATCGCGCCGGCGCGCACCACAGTGGTCCACGACTCGGCGTTCGTTTCCCAGCTATCGCGTATCTGCGAATCGCGGTCGCGAATCATGCGCTGCCGGGAGCCGGCTCCAGCACCACCCGAGCCCCGCCATGATTCTCCTCCCACGCGCGCGTCACGTCCGCGAGCGGGATCCGCTCGATCGCAACCTCGAATTTCGCCTTCGGCGCCGCCTGGAACACTCCAGCTATCGCGTGCTGCAGCCCGGCGAGCGTCATGCTCCCCAGCCCGCTCCCGATGAGCTCCAGCGCCGATGAACGGAGCACCGCGCTGGGCAGCGCTATTTCGCTGCCGGCCATCGATCCGAGCTGAACGAAACGAATCGGTACGGCATCCTTCCCGCCCCTGGCCGCGGCCGCCAGGATCGCTTCAGCGCTCGGGCCCCAGAGGTAGTCGAGCACGATGTCCACGCCGCTGCGAAACTCCGGCTCGAGCGTGTGCTCCAGCGCTGCGCGATCGGGCGCGAGCTGGATCGTCGCGTCGGCGCCGAGTCGACGGAGTTCGTCGAAGGTCTCGCTGCGACGCCCCGTCGCGATCACTCGCGCGGCACCGAGGTGCTTCGCGATCTGGATCGCGAGCCGCCCCGCGGCGCCGGTCGCGCCGTTGATGAGCACTGTCTCACCAGCGCGCATCCTCGCCCGATCCACCAGTCCGGCCCACGACGACATCCCCGGATTCGCGAGCGCCGCCGCTGTGCAGTCGTCCAACCCATCGGGAATCGGCACCAGTCGTTCGCTCTTCGCCAGTGTGTACTCCGCCATCCCTCCGTACGGCGCTTCGGGGAGAAAGAAGTAGACGCGTCTGCCATCCTCGGTGATCCCCGCGCCGTCCACGCCGGGAACCATCGGGAAGGTTCCCTTCGCGCTGTAGTGACCGCCCATCGCGCGCCCGCGCGCGAGGTGCGTGAGCGGTGCCTCGGTCACCCGCACGAGTGTCGTGCCTTCCCCGGACACGGGGTCCGCGAAGTCGCCGTACACCGGCGACGCGCCTGCTTCCTTCACGATCGCTGCTTTCATCCTCACCTTCCAAACGATGGAGTGAACTCGCTGCTGGATGCATTCTACTATGTGGGTGTTAGATTTCGAGATGCGCCGCCTCGCGAACTCCCGCTCCGGCATCGTGCGATGCCTGGTCGCGGCCCTGTGCATCGTGTGCACGGGGACGTTCGCGGCAGTGCGCGGCGCCGTGCGCGCCGACGCGCTCGCCGGCGCCGGGTGGATGGCCGCGGCGCCCGACCAGCACGTCGCACCGGCGCGCGCTCCCACTGTTCTCGGACTCCTCCGCTACGAGCGACACGCGGATGCGCGCTCCGATGCGACGCGCTTCGGCTTCGGCCACGCACCCTGGCCCGCAGCCCCGCTTGCGCTCGCGCTGAACGCGACGACCCGGCTCGTCGCGTCGTCGACCCCCGCGGTTCCGGAGCGCCCCGAAAACCGTGCGCCCTACCAGGCCACGGCTCCGCCCTCGCTTCCATAGCTCGCTTCGCCGGGCGCGCGTGCGCGCTGCCCGGAACTACTCTCACATCTGCTCACCCGCAGCCGCGACTCGCGCGCGGCGGCGCGCGCCTGGCGATTCGCCGGCGCGTCCCGCGCCGCACCCTGCCGCACCGGCGTCGCGAGCGATGCGGGTAGTCAAGGAGGCGTACCATGGAAGAGCGTGATTTCACTCACTCGACGCACGATCCGCACGACGGCGTTCCGCGCGGCGGTCACTGGGTTCGCTGGGTCGTCGCCAGCTTCGTGCTGATTCTCTGCATCGCGTTCGCGCCCGAGAGCTGGAAGATGGTGCTCGGCGCGCTGTCGATCGTCACGCTGCTCATCGGCGTGGTGCTGTTGATGAAGAAGCCGACCGGACCGGCGAAGTCGACCGGTTGACCGGCATGAGCTCCGTCGTGGAGAGGGGGGTCGAGCGATCGCTCGGCCCCCCTCTCGACTTTCGCGCGGATGTCGTGCCGAGCGCCGCGGCGTCAGCCAGCCTTCACCCTCCAACCCGCTTCCACCAGACGGAGAAGCGCGCGCGTACGCTCGCGCTCGCGACGCGCGAAGAGCTCATCGTGCACCGGCTCGGCGTCCACCTTCACGACGCCGTGCGCGTCCATCCGGCCGCGCACCTCGGCGATCACCTCGGGCGGCACGCGCGCGGGATGCTCTCCGCAGTGCACCACGTACAGAACGCCGAGCGTGCTGCGCATGGGACGCGGATCGTGCTCCGCGTCGTACCCGGCGAAGAGATATCTGGGGAAGAGCGGACCGAAGCCCGAGCGGCCGCGCACGCGCGGGAGAAGCGTGGCGAACCCCTGCCTGCGCAGATTCATCTCGACCCACTCCTCCGCGCGAGGCTTGGTGTACAACAACCGCCAACACGACTCAGTACTGCTCGACATCTTCTCCTCTCGATCGGCGCCGGCATCGGCGCAATGCTGCTGCACGCCCCGCAGCGTAGACGCCCGGAGCCGCGTGGGTGGACCCTCGAATTATTCGGGGATGAGTGCCGCTCGAGCACAAGGATGACGACCCGGCGGCGGTGGAGTCAAGGCGTCGTCTGCACAGTCGGAAGCCAGAGGGTGAAAGTCGAACCCTGCCCCTCCTCGCTCTGCACGGTAATGCGGCCGCCGAGCGCCTGCGCGAGCAGCCTGCTGATGGCGAGGCCGAGTCCGGCGCCCGACCTGGTGTTCGCGCCGACGCGGCCGTTCCCGCGTCTGAACTCCTCGAATATGAGCTCCAGCTCGCTCTGCGCGATCCCGATTCCGGTGTCGACGACCTCGAGGCGCACCCACCGCCCCGCTTCATCCGCCGAGTCCGACTGCGTGCTCGCCACGCGCAGCTCCACGCGACCGTGCTCGGTGTACTTGATGGCGTTCGAGAGGAGATTGCCGGCGATCTGCAGCACGCGCGCGCGGTCGGTCACCACGACGACTTCCTCGGAATCCGCGTCGACGACCAGCTCAAGGCCGCCCGCCGCCGCAGCGGCGTTGTATTCCTCGCCCATCGTCTTCACCAGCTCGACGAGGTCCACGCGCTCGCTCGCGAGTGCAACCACACCGGTCTCGGCGCGCGCCAGTTCGTGGAGATCGTCGATGAGTCCGAGAGCCGCGTGGAGCGCGCGACGCATTCGCTCCACGCTCGCGTGCTGCTCGTCGTTCAGATCACCGTACAGACCCATGGAGAGGAGCTCGGCGAAGCCGTCGGCCGCGCCGATGGGATTCTTCACGTCGTGACTGAAGCCGCGCATGAGGCGCGATCGACTCTCGACCACCCGCTCGAGTCCCGCGGCCAGCCGGCGCTCGCGCAGGGTGAGCCTGAGCACACCAGCCATCGCCACCATCGCCGCCAGCACGAGCACCGCATTCACGGCGATGCTCATCTTCTCGAGCGAGCTGACGCGCTCGTCGCGCTCATCCGAGAGCGCGGCCAGCTCCTGCGAGAGCGCCGCGAGTGCGGTGGTCGACGAGTCGAAAGCGCCCTCGCCGATGCCGAGGTCGGACGCGAGCGAAGCACGCGTGCCGCCGCCATCGCCGCTGCCGCTGCGAGCGAGGATGCCATCGACGAAGTCGTGCCACGTCTTCATGTGCAGCGCGAGCTCGTCGACGCTCTGCAAGGGAATCGCATCGCCGTCGCCGGTGAGCTCCCGCAGCTTGGTCACGCGTCCGAAGTCGGCCGCGGCGGTCGCGCGGTATTCGCCGATGAGCGAGTCGTCGCCGGTGATGGCGTAGCTCTGGAGCGTGACGAGCTCCTTGCCGAGCCCCGACTGAAGCTGCTCCACCACCAGCCGCGCAGGCGCGAGTCCTCCCACGGTTTCGCGGAGGATGTGGGTGATGAGCCAGGTCTGGCGCGCGGGGATCGCGACCGATCCGATGAGCGTGACACAAACGAGGACGAGCGGGAGCGCACCGCGGAGCCGGGAAGGCGACCGTTTCATGTCACTCGACATCGGGATCGCTGAAAGGTGAGGATTCGCCCTGCACACCCGTTCGGCCGTCAGTCGAGCACGCGCTGGCCACCGCCCCCGGCGGTGCGGATAAGGTAGCGCTCGGTCAGTGGCTGGGTGAGGCTTCAGTGCGGTAGAAGGTTCGGCGGGAGAGAGCGCCGAGCCTTCCACGAATCACTACGCGTTCCCATGCAAAAGAGCTGAAAGCCGGGATCGCGCGTGGTTCACGCGACGATCATGCGTGGTCCGTGCTCGGACGTGCCGATGCTTCAGGCGTCGAGCACTCCGCGCACGGCGCGGGCGAGATCGTCGAGAGTGAACGGCTTGCGGAGGAGCGCGGTGCCGGGTTCCAGCAGTCCGCGCTTCATCGCCTCTTCGGCGGCGTACCCCGACATGTACAGCACCTTCGCATGCGGCCACGTGGCGAGGAGACGTTCGACTATCGCTGGTCCGCTCATCTCCGGAAGAACGACGTCGGTCATCACGAGATCGAGCCGTCCTTCCTGCTCGCGGGCGATGCGCAGCGCCTCGGCGCCGTTGCGCGCGGTGAATACCGTGTAGCCCTGGAGCTGGAGGACGCGGCGCACCACGTGGCGCACCGCCTGCTCGTCTTCCACGACGAGCACGCGCTCGGTACCGCCGCGCGGCGCGGCGGCGCGCTCGGTACGCGGCGCCGTCGCCGGATCGGCTTCCACGCTGGGGAGCCAGATCTCGAAGCGCGTGCCCTTCGCTGGTTCGCTGTCGAGGCAGACGTAGCCACCCGACTGCTTCACGATGCCGTACACCATCGCGAGTCCGAGTCCAGTGCCGCGCCCCTGCTCCTTGGTGGTGAAGAAGGGCTCGAACACCCGCGCGCGCGTCTCCGGATCCATCCCGATGCCGGTGTCGCCCACCTCGAGCACCACGTACGATCCCGGCTGCATCGTGAAACCGTCGTCCACGGCGCGCGGTTCGCGAAGCTCTGCGTTGGCGGTAGCGATGCGGAACACGCCGCCGGACGGCATCGCGTCGCGCGAGTTGACCGCGAGATTCATTATCACCTGCTCGAGCTGCGCAGGGTCGGCGGAGACGTTGTGGAGCGACTGGTCGAGATGCGTCACGACTTCGATGTCCTCGCCGATGAGGCGCTCGAGCATCGGGAGCACGCCCGACACCACCGAGTTGATGTCGAGGACGCGCGGCTGCAGGAGCTGCTTGCGGCTGAAGGCGAGGAGTCTGCGCGTGAGGTCGGCCGCGCGCGCGGCAGCGCTGTTGACCGCCATGAGGTCGGCGCGCGCTGGCGCATCACCCGGAAGTCCTTCGAGCGCGATGAAGGTATGCGCCTTGATGACGGTGAGCAGATTGTTGAAGTCATGCGCGACGCCGCCGGCGAGCTGCCCCACAGCTTCCATCTTCTGCGCCTGGCGCAGTTGCGCCTCGAGGAGCTTGTGCTCGGTGAGGTCGGTGATGACCGCGATGTAGCCAGCCGCATCGCCGGCCGCGTTGCGGAGCACGCCGGTGGAGAAGAGCGTGTCCACGTGCGAGCCGTCCTTGCGGAGGTGGCGCATCGCGGTGCCGGGCGCGCCGTGCGGGCGCGATGCCGGTCCTTCCATCGTCCCGAGCTCCACGATCTGCTCGGGCGAAAGGAAGGGGACGTGGCGTCGCATCACCTCGTCGGCGGTCCAGCCGAAGAGACGTTCGGCGGTGCCGTTCCAGAGCGTGACGTGCCAGTCGAGATCCACGGCAATGATGGCCTGCGGCGCCGCGCTCACCAGCGTGGAGAGCATCGAGTCGGCGTCGCGTGCGCCGCCGAGCCGGCCGAGGGGGGGGGAGCGCTGGCCGGGATCCTCCGCGCTCGGCAGCGCGCTCCTGCGCTCGGCCATGAGCAGACGAAGCGAGATCTCGGCGGACGCCGACGCCGCGAGCGTCTCGAGCGAGTCGACATCGCTCAGCGTCCACACGCGCGGCACACGATCCATCGCGCAGAGCGCGCCGAGTACGAACCCATCGCGCGTGGTGACCGGCGCGCCCGCGTACGCGGCGATCCCGAGATCGCGCACCGGGCCCTTGTCGCGCGTGAGCGGATGCGTGCGCGTGTCCTGGAGAATCAGCGGCTCGCCGGTTTCGACGATGTTGGAGCAGATGGAATCGGAGATCGGAGTCTGCCGCGCGGAAGCGAGCGGCTCATCGAGTCCGACCACGCTCTTGAAGAACTGCCGCTCCGCGTCGACGAGAGCGACGAGCGCAATCGGCGCGCGCAGGAGCGAAGCAGCGAGCTCCGCGAGCCGATCGAACGCCGGCTCCGGCGGCGAGTCGAGAAGCGCCGTGCGCTCGAGCACCGCGAGCCGCGCGGGATCTGAAATGCGGTTCACGGCTGCATGTGGGCGGCTGAGAGGAGGAGTATGTAGATGGGATCGAGGTAGGGGGTCGTGAATACAAGATAGTGTGCGCGTGGCCGTGAGAAAGCAGGGAGGAGGGTCGAAAGTGTTGTATTAGAAAGAGTTAATGAAAGGAGACAGGGGACAGGAGACAGGAGGCAGAAACTGCACACCGATTTGGACTGGTATGCAGTTCCTGTCTCCTGTCTCCTGTGTCCTGTCTCCTCTCCTCCCCTGCTTTCTGCCGTCTGCTTTCTGGCAGTCTCACCAGATCCGCGCCACCTCCGCGCGGGGGCGGACCATCGGATCGCCCGTCTTGCACGAGAAGGCGGTGGCGAAGGCTTCCATGTTGGAGAGGGGGCCGTTGACGCGCCACTTGCCCGGCGAGTGCGGGTCGACCTTCACGCGCGTGCGCAGCGACGCGTCGCGAGTGTGATCGCGGAAGCTCTGCGCGAATGCAATGAAGTAGCGCTGCTCGGGTGTGTAACCATCGATGAGACCAGGGCGGCCGTGCTTCTCGAGCGCGTGCTGCAGCGCATCGTAGCCGGTGAGCGCGCCGCCGTAGTCGGCGATGTTCTCGCCGAGCGTGAGCTTGCCGTTCACGTGGAACGTGTCGACCTGGATGTAGCCGTCGTACTGCTTCACCACGAGTGCGGCCTGCGCGTCGAAGCGCTTCGAATCGGCGCTCGTCCACCAGTCGCGCAGATTGCCGGCTGCGTCGAAGTGGCGCCCTTCATCGTCGAAGCCGTGCGTGAGCTCGTGACCGGCCCAGCTTCCCGCGAGCGAACCGTAGTTCGCACCGTCGTCCGCCTTCGGGTCGAAGGTCTGCGGCACGAGCGCGCCGGCGGGAAAGACCATCTCGTTCACGCTGGGATCGTAGTACGCGTTCACGGTGGGCACCGTCATGAACCACTCGTTGCGATCCACCACCTTGCCGGGACGGTCGGCGGTGCGGTACCACTCGAAGCGCTGCACGTTCGCGACGTTGCTGACGAACGGGCCGTCGCTCACCTCGAGCTTCGTGTAGTCGCGCCACTTGTCGGGATAGCCGACTTTCTCGCCGAGCTTCGAGAGCTTGTCGAGCGCCTGCGTGCGGGTGGTGTCGGTCATCCAGTCGAGCGCGAGCAGCCGTTCGCGGAACGCGCTGCGCACGTCGTCTATCACTTCCTTCGCCTTCGCTTTCGCCTCGGGCGGGAAGGTGCGCGCCACGTACGCCTCGCCGAGCGCCTCGCCGATCTCGCCATCGGCTGCGCGCAGGCAGCGCTTCCAGCGCGGGAGAAGCTCCTTCGCGCCGGTGAAGCGCGAAGAGAACGTGAAGTCCTCGTTCACGAACGCCGTGTCGAGCCACGGTGCTGCGTCGTCCAACGCGTGATAGCGGAGATAAGCCCGCAACTCCTCGAGCGGACGCGACTTCACTATCGAGCTCACCGTCTTCATGTACGCCGGCTCGCCCACGTTCACGCGCGCGACCGGCGTTGTCACGCCCACGCTCGTGAAGTACGATGCCCACGGCACACCGGGCGCGAGCCGCTCGAGCTCCGAGAGCGACATCGGATGGTCGGTGGCCGAGGGATCGCGACGCGCCACGCGCGGAAGCTGCGCCTTCGCCATCTCCGTCTCGAGCGACAGCACGCGCGCCGCATCGCCGGCGGCCGCGGCGGTATCCTGGCCGGCGAGCACGAACATGCGCGCGATGTGCGCGACGTACGCCTTGCGCGTGGAGTCGGCCGAGGGCGTCTGCTCGAGATAGTAGTCGCGGTCGGGGAGTCCCAGTCCTCCGCGATCGACGTCGGCTATGTAGTGCTGCGTGTCGTGGATGTTGACGCTCGGCGAATAGCGGAAGAGCACGTTCACGCCCGATGTCTGCAGCGACGCTACGGCGGGGATGAACGCGTCGCGCGATGTGATCGAGTCGATGGCGGCGAGCGTGGGGCGGATCGGGTCGACTCCCGCCGACTCGGCGGCTGTGGAGTCCATGCAGCTCGCGTAGAATGTACCGAGCTTGTACTGCGTGCTGGTGTCGGGAAGCGAGGCGCGCTTCGCCGCCGCGTCCTCGAGCACGGAGCGCACCACCAGCTCGTTGCGGTCGGCCATGTCGCGCCCCACGCCGGTGGAGGAGTACGCGGCGGGGATCGTGTCGTGCTTCTGCCAGCCGCCGTTAGCGAACGAGTAGAAGTCGACGCACGCGTTGACTGTCGTGTCCATGTACGAGACGTCGACCACCTTCAGCGGCGGGAAGTCGGGGATCGCCGAGCCGGAATCATCGGCGGACTTGCACGCCGCGAGCGCGGCGACGGCGACGAGTGCTGTGACGCGTGCGGCGTTTCGAAGTGGGTGCATTGGCGGTGGCGCGAGGATCGCGGTGCGGGTGAAATGTTGCGGCCGGGTTCGGCACACGGGTGGCAGACCAGTGCGCCGCCCATAGCTTATGGGAATGCCAAACATCGCACCAGTCGGACGGGCCGAGGAGAAGGGTGGGCGCCGCCACAGCACCGCGCTCTGTCCTGTGCTCATCGCGCTCGCACTCGCAGGCTGCGCATCGGGTGGAGGCACCGGCGCGGCCGCCGCGCCGACGGCCGCCATCGCAACTCCCACGCTCCCCGCTCTCACCGGCGTGTTCACGCCGAGCTCGCTCACGAGCAAGGAGATCGCGCCCGGAGTGGCGCACGTGGAGATGGCGATCCCCGGCGGGCCGTGGCTCGTTCATATCGTGGCCATCTCGCCGGCCGCGCGCGAAGTGGAGCTGCGGAGTGTGAAGGGGCTCGACCACGTGGTGGGTCGCGAACGGCCGAGCGAGATGGCGCGCCGCACAGCGCTCGCCGAGCACCGCACGCTGCTCGCCGCGGTGAACGCGGACTTCTTCAACTTCACCCCGCCCGGAGTTTCGGAGGGACCGCAGGTGAGCGACGGCCGCGTGGTGAAGAGCGAGGATCGCAACCGAGCCGCTCGCGCCGACACCGTGCTGCGCGACCAGCCGGTATTCGGCGTCGCGGCGAACGGTCGGCCATTCTTCGCCGACGCGCATCTCGAGGGCGGTGTGCGCATCGCGAACGGCGCCACGCTCACGCTCCTGCGCGTGAACCGCGCGGCGAACCGCGATTCGCTCACTCTCTACAACGGTTTCATGGGCGACACGACGCCGAGCGACAGCGGAGTGACGGAGCTGGTACTGCGCACCGTGCGCGCGGCGGCGATGGCCGGCGACACCGCTACCGCAGTCGTGGAATCCGTCGATAACGCGACAGCAGGCGTGCGGATCCCGATCGACGGCGCGGTACTCGCGCTCCCGTCGCGCATGGCGGGCGCGGGCACAGGTGCCGCGAGCGGCACGCTCGCCGCGGGCGACACGGTTCGCTGGTGGACGCCGTTCACCGGCGCGCCGCCGCGCGTGCGCGAGCTGGTCGGCGGCTACCCGATGCTCCTCCGCGACGGCCGCCGCGTCTTCGAGGACACGAAGGCGATCATCTCCGGCTTCTCCGTCACGCAACACCCGCGCACCGCCGTCGCCACCCGCGCCGACGGCACGCTGATCATCATGGCCGTGGACGGCCGCAGCGAGGCGTCGAAGGGGATGTCGCTCACCCAGCTCACCGACTTCCTCGTCGCACTCGGCGCCGTGAACGCCCTCAACCTCGACGGCGGCGGATCCACCGTGATGCTCGTTCGCGATTCCATCGTGAACCACCCCACCGACAAGGAAGGCGAGCGGGCGGTGGCGAATGCCCTGGTGGTGATGGGAGAGAGAGCAGGAAGCAGATAGCAGAAAGCAGGGACTGCACACCGATCAGTGTCGTCCCTGCTTTCTGCTATCTGCATTCTGCTCTCTGAAGTTCAGAAATCGTACCGCACTCCGAGTTGCGCCTGCCTCGGGGCGTAGACGCCGTTCGGGGCGCCGTAGTTGGTGAAGGGTG
>JBIQLU010000068.1:5355-8203 GCA_044463985.1 Gemmatimonas aurantiaca | reverse complement strand
TGCGCCTGCCTCGGGGCGTAGACGCCGTTCGGGGCGCCGTAGTTGGTGAAGGGTGTGCCGCTCGCGTCGGCCTGGCGGCCGAAGAAGCCGGAGTAGTTGTCCCAGTTGAAGATGTTGAACGCTTCGGCGCTCACGCTGAAGGAGCGCTCGCCACCGAGGCTGAACGACTTCGTGAGGCGCAGATCCACGGTGCGGTACATGTTCTCCCAATTCGTGGCGGGGCGCACCGTGCGATCGCCGATGCCGTTCACGAAGTCGTCGGTGAACGAGTTGTCGTGGTTGAGGTCCTGGCCCACGGTAGCCACGTACGGCCGGGGGGTCGCGAAGGTCGCCACGCCTGAAAGCTTGAACCCGTACGGGAGATCGCCGACTCCGGAGAGCACCACGCGGTGGCGCTCGTCGCCGGTGGTGGGCTGCATGACGAAGAACGTGGAGTTCACGTAGCTCCCCAGCCCTTCCATCTGCGCCTTGTACCAGCCGAGAGTGTATGCGAGGCTGGCGCGCAGGCCGGGCTTGTCATACACGAGGCTCGTGGTGACGGCGTCGAACTTCGCCCTGCCGAAGTCATCGTACAGCGTGATCGTGCCGTAGTCGTTGCTGATGCTGCGGTTGCCGGTCTCCGTGTTCAGCGCATTCTCCGAGATCTGGACGTACAGGTTTCGCGCATCCTGGTGGATGTAGTCGATGTTCAGCGCGAGCCCCGGTGCCAGCTCCTGGCCGATGCCGAGCGACGACTGGATGTTGTACGGCGTCTTCATGTCCACCTTCATCAGGTTCATGGCCGGCGTGGAGGTGCCGCCGCCCGAGATCACCATCTGCCGCAGCGTTTCCGGGTCGGTGGTGCCCGGGTTCTGGAATTCGTACGTGCGCCAGCCTGCCGACTGCCGCTCGTAGAAGGCCATGAAGGTCGCGATGCGATCGTACATGATTCCGAATCCACCGCGCAGATACGTTCTCGTGTTGCCGAAGATGTCCCACGAGAACGACGCGCGCGGCGCGATGTTGTTCAGGTCGTTCTTCCGATCGCCCTGGTTGAGGAATCCCTGGAGCGCGGGCGCCGACGCGAGCGCGGGGTCGCTCACCCACGGCACCGTGAAGTCGTTGTTGAGAGTGTTGATCTCCGCATCGTAGCGCAGGCCGAGCGTGAGCTCGAAGTTCGGCGTGACCTGCCACTGGTCCTGCGCATACGCGCCCACTATCCAGCCGTTCGTCACCGCGCGTGCATCGTCGGCCGAATTCGGATCGTAGAATCCGACGCCTATGCGGCCGAGCAGTGGCTGCGTGCTGGTGTCCGTAGCGAACTGGAAGTAGCCATCGCGGTTGCTGGGGAGCCAGCTGTTCGTGCGCACGCGCGCGAGCTCGACACCGCCCGTGACGATGTGCTTCCCGTCGCCGAGCGTGTACGTGGCGTGATCGAGAAGGCGGACGTGCGTCTCCTTCAGCTCGAGCGGGAAGCCGCTGACGCCGAAGGTGATTCCGGGATAGACGAGCTGCGGGCCGTTCACCAGCGGCGCCTCGTTGTGGTGCCAGTACAGAAGGTTGAGCGACAGCTCGTTGGAGAACGCTGCACTCGGCTGGTACGTGTCGCGGAGCTGAACGCTGTGCACCTGATACTTGGCGCGGATGCCGCCGTCGTGCGCCACAGTGCCGCCGAAGAAGGTTTCGCTGTCGTAGAAGCGCCCGGCCCACGTCGCATCGATCGTGTGCTCGTCGCCGAGCGGCGCGGTGAGGCGGAGCACACCGTTCTGGTTCTTCGTGGGTGCGCCGAACGACCCGGCGTACTGCGACCAGATGCCGGGCGCGTACGAGGGCTCGCCAGGGATCACCGCGATGGCGTTGTCGGTGTTCTGGTATTCGTAGCTCCCGGCGAAGAAGAGCTTGTCCTTCACGATCGGTCCGCGGAGGTCGAAGCCGGCCTGCACGCGCTTGTAGTCGGGGCGGCTGAACGTGGATGGACTAGCCGCCTTCGCCTCGCGCTGGAACATGTCCAGCGCATTGAGGTCGTTGTTCTGGCCGTAGAAGAAAGCCGATCCGTGAAACTCGTTCGTGCCGCGGTATGTGACGGCCGAGATGATGAACGACGCGCCGCGAGTGTACTGCGCATCGTACGGGTTGAGGTGCACGCGGAACTCGCGCACCGCGTCCTGCGGGATGGGAGAGCCGGTCTGCGGAATCCCGACGAGGTTGCCGTTGAACATGCTCTTCCACTCCGCTCCATCGAGGTAGAAGTTCCAGAAGCGGAGATCGGGAAGCGAGCCCGAAGACGGGAGCGCGCGTCCGGCAGTGGGCGCGAACGTCTTCATGCCCGGCACGATGGCCGCGAGGTTCATCGTGTTACGCGTGTTGAGCGGAAGGTTCTCGATCTCCGTCTGCACGACCGGCGTGGATACGTCGTTGCGCTGGACCTCGAAGGTGGGCTCCGCCTGCTGGCTCACCACTTCCACCCCCTGCAGTGCCACCGCCGACTCCTGCAGCGTGAAGTCGAGCGTCGCGCGCTGACCCACGAGCAGCGTGATGTCACGCTGCTGCTCCTGGTAACCGATCATGCGCACGGTGACGTGGTAGCTGCCGGGCTCGAGTCCCACCACCGTGTAGGACCCTGTGCTGGTTACCTGCGTGCCGTGCTGCTGTCTGGTTTCGTTGTTCAGCACACCCACCTGCGCGCCTGCCACTGGCTGGCCGGTGGACGAGAGAATGCGGCCCTGCAGCACCGCGGCGTTCTGCGCGTGCACGCCGCCCGCCGTGAGCAGCAGGAATGCGGTGCCGAGGAGCAGCACGCTCGCCCCACGCAGTATCCCGTTATCAGACCTTACCCGGATTGATGACATGAGTGGTGATCTCCTGGGGG
>JBIQLU010000068.1:3516-5255 GCA_044463985.1 Gemmatimonas aurantiaca | reverse complement strand
TCCCCCGCAATTCGATCACTAGCGCACCGGCGGCGGGGATCTCGAGCGGGAGCTTCACGGCGGAGGCGGTGAAGGGGCCGATCGGATGCGGGCCGTTCTCGTCGACGCGAAGGATGCGACCGGCGGTGAGCCCGTACTCCGCGGGATCGATGGTGATCGAAGTGCTGATGGGGGTATCGACGATGCTCGCGATGGCGATGGCCACGTCACCATCGTCGGAGCGCCACGCAGCGGTGATCGCACTCGGATAACGATCCTTCGACATCGCAGGACCTCCGCGCTGCGCGGCATAGATCGAGATGCGCGAGAGATCCACGTCCACGACCGGGACGGCGAGCTCGGGCGCTCTTACGAACGTTCCATACTGCAGAAAATCTGCCGCGCTCTTCCGAATGCGTGCGAGTCGCAGCATGTAGCTCGTCTCTGCCGGCCGCTCCTCGAATTGCGACGGGAGGAAGTTTGCGATCGTGGGCTGCAGTCCCCACACGAACGCACGAGCCTGCTCGAGGTAGAACTGATGCCTGAAGCGCTCATCCAGCAGCGCGAGTGGATGCTCGGGCGCGTACTTCTTCGGCCACAGGTCGTCGTACGGCGGCATCACCAGCGACGAGTAGTTGCCGTACGTGAGTCCGTATGGGTGATAGACCGCCTGGAAGAACGGGATCGGTGTCCAGCCGCTGCCGGGCGCCGTGTACCGTTCCTGACTCACCTGCAGCGTGAGCATCAGATCGAGCTCGGGGAGCCACGACTCCCCCGCCCCCTCACCCGCCAGCATCTTCCCGCTCCCACCTCCGGCGCGACGGCGTATGCCGCGCTCGAGCTCGCGGAAGCCATCCATCCAGTAGTGGCCGCCGCCTACCGGATGGCCGTGCGTACCGTCCCAGCACACGAGCGAGAGCACTGCCTGATCCATGTAGATGCCGTCCACTCCATACTGGTCGAGCACGGTGTCGGCCATCCCGCCGTACTTGTTCTGCCAGAGCGACGTTGTGACATCCATGGTGGCGCACGGCTGCGGATCGAAGATGTTGTAGACCTCCTCGCGCACGCGTCCGTCGCGCTCCTTCACGGCGGCAGTGGCGGCGTGCTCGGCAGTCCAGCTCGGAGTTCCGATGCACCAGAGCCGCTGGTTCATGTAGACCATCGCGTGGATTCCCTCGTCGTGCGCCGCGCGGATGGCGGCCGTGAAGGAGTCGACTCCTTCGCGCGGCGGCAGATAGTCGGGGAAGCCGGTGTCGTACGCGGCGTGGTGCCACCAGTGCCAGTACACGCTCACCGGAAGGCCGAGCTTCTTCTGCAGCGCGATGGCGGGCGGGATCACACCGGGCGAACGGCCGCGGTTCCACACCCACATCGCGGTGTTCGCGAGCCACTCGGGAACGAGTCCGCGCTTCAGCCGCGACTCTCTCGCCCAGTACTGGCGCGTTCCCCACTCGCGATAACGTTCGGCAGCCGTGATCCAGTCGCCGTGGAACGTACCGATCGCCACGGGATAGGGCTGCGACCACTTCGACTTCGGCTTCGCCGGATTCTCCAGAAGCTGCGCGAGCTCGAAGCCGATCGTGCTGTCGGCATTGCTCCACACGGCGAACGTCTTGTGGAACGACATCGTGTCGTGCGACGCTGCATAGAACCCCGGCCCATTCTCCTCGTAGAGCGCGAGCGCCTGCAGCGAGAGCGCACCGGGGTAGACCCACTCGAGGCGACGCGGCTTTCCTGCGGAATCCGTGAGGAGCGCG
>JBIQLU010000068.1:0-3416 GCA_044463985.1 Gemmatimonas aurantiaca | reverse complement strand
CCTCACCTGCTCAGCTTTTCCAGAAACACCCCCATCCCCTCCACATGATCGATGTGATCCGGCGCAGAGTTCCCGGCGAAGCCGAGTATCGTGAAGTTTCCCTCGTGCGCCTCGCTGAGCTGCTGCATTCCGTTGGGTCCCCAACGGAGGACGGGCACGCGACGGATGCCTAGCAGGGTTACGAGGTAGTCGGTGGTCTCCGTCGTGCTGGCGAAAGTGCCCGGGAAGATTTCCGAATGGGTGATGAGGAATCGCTTCTCGCCGGCGATCGCGGCGCGCGCGAATGCGACGAACGGCTCGAGCGATTTCTCATCCAGCTCTCCGCCTTTGGCGAGTACCGTGCCATCAGGTACGTAGCTGGTGTGCAGCCCATCGAGGAGCAGAACGGCGTTCACGTCGTGAAAGTGTCGCGGGTCGCGAAGGATGGCTCGCACCGCACCGTAGCCGGCGCTGAAGCCCACCAGCGTCACGCTTCGAAAGGCGACCTGGTCGGTGTGCATCGCCGCGACAGCTTCGCGTCCGATCCGCGCCAGCAGCGAGTCGTAGACCACGGGATCGTCGAAGGTGCGATCGTACACGCCCGACCCGGGCGCGAGACTCACGACCGCCACGATGTGATCGTGTCCGAGCTGCGTGACCGCGTACTCGGGAATGAAAGCCGAGCCGTGGAAGTAGAGCACCAGGTTCAGTGCGCGCGGATGCCTCGTTCCCTCGGGCACGAACAGCTCGACCGGCTTGCCGAGCGGGCCGTCGAAGATGCGGCGCTCACCCGGGAGCTCGCGCGGCTCGATGCGTTCGTGCCGGCGCGTGTGCTCCACCATGGGCGATGGGTTTTGCGCAGCGGGTGGCGGGATGGTATCCTGAGCGGCACTCGTGCCGCACGGAAGCGCGAACGCGACGAGCGCGACGAGCACCACGAATGCCGCCCGCGCCGCGTATCGACCAGGAACCGTGAACCGGCCGCGATACCGCGCTCGACTCATGCTACACCTCCGCATGTACTCTCCACGATGAACCAGCCACTCCCCTCAGAAATGCAACGTCGCAGCATCGTCGCTGTCCTGTTGACGCTCGCGTTCACGCTCTCCGGCTGCGCCACTGCCGGCGGCCGCGCCGGCGCCGGTCTTCCGCGCGGCGAGCCGTCGGCCGAAGCCATCACCGACTCGGTGCGCGCCGTGCTCCTGCGCGGGCTCGCCGACAGCGCCTTCCCCGGCGCGTACGCCATCGTCGGAAGTCGCACGCGCACCTACGCGTCGCTCGGTGTCGGCCACCTCGACTGGGCAATCTCGGCGCGCCCCGACTCGAACACCATGTGGGACATGGCGTCGCTGAGCAAGGTGATCGGAACCACCACCGCCGTCATGCAGCTCCGCGACGAGGGGAAGCTCAACCTCTTCGACCCCGTCCAGAAATACATCCCCGAGTTCACGGGAAAGAACAAGGAGCTGGTGACCATCAGGCACCTCATGACGCACAGCTCGGGACTTCCTTCGGGGAGGCCGCTGTGGCGAGAGGCAAGTACGCCGGAAGAGGGCTTCGCGCTCGCCTTTCAGACCCCGCTCGACACGGTCCCCGGCGCGCGGATGCTGTACAGCGACCTGAGCATGATCATCATGGGGAAGATCGTGGAGCGCGTGTCGGGCGAGTCGCTCGACGGCTACCTCGCGCTTCACGTGTTCGGCCCGCTCGGGATGACGTCCACCATGTACCGTCCGCCCGAGTGGATGCGCCAGCGCATCGCGCCGACGGAGCGCAAGGGTGGGAACGGGGAGTTGGTGTACGGCCACGTCCACGACGAGAACTCTTACTCGCTCGGCGGCGTCGCGGGCCACGCGGGGCTCTTCAGCACCGCGCACGACCTGGCGATCTTCGCCCGCATGTACCTGAACGGCGGCGAGTACGACAGCGTGCGCATCGTGAGCGAGGAGGCCGTGAAGACGTTCAGCCACGTTCAGGACTCCACGTTCTCCAATCGCGCGCTCGGCTGGGAGACGCCCACCGACAGCAACTCGGCGGGCAGGCTCCTGTCGAGCCATGCGTTCGGGCACACCGGGTTCACGGGTACGTCGATCTGGATGGATCCGGATCGCGACCTGTTCATCATCCTGCTGAGCAACCGGGTGAACCCGACGCGCGAGCGGCGTCGGATCTACACGCTGCGCGGCGAGCTGGCGGATGCGGTGGTGGAGGCGGAGGACGCGAGTCTGGGAATCGCGGTTCGGGCGCGCTGACGGGGACAGGTCCTGACCTGCCCCTGCGGATCACGCCGACTTGGCGAGATCGCGAAATTGGTTGATGCTCACCTTTCCTTCCGGAAAGCGCGCGATGATTTCGAGCTCTCCACCCATGGCTTCGATGTAACGCCGCAAGGTGCTCACATACACGTCCGTTCGATGCTCGATCTTGGAAATCTCTGGCTGTGACGTCTCGAGCAACTCGGCCAGCGTCTCCTGGGTCATGTGCAGCGCCTGCCTCAACTCAGCCAACGGCAGATCGGCGAGCATCCCTTCGGTTGCAGTTCTATTACGCTCACGGCGCTCCGCCGACATCCGTGAACGGAGCTCGCTGAACTTTCTATGTCCGGCCATCAGATCAATCCCTCGCGTCTCAGCGTGTCCAAATGTTCGTCATACAGGTCATCTGCAATCGGGACATACCTCTCGTACCAACGCTCGTCACCAGTCTTATCCCCGCCCACTAGAAGAATACCAACCCGCCGCGGATCGAATGCATACAGGACACGGATAGGGTTCCCTTTGCACTGCACGCGAAGCTCACGCATGCGATCATGCCTCGATGATACGATCGCGGACGAGTGCGGGAAACCCAGATGCGGCCCTCGCGCTTCCAGCAATCCGACAGATCTGTCGATAGCATCCTGTTCGACGGAAGCGAGCGAATCCCACCAGCTCCCGAACTCGTCGGTAAATTCGACTTCCCATGGCATTGGATAATATGCTGCATAGCACATATTCTGTCAAGGACATGCCGGCACATGTTGTGGACTTTCGGACGGCTCACTCTGCCGCTGTGAGAAACGATATCCCTTCCCTCAACACTTGATGTAATAGACGACGCGTTGTATAGTGTCGCCATGGCCGACTCCGAGATGGAAATACTCCAGGGGACGCTCGACGCGCTCGTGCTGCGCGCGCTCTCCTGGCAGCCCATGCACGGTTACGCGATCGCTCGCTTCATCCGCAACGGATCGAACGAGGCGTTCCGCATCCAGGACGGGGCGCTCTACACCTCCCTGCACCGGATGGAAGCGAAGGGGTGGGTGGAATCGGAGTGGGGGATATCCGACAAAGGGAAGCGCGCGAAATTCTACACGATCACCGCCGCCGGTCGGCGCGCGCTCAGGGTGGAGGCGCGCACGTGGGAGCGCTACGTGGAGGCGGTGGCCGGCGTGATGC
>JBIQLU010000067.1:14628-19484 GCA_044463985.1 Gemmatimonas aurantiaca | reverse complement strand
CCCCCCTCACCACCCCCCGCCCGTCCGCATCTTCTGCTCGATCCTCGTGAGGACGCGCATGGGGCGGGTGCGGGGGGCATCGGGGGGAGGGGTGAGAACGGATTCGAGCGTTATCGTGGCGACGGAGCTCGTCCACCAGCCGCGCTTCCGATCGACGCACAGCGCGCCGGTGATCGTGCCCTTCGAGATCACGCGAAGGCCGCGAGAGAGCGGGGCCGCGGTGCTGTCGCGCTGGAGCGTGCCGCGCATCGAGATGTAGGCGAGCACGCCATCGTGCGAGAGCGAATCCAGGCGATACGTCGCGGTGAGCGTAGCCGCGCTCCCGTTGGCGCCGTTCCCTCCCCCGGTGCCCGGCGAGACTGGAACGGCGGTGGTCTGCTTCCAGGTCGAGCCGACCGCCATCGGTCGGTCGGGGAGCGTGGACGGCATCGCGGATACCGCGGCGCGGACATCCGACGCCAGCTCGTCGGGCGCGTCGAGAACCGTGGCGGAGCCGTTGGGCGCGATCTGCAGGCGGATCCGCTTCCCCTCCATGGCCCGTCTGGCGTTCTCCGACGAAACCGGGCGGCCCATGCGCCACGACCCGAGCGCCACGGAGTCGGTGGTGGCCGTGACGGTCGCGCCGTCGCTGTCGCTCACCTCGACGACGAGATGCGACAGGAGCAGGAGCGTGCTCTTCATCGTCATCGTGGTGTCGGATGCACCGGTGTGTGCGGTTCCGCTCATCTCGACGGTCTGCTCGAAGCGAGTGAACAGAGTGTCGCCGGCGCGCGGGCTGATGCGCAGCGACACGCTCGCGGGCCGCTGCGCACGAAGCGGGAGTGCCGCGACTACGAGGGTCATGGCAAGGCAGGCGCGGCGTACCAGAACGGCCAACGAGCGCGCGCTGAGTCGGCGCAGCGGTGCGCCGGTGACGTTCCGGGACTTCACTTTTGGTCGGGTTCTCTGGGGCCCATGGCGGTCGTCGACTCCGCGGGGCACGGCGCTCCTGCTCCTTGCATGCGTTAAGGTACACCGGAGAGCCGCGCAGGCTCCACCATCCTTGACTGCGACCGGGCCCACGGATATCTCGCGCTTCGCCCGCTCCCGGTCCCGCTCCCTCTCCCCCAGGCGTCTCCGTACCCCTGTCCAGCTCACACATGAGACTCGCTTTCGCCTGCACCAACCTTCTCGCGATCGCCATCGCGACGGCAGCGCCGGCGCAGGCCGCGCCGGCCGCGAAGCTCCCCACTCCCTCGGAATTCCTCGGCTTCGAGGTCGGCGCGGACCGCACGCTGGCGGACTACCACCAGATCGTCTCGTACTTCGAACGACTCGCCGCCGGCTCGCCGCGGATGCAGCTCGAGAAGATCGGGGTCACGACGAACGGCAACGACTTCATGCTCGCGATGATCTCCACCCCGGAGAACCTGCGCGATCGGGAGCGCTACAAGAGCATAGCCCGCGCGCTGGCGGATCCGCGCGGGCTTTCCCCGGCGCAGGTGGATTCGCTCACGCGCGAAGGGAAGGCGATCGTCCTCCTCACGAACAACATCCACTCGAGCGAGATCGCGTCGTCGCAGATGGTGATGGAGCTCGCCTACCAGATCGTGACGGCTACCGACCCGGACACCGAGCGCCGGCTCGGGAACATCATCCTCCTCCTGGTTCCATCGCTCAATCCGGATGGGCAGATAATGGAGACCGAGTGGTACCGGAAGTGGGTGGGAACGCCGTACGAGGGCGGCCGCATGCCGTGGCTCTACCACCACTACGCGGGTCACGACGACAACCGCGACTGGTACATGCTCACGCAGAAGGAAACGAAGGCGATGACGCGGACCGCGTACAAGGAATGGTTCCCGCAGGTGTGGCTCGACGTTCACCAGATGGGATCCAGCGGGCCGCGCATGTTCGTTCCGCCGTACGCCGACCCGATCGCTCCCTCGGTGAATCCGCTCATGTGGCGCGGGATCAATCTCATCGGAAGCAACATGGCGTGGCGCCTCGAGCAGGCCGGAAAGACCGGCGTGGTTTCGCAGTACGTCTTCGACGCGTACTACCCCGGCTCGGTGGACAGCAATCCGGAGTTCAAGAACATCTTCGCTCTGATCATCGAGCTCGCCTCCGCGCGCATGGCCACGCCCATCCAGTTCGACCGCAACGAGCTCTCGGCCGGCGGCAAGGGACTCGCCGAGTACAGGATGACGAGCAACTTCCCCAGCCCGTGGCCCGGCGGCGTCTGGCGGCTGCGCGACATCATGGACTACGAGCTCATCGCGGCCCACGCGATGCTGGAGGTGGTCGGCGACCATCCGCGTGACTTCATGCGCGGCACGGCGGAGATGGCGAACGCGCAGATCGCGTCGGGCCATGCCGACGAATACTGGCGCATCGCGCGCGAGCAGCGCGACGCCGTGGCGGCCGCCCGCCTCGCGCACCTTCTCGACGAGAACGGCATCGAAGTCCGAGTGACGCCGGACGAGTACCTGGTACCGACGGCCCAGCCTTACGGGAGATTTGCGGCCGAGCTTCTCGAAACGCAGCGCTATCCCGAAGTGCGTACGACGCCCGGCGGTCCGATCCTCGCGCCGTACGATGTAACCACCTGGTCGCTTCCGCTGCTCATGGGCGTGGATGTCGCCAGGGGGATCGTGCCGGCGTCGACCTCCGCGAGCGCGCATCCCATCTCGGATTCGGACTGGCCGCGCGGAGGAACCGCCGGCGAAGCCGCGTGGTTCGCGCTCGAGCGGAGCAGCAATGCGTCGTACCGACTGGTGAACGAGCTCGTCGCGAAAGGCGCTCGTGTGAGCGTCGCGACCGCACGATTCGCCGACGCGCGAGGGCGCGAGTTCCCCACGGGCACCTTCGTCATCTCCAGGAGCTCCGGCCTCGCCGATCTCGCGGCTGCCCGGCACGTGACGCTGTCGCCGCTCGCCAAGGCGCCGGATTCCGCCGCGCCGCTCGGGCGGGTGCGCGTGGGGCTGTACAAGCCGTGGACCGCCTCGATGGATGAAGGGTGGACGAGATTCGTCCTGGAGCAGTACGGCTTCGCTCCCGTCAGCATCGACAACGCGACCATGCGCGCGGGCAAACTCCGTGATTCCTTCGATGCGATAGTGCTTCCTTCGATGTCGAAGGACTTGATAGTCGACGGGCGTCCGGCCGGTGCTCGGGGGCGAAGCTATCAGGAGCTCCCGCCCGAATACGTGGGAGGTATCGGCCCCGAAGGAGTTGCCGCGCTCGATACGTTCGTGAACGCGGGGGGCACGCTCATCACGCTGGCCGAATCCGGCGAGCTCGCCCTCTCCGAGTTCGGACTCCCGGTTCGCAATTCGCTCGCTTCGGTGTCCGACGACGATTTCTCCGTGCCGGGCTCACTGCTCCGCGCGCATCTCGACCCCGAGAGCCCGGTGAACTTCGGGATGCCGCGCGACGCGGCGATCTTCGTCGACGACGCGATCGCGTATTCCACGACGCCGCCATCATCGGACGTGCGCCGCACGGCGATTGCGACCTACCCCGCCGAGAGCGAGGACATCCTCCTCTCCGGCTGGGCGAAAGGGCTGGACCGGCTCGAGCGTCGCGACGCGGCCGTGGCCTTCGAGCGGGGGAAAGGGAAGGTGGTGATGTTCGGCTTCCGCGTTCAGAACCGCGCTCAGACGGAGGGCACCTTCAAAATGCTCTTCAACGCCATCCTCTGGGCGAACCAGCGGTGAGGCGGCTACCGCTGCATCACGGCCACGGCCACGCCGTCGCCTATCGGCACCACCAGGCCGGTGAGCCGTGAGTTGGCCGCGAGCTTCCTGTTGAACTCGCGGATCGCGCGAAGCTGTTCGTCGTCCTCGGTCGGGTCGGCCACCCTGCCGCCTCGCAGCGTGTTGTCGGCGATCACCAGCCCGCCCGGCCTGAGGAGTCGCAGCGCCCAGTCCAGATAGGTGGGCAGCGGCTCCTTGTCGGCATCGAGAAATACGATGTCGAACTTTTCGCCATCGAGTGTGGGGAGGATCTGCAATGCCCGCCCCACCCGAACTTCGATGGCGTGCGACAGCCCGGCGCGCTCGATGTACCGCCGGGCGAACGCGGCGTGCTCGGGATCGAGCTCGAGCGAGAGAAGACTCCCATCATCGCCCATGGCGCGCGCCATCCAGATCGCGGAATAGCCGCCGAGCGTCCCTACCTCGAGCACGCGCGTGGCACCCACAGCGCGAACCAGGAGTTGCAGAAAGCGCGCGGTTTCCGGCGGCACCGAGATCGCCGGAAGCCCGGCGTTCGCCGCGTCCTCGCGCAGCGCTCGCAGCAGGTCGTCCTCCTGCGCGAAAAGACCCGCTATGTATTTGCTGACGTCGTCGCCCATCTCCCCCCCACCCGCGCTACTCGACTCCGATGTCCCACGCCTGCTCGAGGTCCTGCTTCGAGTACGCACGGAACGCGGTGAGCGTCTGCGTGCTCTCGAGACCGGGCACGCCGGAAAATTCCTCGGTGACCACCTGCGCTATGCGCTCGTACTCCTTCACGCGCACGATGGCGACGAGGTCCCATGCGCCGGAGACGGAGTAAACCTCCGCTACACCGTCGATCCCCGCCAGCTTCCGTGCGCACTCGGGGATCGACTTCGGATCGCACTTGATCAACACGATTGTAGTGATCATGGGCTCGGGAGTGTGTGGTGGAAACCGCGCGAGGCGCGCGCTCGATCTTCCCGGCGCACGCCTCGAACGGTGCAGTTCCTACGGCTCGATCATCTCGCGGAAGGTACGGATCGCGCGCCGGAGTCCCTCGAGCACCTGGTCGCGCGGCGCGGCGTACGACATCCGGATCCAGTCGGGTGTGTAGAACGCCGCACCCGGCACCACCGCCACGCCCTGTCGGTCGAG
>JBIQLU010000067.1:12198-14528 GCA_044463985.1 Gemmatimonas aurantiaca | reverse complement strand
TTGGATGTGGTGTGCGACTGCAGCGCGCCCATCGCCTTCGACACCGCGCGCGGAGCCACCGTCCAGCCGATGCGCCACCCGGTCATCGCGTACGCCTTGGCCACGCCGTCGGTGATTACCAGCCGATCGCGCGAGCGCGCCAGCTCGAGCAGCGAGCGCGCCGGCCCCTCGCCGTACGAGATGCGACGGTAGATCTCGTCGCTCACCAGCCACCAGTCGCGCTCCTCGCAGAGCGCGAGGATCGCCTCCAGCTCGTCACGATCGTAAACGGCACCGGTGGGATTGCACGGTGAATTCAGCAGCACTCCCTTCGTTCGCGGCGTGGCGGCCGCCGCGAGCGAGGCCGCGGTCACCTTGAGGCCGTTCGCGGGATCGCCATAGACCGGCACCGCCTCCGCGCGCGAGAGCGTCACCATCTCGTAGTAGCTCGTCCAGCTCGGCGTGGGGATCAGGACTTCGTCGCCCGGGCCGAAGAGCACGAAGCAGGCGTTGAAGAGCGACTGCTTCGAGCCGTTCGACACTACCACATCGGCCGGCGCGATCTCGCTCTCGCCGTCGTACAGATCGTTCGCCTGGCGAGCAATCGCCTCGCGAAGGGGCATTATCCCCTCGGTGGCCGTGTAGCGCGTGGCGCCGGCGTCGATGGCGCGCTGCGCCGCGCGCCGGATGAACTCGGGTGTGTCGAAGTCCGGCTCGCCGGCTCCGAGATCTATGATGCTGCGCCCTTCGGCGCGTAGTGCCTTGGCGCGCGAGGAGACGGCTATCGTGGCCGATTCCTTTAGTCGCGCGATGTTGGGCGAGGGCGTGAACGCGCCCTGGGCGGTGGTTGCCGTCACGTATCGGTTTCCGCGTGTGGAGTGAGGTAGCGTACCGTGGTATACTTTAGTCGCGCGGAGCGTGTCGCGCCAATTGACAACGGAGGATCGGGTGGAGCAACGGCGAGTAGCGACCGGCGACGGTGAACGTGCCGGAGTGGGCAGAAATCAGAACGTGCTGCACGAGGTCGCGCACGACGCGGCAGCCATCCCGGCTTTCCTCGAGCCAGCGCTGGCTCGCGTAGAGCCCGATGCACCCGGAATCCAGCTCCTGATCCTCACGCCCGACGCCGAGGTCGCCATCGCGGTGGCGGCCGCAGCGGCGCGGACGCCGGAAGACACCGCGATCCCGATCCTCCCCGTCACCACCGCACGCCGCGCCGCGCGGCTCCTCGGCTCCGGCTCGCCAGTCGCGCTGGCCGGTGCGCCCGGCGAAATCCTCCAGCTCATCCAGAGCTCGCGCGTGAAGCTGGATGCGGTGGCATCGCTCGTGATCGCGTGGGCGGATGAGATCGTCGAGAGTGGACAGACCGAAGCGCTGGAGGCGATCGCGAGCGAGATCCCGCGGGATGCCGCGCGAACCATCGTCACGTCGCGCACCACGCCCGAGGTCGAGCAGCTCGTGGAGCGCTACGCACGGCGCCCGAGGCGGATAGCCCCGACGGAGCTGGAGGAGCTCGAGAAGATCCCGATCGACGCCCGCTACGTGATCGTGGCCCCGCAGAGTCGACCGGCCGCGCTCCGTCGCCTCCTCGACGATGTCGATCCGCCGCGCGCGGCAGTGTATGCGCGTGCGGACGAGACTGCGCGCACCGTCGCAGCGCTCATCGCATCGCTCGGCTATGGCGCCGCCGACTCGCCGCTGGTACTCACGCGCGGCGAAGCGGTGCCCGGCGCTTCGATCGTGGTGCTCTTCGAGCTGCCGGAAAGCGCGGGTGTGCTCGCGGATCTGGTCGAGGGCGGAGCCGGTATCATCGCTCTCATCACACCGCGACAGCAGGCCACACTTCGTGCGCTCTGCGGCACTGGAGTGCTCACTCCATACACGCTCACGGGCCCGGCTGCGAGCGCGCGATCGCGCGAGGAGAAGCTGCGCGACGAGCTGCGTCGTACGCTGGAGGGCGGAGTCCCGACTCGCGAGCTCCTGGCGATCGAACCGCTGCTCGTGGAGTACGACGGGGCGGAAGTAGCAGGCGCCGCACTCTGGCTTCTCGAGCGCGAGCGCGCGAGAGAGCGCGCCTCGGTCGCTGCGGCAGCAGCGGAATCGCCGAAGAGCACGCGACTCTTCGTGAACGCGGGCGAGCGCGACGGCATCACCGCCAGGGACCTCGTCGGTGCGATCGCGAACGAGGCCGGCGTGCCAGGCGCACGCATCGGGAAGGTCGAGCTCAGGGAAAATCACTCGCTCGTGGAAGTACCGGCCGACCGCGCCGAGCGGATAGCGTCGAGCCTCACCGGTGTGACTCTGCGCGGACGGCGAATCATGGCGCGCGTGGATCAGGGCGCGCGCTCCGA
>JBIQLU010000067.1:0-12098 GCA_044463985.1 Gemmatimonas aurantiaca | reverse complement strand
GCGGGCGCGGGCCGCGATCGCCCTTCCGCCGGTCGAGACCGCGCCTCCACCGGGCGCGGCCGACCACCTGGCCGCAGCTCCGGCAGCGGTCGCCCCGGCCGTCCACGCTCATGAGCCAGATGCTCCTGGTGGGACTCACCGGCAACATCGCGAGCGGAAAGTCCACCGTCGCGCGACTGCTGGCCGAGCGCGGCGCGTTGATCATCGACGCAGACGTGCTCGCGCGCCGCGCCGTGGATCCGGGCACGCGCGCGCTCGCCGCCATCGCGGAACGATGGGGGGAACGGGTGCTGCAGGCTGACGGCACGCTCGACCGCGCCGCTCTGCGCGACATCGTCTTCGATCAACCCGAAGAGCTGGAAGCTCTCAACGAGATCGTCCATCCCGAGGTGGCGCGGCTGCGCGAGGAAGAACTGGCCGCAGCGCGCGCTCGCGGAGCCAGCATGGTCGTGTCGGACATCCCGCTTCTCTTCGAGAAGCAGCTCACCGAACTCTTCGACTACATCGTACTGGTCGACGCGCCCCGATCGATCCGGCTCGAGCGTCTGGTGAACGACCGCGGGCTGTCGCACGACGACGCGATGAAGATGATCGCCGCGCAGATGCCCGCGGAGCTCAAGCGGGCCCGTGCCGACTTCGTGATCGAGAACGACGGCACCATCGACGCACTCGCACCGCAGGTCGAGCAGCTATGGTCGTCGCTCGCGCGGACGGCGGAATCCACGACCGCATCGAGCATCCAGCATTGATGAAGTGGGCGCGCCTCCCGCCGGCGCGCCCGACCTCCTACCGATCTGCCGACCGCACCGAGTCCCACCAGGCGCGGCGCGCCCATAGACCGAGCGACAGCGGCCTGCCCGCCGGACCGCCCGGCGCAGGCACTTCGAGTCGGACCCATTCCGGCGAAGCGTCGATGGCCGCGGCTACCGTGTAGTTCAGTGGAACGATCGCAACGTCCGCCGAGCGCCATGGGCCGAGGGCGCTGTCGGCGTGCGCCTTCAGCACGTACGACTCGGGCGCGGCCACGGAATCGGGGAAGATCGTCCGCGAGTCGATCGAGGCAGAGTAGCGCGGAAGTCGCCAGGTCAGATAGCTGCCGTAGTTGAACGTGGTGAAGAGGCGCACGCGCCGCGAAGGATGCGCGTGGCTGTCGAGCCAGGCGGCCAGCGGCTCGGCAGCCATCGCCCAACTCCCGGGGAGCGTGCGAGTCGCGACGGTACCCTCGTGCGCCCTCATCGGGCGACCCATCACCAGATGCTCCGCGGAGAGGAGCAATCCGGCCAGAACCAGCGCGCTGATTCCCGCGCGCGCGATCAGCCGTGAGCGAGGAGCCGGAATGCGCGCGAGCGTGGCGCCGGCCAGAGGGAGAGACATCAGCCACCAGATGGTTATCGCTTTCTCCACCCGCGAGAAGGCCACGAGCCCCACCAGCCAGATGGCGGCCAGCGCGAGCCAGCGGCGCGACGCCGGCGACATCAAAGGCCCCTCGACACGGAAGAGCGGTGAACCGCTGGCGAACCACGGCGTGAGAGCGAGAAAGGAGCCAATCACGGGAGAAACGGTGAAGCCGGGCTGATACTCGGAAATGGGAGACGGAAAACGGAAGAGAGGGTTGGGTGCGAAGTTGAGGCGGAAGACCTCGGGCCAGACGAAAGCGTAGGGAGAACAGAGCCAGCCGGCTACGACCGCGACGCCGGCCCACGCGACAACCCTCCGTCGCGCGGGCGGATCCACCGCGAGTACGAAGACCGGCGCGCCCGTGAGCAGGAAGAGGATGTGCGAGTTCGCCGCGAGCGCGCTCGCGATGAAGAGCGCTGCGATCGCCCACCGCGCACTACGCCCATCGCCACGCCGCAGCACGGCGGCCGCCGCCCATGCAACGGGGACGAGCGCGTAGAGCACCACCTGCGGCCTGAGCGAGGGCGTCACGCGACTCAGCACGACGAAGTGCATTGCCGCGACCATCACAGTGGTCCACGGTCGCCAACCGAGTGCACGCCCCATCGCGCCGATCGCCAGAACGGCCGCCGCCGCAACGGCGCCGTAGAGAATGTGCAGACCCGGCGGCCCGATGAGCGCGAGCAGGATGTACGACGTCGACTGAACCAGCCAGGAGTACGCGAAGTACGGCGCGCCCGGGCGCGTCCACGCAAACGGTTCGGTGAACGGAACCGCGTGGTGTCGCACTACCCATTCGCCGATCGCGAGATGCATCGGAAGATCGATGTCGTCGAGCGGCACGAGCGCGGCGAGCACGAAGACGATCGCGACGAACAGGGCGAAGCACGCGCCCTTGCTTGACACCCATCGAGCCCAAGGATTAACTTCGCCCGCCATTGACCCTCTCGATTGGAGAAGCGCGTGTCCGAAATACCGAGCGAGCTGCTTTATACCGAGGAACACGAGTACGTGAAGCGCACCGATGAGGCCGACGTGGTCGTCATCGGTATCACCGACTACGCGCAGGGAGAGCTCGGCGACATCGTCTACGTCGAACTGCCGAAGGTTGGCGACACGTTCGGCCGCTCCGATGTCTTCGGCACACTCGAGGCCGTGAAGGCGGTTTCGGAGCTCTTCTGCCCGCTCGCGGGCAAGGTCGAGGCCATCAATTCGCGCCTCGACAAGGAACCCGGCCTCGTGAACTCCGACCCCTTCGGCGACGGCTGGATGATCCGCCTACGCCTCCAGAACAGTTCCGACACCGACCAGCTCCTCGGCCCCGACGAATACCGGACCCACGTGGGGGAGTAGGGGGAGAAGCCAGGAAGCAGGAAGCAGGCGGCAGAAAGCAGGAACGGCACACCCAGATGGTCATGCCCGCGAAAGCGGGCATCCATGTTACACGACCGAACATGGGTTCCCGCTTTCGCGGGGACGACAACGACTGGTGTGCCGTTCCTGCTTTCTGCCGCCTGCTTTCTGCCTTCTGCCCTACAAATACTCCTCTATCGGCGGGCAGGCACACACGAGGTTCCGGTCTCCATACGCGCTTTCGACGCGGGAGACGGCGGGCCAGAACTTGAAGTCGTAGTTCCACGCCGCGGGGAAGGCGGCGCGCTCGCGGGTGTAGGGATGCGACCAGGCATCGGATACCACGCTGCGCTGCGTGTGCGGCGAGTTCTTGAGCGGGTTGTCCTTCCGGTCCAGCGTTCCCGCACCGATCTCGTCGATCTCGGCGCGGATCGCGATCAGCGCATCGCAGAAGCGATCCAGTTCGGCCTTCGATTCGCTCTCGGTGGGCTCGATCATCAGCGTGCCGGCCACCGGGAACGACACGGTCGGCGCGTGGAAGCCGTAGTCCATCAGCCGCTTGGCGATGTCTTCCACCTCCACGCCGGTCGCGCCCTTGAACTCGCGCGGGTCGATTATGCACTCGTGTGCCACGGTGCCGTTCGCACCCTGATACAGCACTGGATAGCTCGGCGCCAGACGGTGCGCGATGTAGTTGGCGTTCAGAATCGCGACCTTCGAAGCCTTCGTGAGCCCCTCGCCACCCATCATCTGGATGTACATGTACGAGATGGGAAGGATGCTCGCGCTTCCCCACGGTGCGGCCGACACCGCGCCGCCCTTCTCGCCGCCGAGATCCACCAGCACGTGGCCGGGGAGGAAAGGCACGAGATGCCTGGCGACGCCGATGGGACCCATCCCCGGACCGCCGCCGCCGTGCGGGATGCAGAAGGTCTTGTGCAGGTTGAGGTGGCACACGTCGGCGCCGATGTCGCCCGGGCGGCAGAGTCCCACCATGGCGTTCATGTTCGCGCCATCCATGTAGACCTGGCCGCCGTTCGCATGCACCGTCGCGCAGATCTCCTTGATCGCCTCCTCGAAGACGCCGTGCGTGGACGGATACGTCACCATGAGCGCCGCCAGATCGTCGCGATGCTCCTCTGCCCTGGCGCGCAGATCGTCCACGTCGATGTTCCCGTTCTCGTCGGTGCGCACCACGACCACCCTGAGCCCCGCCATCACGGCGCTCGCCGGATTGGTGCCGTGCGCGGACTGCGGGATCAGACACACGTCGCGGTGGCTCTCGCCGCGCGCTTCGTGGTAGCGGCGGATCACGAGCAGTCCGGCGAATTCTCCCTGCGAGCCCGCGTTCGGCTGCATCGAGACGCCCGCAAAGCCGGTGATCTCCGCGAGCGCCTTCCCCAGTCGCTCGACGAGTATCGCGTAGCCCTTCGCCTGGTCGGCGGGCGCGAATGGGTGCAGCGCCGCGATGTCCGGCCAGGTGATGGGGAACATCTCCGCCGTGGCGTTCAGCTTCATCGTGCACGATCCGAGCGGGATCATCGAGTGCACGAGCGACAGGTCGCGCGACTCGAGCTTCCGCATGTAGCGGAGCATCTCCGTCTCGGAGTGGTACGTGTTGAACACCGGATGCGTGAGGAACTCGCTCTGGCGCGCGAAGGGCTCGCCGTACGCCGAAGAGGCCGCGGCCGACACGAGATCGGCCGCAGTGAAGTCGGCCTTCTTCCCGCCGTTGAACGCCGCGAGAAGATCATCTATGTCATCGAGCCTGGCGTCCTCGCCGAGCGAGATCCCGACAGCCGAATCGTCGATCCTTCGCAGGTTGATCCGCTTCGCGAGCGCCTGGCGCACGACCTCTTCGGCGCCACCGGCACCGAGCTCCACGCGCAGCGTATCGAAGAACACATCGTGCGCGATCTCGTGGCCCAGGCGGCGGAGTCCTTCGGCGAGCCCGCTGGCCATGTCGTGCACGCGGTTCGCGATGCGCAGGATCCCCTCCGGCCCGTGCCACACCGCGTACATGCTCGCCATCACCGCCAGGAGTACCTGCGCGGTGCAGACGTTGCTCGTCGCCTTCTCGCGCCGGATGTGCTGCTCCCGAGTCTGCAGCGCCATGCGCAGCGCGGGACGCCCTTCGGCGTCGCGCGAGACGCCGATGATGCGGCCGGGGATCTGTCGCTTGAACTCGTCGCGCGTCGCGAAATACGCGGCGTGCGGGCCGCCGTACCCCATCGGGACGCCGAAGCGCTGCGTGCTCCCGACCGCGATGTCCGCGCCCCACTCCGCCGGGGGAGCGAGGAGTGCCAGGGCCAGCGGGTCGGCTGCCACCGTCACCAGCGCATCTGCGGCGTGCGCGCGCTCGGCGAACTCGCGGTAGTCGTACACGGCTCCGTCGCTCGCCGGATACTGCACCAGCGCGCCGAACACGTGCGGCCCGAACTCGAAGCTTTCGTGGTCGCCCACCACGACCTCGATACCGCGCGCCTTCGCTCTGGTGCAGACCACGTCGATGGTCTGCGGGTGGCACTGCTCGGAAACGAAGAACGTCTCCTTCCCCTCCCCGCCTTTCACCGCATGGCTCAGCGCCATCGCCTCGGCCGCCGCCGTGCCCTCGTCCAGGAGCGACGCATTGGCGATCGGGAGGCCGGTGAGGTCGATCACGACAGTCTGGAAATTGAGGAGCGCTTCGAGACGACCCTGCGCGATCTCCGCCTGGTACGGCGTGTAGGCGGTGTACCAGGCCGGGTTCTCCAGAATGTTTCGCTGTATGACCGGCGGTACGATGCAGCCGTTGTAGCCGAGCCCTATGAAGGACCGGTAGACCTCGTTGCGAGCCGCGACTTCCCTGAAATCACGCAGCGCCTCGGCTTCGCTCAGCCCCTCGCCGATCGCCAATCGTCCCTTCATGCGTATTCCGGCCGGGATCGTGGCTGCCACGAGATCGTCCAGCGTCTCGTAGCCGAGCGCCTCGAGCATCGCGGCGGCCTCGACATCCGTGGGTCCGATGTGGCGATTGACGAAGCTGTCCGTGCCTGCAGCGGCGGTGGCGGGAGTCATCGTGGTCATATGCTTCCTCGAGAACCGTGGCGGCGCCACGGTAAGTTCGCAGGTGGAGTGGAGCGACTGATGCCGTACTAAGCCGGTGCCATGGCTCTGCCGCCTGTCCGCATCCTGTACGGTAGAGAGCGAGCACGGCGTCACGAAATCTGCAGGTCCGCGAGGGGAAATTCCATTGCCTGCAGGCGGCCCAGCGGTGCTTCCTTGCCGCTCGCATCGTGCAGGGACTATCCTTCGGCCGGCACCCCTCTCCTCGAGCAGATAGTGGATCGCAACTGGTGACGCACTCGTCGAACCACTCCGCCCTTCCCGGCTCCAACGTGATCGACCGCCCCGCCGCGATCGGCAGCGCCATCGGCGCAGCCGACTGGCGGGTGCTCATCACGAACCCGCTCGACGGCGCGACGAACATGGCGCTCGACGAAGCGCTCATGCTCCGCGCGGAGCGCACCGGCGAGGCCGTGCTGAGGATCTACGGCTGGTCGCGCCCCACGCTCTCGCTCGGCCGGAATCAGGTGGCGCGCGGGAAGTACGACATCGAAGGAGCACGCGAACGCGGCGTGGACATCGTGCGTCGCCCCACGGGAGGGCGCGCCGTGCTGCACCACAGGGAGATCACCTACAGCGTGACGGCGCCGGTTTCCGCGTTCGGTACGCTGCGCGAATCCTACGCCGCGATCAATCGTCTACTCATACATGGATTGCGCCTGCTGGGAGTCGACGCGATGGAGGCCGACCCGCACGGCGTCACACCGAAGCCGGGAATACTTCCCTGCTTCGTGCTGCCATCCAAGGGCGAGATCGTGGCGGAGGGAAGGAAGCTCGTGGGAAGTGCACAGGTGAGAGAGGGGGGCGCATTGCTGCAGCATGGATCGGTGCTCGTGGACGACGATCAGGCGCTCGCCAGCTCGCTGCTCCTGACGCCGGCTGCTCCTCCGCCGCCGCCTGCCACGCTGCGCGCTCTGCTCGGCCGCGCGCCGGGTCTGGAGGAAGTCGCGTCCGCGTTCGCGAGCGCGCTTCCCACGGTGCACGATCTCGCTCGGCACGAAGATCCTCTGCTGGAACACGACGCACGCCGTGCGGCCGAGCGCTATCGCGACGCGGCGTGGACGTGGCGCCGCTGATCGGGATCGAGCTCGCCGCAGGATCGCTCCCCCCCACCCCCGCACTCCGCACCACCAAACCCTCACAGTCCCGGATCCCGATGCGCCTCTCCGCTGCCGTAGTGCTCACCCTCCTGGCCACCACGACGTCCGCCTGCCGGAAAGACCGGCCGACGGCGGATGCGGCGGAGGATGGCGGCACTCTGGTGATTGCGAGTGGCAGCGACGCCACGCTGCTCTTCCCGCCGCTCACCATCAACGTCACGAGTGCGCAGGTCGAAGCGCAGATCTTCGAGCACCTGGCAGAGCCGGACGAGCATCTCGACATGATCGGCGACGCGGGGTGGGAGGGGCGCCTCGCCCGCTCCTGGAGCTGGAGTTCCGATTCGCTCTCGATCGCGTTCGCTATCGATTCGATGGCGAGGTGGCAGGACGGCCGCCCAGTGCGCGCTTCGGACGTGGCGTTCACCTACGGCGTCTACACCGACCCGGCGGTCGGCTCGCCGGTCGCTCCGCTCCTCGAGGATATCGACTCCGTCACGGTTCGTGATTCTCTCACGACCGTGTTCTGGTTCTCGCGGCGGTCGCCCGAGCAGTTCGCCACCGCGGCGTTCCAGATGCGCATCCTTCCCGAGCATCTCCTGGCGAACGCCGACCGGAAGGAGCTCGCGAGCTCCGAGTTCGCGCGCAACCCGGTGGGGAGCGGTCCGTTCCGCTTCGTGCGCTGGGTGCCGAGGCAGGTGATCGAGCTGGAGGCGAACACGAAGTACCACCTCGGCCGGCCGCACCTCGACCGCGTGATCTGGAGCATCGCGCCGGATTACAATGCCGCGTTCATGCGGGTTCTTTCCGGCGACGCCGACTTCCTGGAGTACATGCGCCCCGGCGACTTCGAGCCGGTCTCGAAGCACGCCGACATCAGGGCGGTGCGCTATCCGTCGCTGATCTACGGATTTCTCCTCTTCAACGAGCGCGACCCGAAAAATGCGAAGCGTCCGCACCCGGTCTTCGCCAATCGGAGCGTACGACGCGCGCTCACCATGGCGATCGACCGCGTGCAGCTCGTGCGCAGCGTGTACGACACGCTCGCCATTCCCGCGATCGGACCGTTCACCGAAGCGCTCAGCACGTACGACTCCACGCTGAAGGAGATTCCGTACGACCCCGACAGCGCCGCGATCCTGCTCGATGCAGCCGGCTGGCGCGACTCCGACGGCGACGGCCTGCGCGAGAGGAACGGAGTGCCGCTGCAGTTCACGATCATCGTGCCGAGCTCCAGCACGCCGCGTACGAGAGCCTCGGTGATAATGCAGGAGATGTTCAGGAAGGTCGGCGTGCGCGTGGACATCGAGCAGATGGATCCGCCTACACACGGCAGCAGGCAGGACGCCGGACGCTTCGATGCGACAATGAACGCCATGTCGTCCGACGGCGTGCCGAGCACCATCCGCCAGCTCTGGAGCTCCTCCGCGGTGGCGGAGGGGAGCAACTACGGTTCCTACGAGAGTCCGGTATTCGACGCCCTCGTGGACAGCGCCGCGTCGCAGATGGACCCGGGGAGGGCCGCATCGTACTACAGTCGCGCGTATCAGCGTCTCATAGACGACGCGCCGGCGATATGGCTCTTCGAGCCGTTCAGCTACGCCGCGATCCAGCAGCGCATCCACCCCGTGGGAATGCGCGCCAACGGCTGGTGGATCAATCTCAAGGACTGGTACATCCCGCAGGCGGAGCGCATCGCGCGCGACCGCGTGGGCCTCTCGCGCGAGCTCGCCTCTGAAGAGTGATCGCGCTCCTTCTCCGCCGCCTCGCACAGGGAGTGGTGATCGTCTGGCTCGTCGCGACGCTCACCTTTCTCCTGCTGCACGCGGCGCCGGGCGACCCGGTGAGCGCCACGCTCTCCGACCCGCTCACGCCGCCCGCGGTTCGTGAGTACTGGACGCACCGGCTGGGGCTCGATCTCCCGCTTCACCAGCAATACCTGCACTACATCGCCAGCGTAGCGAGCGGCGGTTTCGGCTTCTCCTTCCCGCACCACCGTCCTGTGAGCGCGGTGCTCGCCGAGGCGCTACCCAACACGCTCCTGCTGATGGCGGTGGCGATCACGATGGCGTTCGCGGCGGGAATAGTGATCGGCGTGATCCAGGCGCGAAAGAAGGGAAAGCCGCTCGACTGGGGGCTCGGAATCGGCTCACTCTTCTTCTACTCGATGCCGGACTTCTGGCTCGCGTTGATGATGCTGCTGGTGTTCGCCTACTGGCTGCGACTCTTCCCTGCCTCGGGGATGTTCGATCCGGTGATGTACGGTCTCATGGGACCGTGGGCGCGCGTGGCGGACCGGCTGTGGCATCTCGTGCTCCCCGCATCCACTCTGGCGCTCCTGGTCACCGCGGGCGTGGCGCGCTTCCAGCGCTCGGCGCTTCTGGAAGTAGTGCGCGAGGATTTCACGCGTACGGCGCGCGCCAAGGGACTCGGCGAGCGCGCGGTGGTGTGGAAGCACGCGCTCCGTAACGCGCTCCTTCCTGTCATCACTCTGCTCGGTCTGGCGCTTCCGGCGCTGCTGGGCGGATCGGTATTCGTGGAGTCGATCTTCTCGTGGCCGGGGATGGGCACGCTCACGGTCAACGCGATCTCCACGCGCGACTACCAGTTGCTCACCGCCGTCGTGATGGTCACGAGCGCGCTGGTGGTACTCGGCAACCTGGTGGCCGACCTGCTCTATGCGTGGGCCGACCCGCGCGTGCGGCTCGGCGAATGAGCGGCGAGCGCGTCGTGGCGTGGGTGCTCTGCGCCGTGATCACCGCCGCGCTCTGCGGCTGGATCGCGCGCACCGCGCGACGCACCGGTAGCGACGCCGGCCCGTGGCGCCGCGCGCTCCAGCGCTTTCACGGCAATCGAGCAGCGGTGGTCGCGCTCTGGCTCGTGGTGGCGGCGTGCGTGGTCGCGCTGCTCGCGCCGTGGCTCGTGCCGTACTCGCCGACCGCGACGCCGGACATCGTCACGCTCAAGAATCTTCCGCCGTCGCTCGAGCACTTCCTGGGCACCGACTTCGCCTCGCGCGATGTGTTCAGCCGCCTGCTGTACGGCGCCCGCGTGTCGCTGTCGATAGCCACACTGGCCATCGTCCTCTCCGCCACCGTGGGCACGCTGTACGGCGCCACTGCCGGCTACTACGGCGGCCGCGTGGACGCGGTGATGATGCGCATCATCGACGCCGCGCTGTCGATCCCTCGCATCCTCCTGCTCATCACGCTGCTCGTGCTCTGGGGAGCGGTGCCGGTGGCGGCGCTGATCGTGGTACTCGGCTTCACCGGCTGGTTCGGCGTGAGCCGTCTCGTGCGCGCCGAAGTGCTCTCGCTCAAGGAGCGCGACATGGTGGTGGCAGCCCGAGCGCTCGGCGCGCGCGACCGCGAGATCATCTTCCGGCACATCCTCCCGAACGTCCTCTCGCCGGTGGTCGTGGCGGCCACGCTGGGGATAGCGAACGTGATAATCATCGAGGCGGGGCTGTCGTATCTCGGGATAGGCGTGCGGCCGCCGCTGGCGAGCTGGGGGAACATGATCCAGGACGGCGTGAGCCAGATCGCGACAGTCTGGTGGGTGTCGCTCTTCCCGGGGCTCGCGATCGTGGCGACGGTGATGGCGTTCAACATCATCGGCGATGGCTTGCGCGATGCGCTCGACCCTCGCCAGGTTGACGGGTGATGACCCAACCTCTTCTGTCGGTTCGGGATCTTCGGACCTGGTTCCGCACCTCCTCCGGCGTCGCGCGCGCGGTGGACGGCGTTTCGTTCGACGTGATGCCGCACGAGACGGTAGGCGTGGTAGGAGAGTCGGGGTGCGGGAAGTCGGTGACCTCCCTGTCGATTCTCCGACTCATCGATCGTCCGGGCGCGATAGAGCCGGGGAGCACGATCGAGTTCGAGGGGCGCGATCTCATGGCGCTCCCCGAGCGGGAGATGCGCGCCATCCGCGGCAACCGCATCTCCATGATCTTCCAGGAGCCGATGACGTCGCTCAACCCGGTGTTCACGGTGGGCGACCAGGTGGCGGAAGTGGCGCGCGTGCACTCGTCGGCATCCAGGCGCGAGGCATGGGAGCGCGCCGTCGAGATGCTCACGACGGTTGGCATGCCGGCCGCCGCCGAGCGCGCGAAGGAGTATCCGCACCAGCTCTCCGGCGGCCTGCGCCAGCGCGTGATGATCGCGATGGCATTGATGATGGGTCCCGCGCTGCTCATCGCCGACGAGCCCACCACCGCGCTCGACGTGACGATCCAGGCACAGATCCTCGAGCTGCTCGCCGAGATGCAGGAGCGGCTGGGGATGTCGATTCTCCTCATCACACACGACCTTGGAGTGATCGCAGAGTCGGCGTCGCGGGTGCTGGTGATGTACGCCGGCCAGGTGGTGGAGGAGGCGCCGGTGCGCGAGCTGTTCGCGGCGCCGCACCACCCGTACACCGAGGGACTTCTCGCGGCGATGCCGCGGGTGGGCGCCGAGCGCGAGCGGCTCGCGGTGATCCCGGGCTCGGTGCCGCCGCCCACGCGGTGGCCGTCGGGGTGCCGCTTCCACGACCGCTGTCCATTCGCGTGGGAGCGCTGCGCGAAAGAGGCGCCGCCGCTCTATCGGATAGGCGAGCAGCACGCATCGCGCTGCCATCTCGCGGAGGAACCGGAGCGGCGCGCGCACCCGCACGAGCCGGTCGCGGCGAGTCGAGCATGACGGAGGCGTCCGTGCCATTGGCCGAGACTTCGGGAGCGAAGGGCGCTCGCGCGCTTCTGTCGGTACGTGGTCTGACGAAGCACTTCCCGATCACGCGCGGACTGCTCCGCCGGCGGGTGGGCACTGTGAAAGCGGTGGATGGAATATCCTTCGACGTCATGCCCGGCGAGACGCTGGGACTCGTGGGCGAATCGGGATGTGGGAAGACCACCGCGGGTCGCAGCATCCTCCGGCTCATCGAGCCCACGGCCGGCGAGGTCGTGTTCGAGGGGCAGGACGTGCGCGCGCTGTCGGGTGAAGCGCTGCGGCGGCTCAGGCGGCAGATGCAGATCGTCTTCCAGGATCCGTTCTCATCGCTCAACCCGCGAATGTCGGTGGGCGCGATCGTGCGTGAGGGGCTCACCATCCACAGGATCGCGGAGGGCGCCGCGGCGGAGCGCCGGGTGCGCGAGCTGCTGGAGGA
>JBIQLU010000066.1:11584-19496 GCA_044463985.1 Gemmatimonas aurantiaca | reverse complement strand
TCCATGGTGGACCCCAACGCCAAAGTCGTGAAGGGCTTCGGCCAGGGGCTGATGCCGAGCTACGCCACTCTGCTCACGCAGGAGCAGCGCAACGCGATAGTCGCCTACATCCGCACGCTCGGGAGGAAGTGATGCGCATCGAATACGAAACTCAGCGGATGAGCATGCGCTTCTTCATGCTCATGCTGGTGCTCTTCCTCCTGCAGGTTGCGTTCGGCCTTCTCATCGCCGCGCAGCGCGTGGACCCGACGCTCCTCGCCGGCACGCTGAACTTCAACGTCGCGCGGTCGGAGCACCTCAACCTCGGCATCTTCTGGATACTCTGCGGCTTCATCGGCGCGATCCTCTTCGTGGGACCGCTCCTCTCGAAGCGCGAGCTCGCCGCGCCGTGGCTCGTGAAATTCCTGTTCTACGCGCTGATCGCGATCGTGCTCTGGAACGTCTTCACGCTCGGCCTGGCGCAGCGCGGGATCGCCGGCTGGTGGGAAGGACAGCCGTGGCTCCAGGAAGGACTCGAGTATCTCGACGCGGGGCGCGTGGCCGACGTGCTCATCCTCGTGGGCTTCTCGGTGCTCGCCTACATAGTGCTTCGCACCTTCCCGAAGCTCCGCGACTGGAACGAGATCCACTGGGGACTCGGCATCGGCGTCACTGCGCTCGCCGCGATGTGGGTGTTCGGAATGTTCTTCGTGGGACGCATCGACCTGCAGGAGTATTTCCGCTGGTTCGTGGTGCACTACTGGGTCGAAGGCGTCTGGGAAGTCATCCACATCAGTCTCATCGGCGCGCTCATCGTCTACATGTTCGGCGCGAGCATCCGCTCGGTGGGCTACGCGGTGTTCTGGGGCGTGGTGCTCGTGTGGCTCTCGGGGCTGATCGGGAACGCGCACCACTACTTCTGGGTGGGAACGCCGGAATTCTGGCAGTTCTGGGGCTCGCTCTTCAGCGCGCTCGAGCCGGTTCCTCTCGTGTTCTGCTTCTGGCACATCTATCTCGACGCGCACCACGAGAACAAACCGCTGATCAACCTGCCGTCGTTCTACTTCATCCTCGGCTCCGTGGTACTCGAGCAGGTGGGCGCCGGAATCCTCGGCTTCACCATGACCTTCGCGCTCACCAACGTGTGGTCGCACGGCACGTGGATCACGCCGAGCCACGCGCATCTCGCGCTCTTCGGCACGTTCGGGATGCTCGGAATCGGCGCCGCGTACTTCGCGATTCCCGCGCTGCGCGGCGCGCGCGACTTCGACCAGCGACTCGGCAAGCTCGCGTTCTGGCTGGTGTTCATCGGAATGCTGGGGATGACCTTCGCGTTCGCGCTCGGCGGCACCGTGCAGATCTTCCTCTACCGCGTGCTCGGACTCGACTGGTTCGGCGGCGACATCTTCCCCGCGATGACGCTCTACAGGATACTGGTTCCGGTCTTCGGACTCATCTTCACCGTGGGAGCGGGGCTCGTCGCCTTCGATCTGTTCACGCTCGGCGCGAGGAGGCGGATCGCGGGCGAGAACCCGCACGAGCATCACCATCACGTCCATCACGAAGTGGCGCCGGTGCGCGCACCGGCCACCGGCTGGGCGCGCCCCCTCACCGGCTTCGAGGCCGGCATCTGGCTCATGGGGATGTGGATCTTCGGCACCATCATTACACTCGGACTGCTGAGCTTCAACCTGAACATGGTACGCATGGGCGATCCACATCTCCCCTACATGCTTGCCGGTGTGGGCTATCCGGGTCTCCTTCTGGTCACCCTTCTGTTCGTCTCGCGCTTCCTCTCCTCGCTCGAAGCGCGCGGCCCCGCCCCCGCCGACCTGTACCGCGAACCCCCCGGCGTCCCCGCACCATCCTACGTGCCGGGTGCGGGCATGCCGGCGGGAACGAGGTGATGACCGGGAGAAGGCAGAAAGCAGAAAGCAGACTGCAGGAAGCAGCAACTGCTTTCTGCTTCCTGCAGTCTGCTTCCTGCAGTCTGCTTCCTGCAGTATTATTCACCATACCCGCGCCCTGTGCGCTGGTCGTCGAGAGAGGTTCGTCGCGAACGACGAGCCAAGGCGTTGCCCAACCGGCCCCTCGACCGAGCATCTACCATCACCAATGGGAGCCAGCCATGACACCACCCCAGCTCAGTTCGGCGCCCTGCACCGATAGCTGATGCCCGCGGTTCGGCGGATGCGGACCCGCTTCCTGGTCATCGGCAGCGGAGTGGCCGGGTTGCACACCGCGTGGCGCGCGGCGCTGCACGGCGAGGTGGTGGTCCTCACCAAGCGGTCGCTCTTCGATAGCGCCACTGCGTACGCGCAGGGCGGGATCGCCGCTGCGCTCGGTGCCGGCGACTCGCCCGAGCTGCACCGCCAGGACACCATCGCCGCGGGCGCGGCGCTCTGCGACAGAGCCGCGGTCGACGTCCTCGTCACCGAGGGACCGGCGCGCGTGCGCGAGCTGCGCGCGGCCGGTGCGCACTTCGACCTCGAGCCCACCGGCGACTTCACCCTCGGACGCGAAGCCGCGCACTCCGAACGCCGCATCGTGCACGCGAACGGCGACCGCACCGGCGCCGAAGTCGTGCGCTCGCTGGTGGAACGCGTGCGCGACTGCGACTCGATCTCGGTGCTCGAGCGGGCGCGCGCGCTCGATCTCATCATCCACGATGGCCAGTGCGTGGGCGCGCGCGTGAGCCACCGAGGCGCGCCGCTCGAGATCATCGCGGACGCAACGGTGCTCGCCACCGGCGGCGCCGGCCAGGTCTTCCGCTACACCACCAATCCGCCGGTGGCCACCGGCGACGGCTACGCGCTCGCGCTGCGCGCCGGTGCGCAGCTCGCCGACATGGAGTTCATCCAGTTCCACCCCACCGCCCTCGACACTCCGGAAACCCCGCTCGCGCTCATCTCCGAAGCGGTGCGCGGCGAGGGCGCGGTGCTCCTGGACGCCAACGGCCGCCGCTTCATGCCCGATCGGCACGAGCTCGCCGAGCTCGCGCCGCGCGACGTCGTGGCGCGCGAGGTATTCGCAGAGCAGCGTGCGACCGGGCGCGTATGGCTCGACGCCACGGCGCTCGGCGCCGCCTTCGAAAAGCGCTTTCCAGGAATCTTCGCGCTCTGCACCGCTCGCGGCATCGACCCGCGACGCGACCGCATTCCCGTCACACCCGCAGCGCACTACACCATGGGCGGCGTCACCACCGATCTCGCGGGACGATCGAGCATCGCGCGGCTCTACGCCTGCGGCGAGGTGGCGCGCACCGGCGTGCACGGCGCCAACCGGCTCGCGTCGAACTCGATCCTCGAGGGACTCGTCTTCGCGGAGCGCGTCGCGCGCGACATGACGAACTCCGGGCCGGTTGCATCGCTGCCACCGGATGGCGACTGGCGTGTGCCGCCGCTGCACGATCGCGGCGCGGCGCAGGTCGCCGCCAACACCATCCGCGACGCGATGTGGGAGCACGCCGGCATCGTGCGGTCGGTCGACGGGCTGCGCACCTGCCTCGCGATTCTCGACGATCTCGAGGCACGCCTCCCCGCCGGCGCCACCGAAGAAATGAATCTCGTAGCTACCGGGCGGCTCATCGCGCGCTCGGCGCTCATCCGCGAGGAATCGCGCGGTGGGCACTTCCGCTCCGACTTCCCGTGCGAGAGCGCGGAATGGGAGCGCAGGCACATCTACTGGGATGGCGCGTCTCCACGCGTCGATTCCTGAACAGGATCTTTTGCCCATGACCAGTCAGAACGGCCACCCAACCGCCGATGGCGGACCCGGCACCGGCCACGCCGAACTCGCCGCTCGCATCCGCGAGCTCGCCAGGGAACGCAACGCCGTCATCCTCGCGCACAACTACCAGCGGCCGGAAGTTCAGGATGTGGCCGATGTGGTTGGCGATTCGCTCGGACTCGCGCGCGAGGCCGCGGCCACCAACGCGGACGTGATCGTCTTCTGCGGCGTGCACTTCATGGCGGAGACCGCGGCGATCCTCTCGCCGGACAAGACGGTGCTCCTCCCCGACCTCGGCGCCGGATGCTCGCTGGCCGAGACCATCAACGCCGACCAGCTCCGCGAGTGGAAAGCGGAGCATCCCGGCGCGGTAGTGGTGAGCTACGTGAACACGTCTGCCGAGGTGAAGGCCGAGACGGACTACTGCTGCACATCGGGAAACGCGGTGGAAGTGGTGGAGTCGGTCCCGCGCGATCGCGAGATACTCTTCCTCCCCGACATGTTCCTCGGCGCGCACGTGCGGCGTCTCACGGGGCGCGAGAACATGCACGTCTGGATGGGCGAGTGCCACGTGCACGCCGGAATAACACCGAAGCGAGTGGCCGAGCAGCGCGCGGCACATCCGGAGGCGGAGTTCCTGGTGCACCCCGAGTGCGGCTGCTCCACCAGTCTGCTCGAGGCGATGTCCGCCGGCGACATCGACCCCACGGGAGTTCAGGTTCTCTCCACCGAAGGGATGATCCGCCGGCCGCGCGAGAGCGACGCTGAGGAATTCATCGTGGCGACCGAGGTGGGGATCCTGCACCGGCTGCGGCGTGCGTACCCCGAGAAGCGCTTTCAGGCGGCCGATGATCGCGCGTCGTGCCAGTACATGAAGCTCACCACGCTCCCCAAGCTCCTCGACTCGCTCGAGAAGCTGCAGCACAGGATCACGGTTCCCGAAGATATAGCGAAGAAAGCGCTGCTGTCGATCGAGCGGATGGTATCGATAGGCGCGAAGTCGAGCTCCCTGGCCACGCCAGGTGTACCCTCATCGATGATCGGCGAATGAGCGACGAGCGCAACGCGAACGGCGGGGGAAGTGCGATGCTCCGCGAAGCGGCCGGTGCCGCTGGCGAACGTGACGTCGACTTCCCGCTCGACCGCAAAGCGACCGAAGCGCTGGTGCGCGCCGCGCTCGACGAGGACCGCGCCTTCGGGGACATCACTACGCTGGCGACCGTTTCCGAGGATGCGCGTGCCGCCGCGCGCATGGTGGCGCGCGCGGACGGCGTGATCGCCGGTCTCCCGCTGGCGGTCGTCGCGTTTCACCTGCTCGACCCATCGGTGCGGGCGCGCGTGGTGGCCTGGGATGGCTCGCGCGTGCGGCGCGGCGACGTGGTGCTGGAGCTGGAGGGGCCGGCGCGCGCGCTGCTCTCCGCGGAGCGGATCGCGCTCAACTTCGTTCAGCGGCTCTCCGGGATCGCCTCGCTCACGGCGAGGTACGTGGAGGCGGTGCGCGGAACGCACGCGGAGATCCTCGACACGCGCAAGACCACTCCCACGTTTCGTGCGCTGGAGAAGTACGCGGTGCGCTGCGGCGGCGGCGTGAACCATCGCATGGACCTGGCGAGCGCGGTCCTCATCAAGGACAACCATCTCGCGGCGGTCGGCGGCGACATCGCCGAGGCCGTGCGCCGCTCCCGCGCGCGGGCGCCGCACGGTATCGAGGTGGAGGTGGAGTGCGATGACGCAACGCAGGTGGTGGCAGCCGCGGAAGCGGGCGCCGACATCATCCTGCTGGACAACATGACGCCCGAGGAGATGAGCGAGTGCGTGGCGCTCATTGCCGGGCGGGCGCTCACCGAGGCGTCCGGCGGCATCACGCTCTCCGCCGCGCGCGCGGTGGCGGAAGCCGGTGTGGATCACATTTCCGTGGGCGCTCTGACGCACTCCGCGCCCGCGCTGGATGTCGCGCTCGATTTCGTGGAACCAGACGGCGTCTCCAGTGTTGTTTGACATATGGGAGCGCTTCACCATATTGGCGTTCCCGCTTCGTGGGCACGGTACCTGCGACCTCGGCGGGCACTCCGCCAGAGCACGCTGAAAGGGTGACCAGATGGCTGCTTCCACACTTCGTCTGAAGCTGGATACACGGCGCTGCACCGGCCGCGCCGCGGCCTGCCGTCGCGTGGGCGCGCGTGCCGCGAGGCCGCGCGTGCGTGGAAGACTGGTAATGGAAGGTTCGCGAAGCACGCGGGTGTCCGCGATGCGCACCTCGTGGCGCTCGGGCGCCGCTCTTCTCCCCGAACAGGGTGAAGAGTGTAGCGACACGACGCGCCGCACCGGAACGCGCGGGAATCCGTCGACGCTTCGCTGCCTGCAATGACCCGGTAGCTCGATCGACGAAACGCGGCACCTTCGCCGCCCCTCCCGCGCTCCACGGCGGAAGGGGCGTTTTTTTCGTCTGGTTCGCCTCGTCACCGCCATCGCCACACGCAACGAGGATGCGACGATGACACTGACGGCTTACGGAAGAGATGACGGAGGATACCTCCTCCACGGGAACGAGCTCGCGATCGGCTGGGTGGAGGGGCGCGCGGTGGGATTCCGCGGCTTCGCCACGAGGGAACACGCGCTCGACGCGGCGCGCGTGGGGCATCGCGCGCTGCGCGGCTGGCTGGAGCGGGAGCGGCACGCGGCGCCGATCGGCGAGGCCGCGGGTTCGCTGCGCACGCGGCGCGATGGCCGGCTGCACTGGATCACGGTGGACGGCAGTCCCGTCGGCCGACTGGTGGACCCGGAGACGCATGCGCCGATCACCGCGAGCAGCTTCGGCTTCGAGTTTCTCCTCCCGCCATCCGTGAATTCGGTGGGCGGTCTGAGCGCGGCACAGGTCATCTGGCACGCGCTGCGCCGCACCGACGACGGCGACATGGTCGCGCGGCTCTTCACCGACCGCGGAGCGGCGGGTGAGCGCGCGGCGGGAGTGCAGTGATCGAACCATGCAATTGAACCGCGTGCTCGTGGGGATCGACTTCAGTGCACCGTCGCTGGCGACGGTGCACTGGGCCGCGGAGTACTTCGCTCCGCGCGCGGAGCTGGTGCTCATCCACGTGATCCCCGAGCCGCGGAGCCCGTCGTATCTCGTGCGGCTCCGGTCTGCCGCGCACTCCGACATCGCGGCGCCCGAGCGAAGCTCCGCGCTGCTCGGCGGCCTGATGGCGCTCGCCACCAGCGTGGCCGGCCCGCGCGCCACCGCCGACGTACGCATCGGCGAACCGGCCGCGCAGCTCTCGCGCGCGGCGAAGGAGCTCGGCGCCGATGTGATAGTCACCGGCCGCGCGGGGCAGCGCGCCGCGGCCGGCGCCGGGCGGCGGCTCGGCACCACCGCCGACCGGCTCGTGCGCCAGGCGAGCGTTCCGGTGCTGGTCACCGCACGCGAGCCGGGCGCCACACCGCGCACGGTGTTCGCCGCGGTGGATGACGGCGACATCAGCGACGGTGTCCTCGACTGGAGCGTGTATCTCGCGCGCAAGCTCGATGCGCGCCTCACCGCGCTGCACGTGGTGGATCGCGGCGATCACGTCGCGCGGCCGGGCGTCGCGCTGCATTCCGACATGGCGGCGCATCACACGATAGATGACGAGAGCGAGCAGTCCGCCCGGAAGGAGCGCGCCGCCGCGCGCGAGCACGCCGTGCGCGATGCGGCGGAAGCGTGGCTCAGGGCGCGCGTCCGCGAGGCGGGCTACAACCCTTCGCTCGCCGACATCGCGATAGCAGTGGGCGATCCGCGCCACGAGCTGCTGGCCGCTGCCGGGTGCCTCGATGCGGGGCTCATCGTGATCGGCCGCCAGGGTGCCGATGGAAGCGAGCGCACCGGCATCGGGAGCCTCACGCGCGCGGCGCTCAGGCCTTCGGCGCGGCCTGTGCTGGTGATTCCGCCGCGCGATCCCGCACCGATCCTCGGCGGCCCGTTCCGCGGCAGACGCTCGCGCGTCCTGCGACTCCCCGATCGCGGCGCAGCGCGCATCTCCCTCGTCGACTCGCCCGCGAGCCCGCCCGCCGCGCGAGCAGGGTGACGGCGCGGTAGATCAGGCGACCCGGAGCGGCTTGATTCGGGCCACTTCCTCCTTCACCGCCTGCAACGCATCCCAGAGATCGACAGCGCGCTGCGCGTTCATCCAGAACTCCGCCGAATTGCCGAAGAGCCGAGAAAGGCGGA
>JBIQLU010000066.1:5347-11484 GCA_044463985.1 Gemmatimonas aurantiaca | reverse complement strand
ACGATCCCCACGTTCAGATCGCGCACCGCCTGGGGCCACTCGGGGAAGAGCGCCGTCATGCTGGCGCCGGTCATCGTGAGGTACGCCACCGTCGCCTCGCCCGCGAGGATCCCGGCCAGCGCGCCCTGACGCGTGGCGTACGGCGTGCGCCCGAGGCTCAGCACGAGCGCCGGGAAGAGCTGCGTCACGAAGTTGTAGCCCATGAGGAGAAGCATCACGAGCGTCTCGCCGCCGCGCAGCGCGAAGTACACCGAGATCAGCGTGATCACAGGCACCAGCCCCTTCGCGAGCTTCGCCACCGCGCGATCGCTCGTGGATGGTACGAGCTTGGCGTACACGTTCTTCGCCAGGATGGTGCACGCCGACACGAGCAGCATCGATCCGGGCACCAGCGCGGTCAGCACCCCCGCCGCGCCGATGGTCCCCAGGACCCACGGCCCGAAGCTCTGCTTCGACACCGAGAGCAGCGCGAGATCCGCATCGCTCCCCTCCAGGCCGGGCACCGCGAGAATGGCCGCGAATCCGGTGAACAACACGAACAGGAGCACGAGCTGGTAGAGCGGCATCACCACAGCGTTCTTGCGAAACACGTTCTCGTTGCGCGCCGTGTACGCCGATCCGAAGGTGTGCGGCCACATGTAGAAGCCGAGCGCCGTGAGGACCACCGTCGATATGAACCAGGTGGGGCTCATCCCCGTGGCCGGAAGCGTGAGGAAGCCGGGGCGTGCCTGGTCGATCGCCTCGAACATCCCCTGGAAGCTCCCGTAGTGGTGGATCGGGAGATAGACCCCGAGCGCCACGGCCACCACGAGTATCATGATGTCCTTGAGCACCGCGGTCCACGCCGAGCCGTGCACGCCGGAGATCACCACGTACACCACCAGCGCCACGCTGCTGATCCAGATCGCCGCTGTCGCCGACACGCTCCCGTACGACGTCTCCGAGACGATGAGTCCGAGCCCCTTGAGCTGCAGCACGAGGTATGGCACCATGGCTACCACGCTCACGAGCGAGACCACGATGCCCAGCGACTCACTCCCGTACTTGCTCACGAAGAAGTCGGCCTGCGACACCAGCGCGTGCTCCTTCGCGTAGCGCCACACCACCGGGAGCAGGAAGTACGAGATGATGTACGCTATGGCGCAGTAGCCCAGGATGTAGAACGCCGGCGCTCCCTTCCCGTACGCCCACCCGCTCCCGCCGAGGAAGGTGAAGGTGGTGTAGATCTCCCCCGCCATGAGGAGGAACACGAAGACGGTGCCGAACGCGCGGCCGCCCACGCTCCACTGCTCGAGGCTCATCGTGCGGCCGCGGCGCGCGCGCACGCCGAGGAAGATCGCGACGACGAGGGTGGCCGCGATGATGCCGAGTGCCGGATTCACCCTCGCGTTTCTCCTCTGATGGAATCGGCGCCGCGCGACGCTCCGGCGCTCGCCGGCGCGGCCGCCGTCGTACCTTCACCGTCGTCGGCGGCGAGCGTGGGGCGGTCGAGTGCGTAGACGACCCCCATCACCACGGATGTCATCACCACCCAGAACACGATCCAGAAGAGCAGGAACGGGAGCCCGAACACGTAGGGTTCCACGCGATTCGCGAATGGAACCCCACCCAGCATCCCGATGGCCGGGATGAGCGCCAGCCATCGATGCGGCTTCACTCGGCTCTCACCTATCGGACGTGCCGCTCAGATAGTCGAGCGCGGCGGTGATGAAGATCGCGACGCCGCTCTCCAGCGCGCGCTCGTCGATGTCGAAGCGCTCGTGGTGGTGCGGGTGCACGATGCCGCGCTCCTCGTTGCGGGCGCCGATGAAAAAGAAGGAGCCGGGCGCGCGCTGCTGATACGCGGAGAAGTCCTCGCCACCCATGCACTGCGGCGCCTCCACCAGGGAGTCGGCGCCGAGCGCATCCACCACCACGCCGCGCATGAAGTCGCTGACCTTCTCATCGTTCACGACGGGGCGATAGCTGTTCACGTACGTGAACTCGTACGTCGCGCCGTGCGCGTCCGTCACGCCGCGTACTACGCGTTCCATCAGCTCGGGGATTCGCTCGCGCCACGGCGTGCCGAACGTGCGGACGGTTCCGGTGAGCTCGGCGCTCCCCGGTATCACGTTGTCGGTGGTGCCCGCTATGAAGCGAGTCACCGAGACTACCACGTTGGCGAGCGGATCCACGTTGCGCGAGACGATGTGCTGCAGGTTCGTCACCACCTGCGCGGCGACCGCGATGCTGTCCACCGTCTCGTGCGGAAGCGCTGCGTGGCCGCCCGCTCCGCGGATGATCAGACGAAAGACGTCGGGCGCCGCCATCAGCGCGCCGGCGCGGACGCCGACCTTGCCGTACTCCATGGGCAGCCAGAGGTGCGCGCCGATCACGATGTCCACCCCGTCCATCACGCCAGCATCGACCATCTCCTGCGCGCCGCCGGGATAGAGCTCCTCGGCGTGCTGGAAGATGAAGCGCACCTCGCCGTGCAGCCGGTCGCGCAGCCCCGTGAGAACGGTGGCCGCGCCGAGGAGCATGGAAGTGTGGCCGTCGTGCCCGCAGGCGTGCATCACGCCGGGATTGCGCGACGCGTACTCCACCTCGTTGTGCTCCGTGATGGGGAGCGCGTCCATGTCCGCGCGCATCGCGATGACGGGGCCCGGGTGGAGGCCGATCAGCCGCGCCGCCACACTGGTCTTCGTGGGCCGCGAAATCTCGAGGCCATCCAACTCGGAGAGGCGCTCCAACACCCACTGCGCCGTCTGCTCCTCGTGGAAGGAGAGCTCCGGATTCTGGTGCAGGTACCGTCGCCACCCGACGACCGTGTCGCGCAGCTTGGCTGCTTCGCGGGCGGGCGAGATGTCAGTGGTGGAGATGCTGCTCGTCATCGTTCGCTCCTGGAGACGGCTGGGCTGTATTGTCCGAATGTGGCCGCGGGGCGAGGGGAACGCCAGTGCGGGCGGGGTCAGGCACTCAATGTAGAGGCCCCGCCAGCTTCGCTGCCCGGGCCTCTACATTGAGTGCCTGACCCATTCTCACGTCCTGATGCCACCAGCCACCTCGGCCACTCGCCAGCGCGGCCTGCGCATGCTCTTCCGCGCGCTGTCGCACCGCAACTTCAAGCTCTTCTTCAGCGGGCAGATGATCTCGCTGGTGGGAAAGTGGATGCAGATGGTGGCGCGGGCGTGGCTCGTGTACCGCCTCACGGGCTCGGCGGTGCTCCTCGGTGCCGTCGGATTCGCCGGCCAGGTGCCGGTGTTCATCCTCTCGCCGCTCGGCGGCGCCGTCGCGGACCGGCACAGCCGGCATCGCATCGTGATCGCGACGCAGACGACGTCGATGATCTTCACGCTCGTACTCGCCGGCCTCACACTCGCCCACGTCGTACGCGTGTGGCACATCATGGTGATCGCCGCGCTACTCGGCGTGGTGAACGCGTTCGACGTCCCCGCACGGCAGGCGTTCTACGTGGAGCTGGTGGGTCGCGACGACCTGCTCAACGCCATCGCGCTCAACTCATCCATGGTGAACTTCGCGCGCGTGGTGGGTCCCGCGCTCGCGGGACTGGTGATCGCCTGGATAGGCGAAGGATGGTGCTTCTTCGCCGACGGGGTGAGCTACCTCGCCGTCATCGCGGGACTTCTGCTCATGCAGCTCGAGCCGTTCCAGCGGCCGCAGCACGCCCGTTCGGCGATCGCGCAGATACGCGAAGGCTTCCGCTTCGTGGCCCACACGCCTCCCATTCGCGCACTGCTGCTCATGCTCGGCCTGGCGAGCCTCGTGGGGATGCCTTACGCGGTGCTCATGCCGATCTTCGCCGAAGACATCCTGCACAGCGGCGCGCGCGGGCTCGGGCTGTTGATGGGGTCCGCGGGAGTCGGAGCACTGCTCGGAGCGCTCACGCTGGCGGGAAAGCGCAGCGTCCACGGACTCGGGCGCTGGGTCGCGTTCGCCGCGATGGGATTCGGCTCGGCGCTCATCGCGTTCACCTTCTCGCGGCACTTTCTGCTGTCGATGCTCCTGCTCGTACCGGTGGGCTTCGCGATGATGCTGCAGATGGCATCGTCGAACACGCTGATCCAGACCATGGTGCCGGACGAGCTCCGCGGACGCGTGATGTCCGTGTACTCGATGATGTTCATGGGGATGGCGCCGTTCGGCGCACTGCTCTCGGGCGCGATCGCGCACCGGATCGGTGCGCCGCACACCGTGGCGCTGGGCGGCGTGATCGTGCTGGCCGGCGCGCTGCTCTTCTACACGCAGATCCCGAGGCTGCGCGTGCACGCGCGCCGTCTGATGGAGGCGACGGGGTCAGGCACCTGATAGTAGAGGTCGCGGCTGCAATGCAGCCGCCACCTCTACTATCAGGTGCCTGACCCCGCCGCGTTGCAGCCGGGACCTCTACATCAGGTGCCTGACCCCGCCGTCCCTTTCCGAGCCAACTCCCATTCGTATATTGGCTGACTGGAACGGTTCGCCCGTTCCGGCCGCTCGAGGAATGAATGACAGCCCGGCGCAGGTTCAGCGAGCGACCCGTACGTCCCCACTCCATCGAATGAAATGACCATGAGCTCCGCACTACCGCGCCTCGCGACCGTGGCGCTCGCTCTCCTCGCAGCCTGCAACAGAGGCATGTCCGACAACGACACTGACAGCGCTTCGGCGCATCCGGCCACCATCCAGCAGCGTCTCGCCCAGTACACGACGGTCGAGCTGAGTTACGACACGAGCTCGCTCACGGCGAAGGAGCGGCGGATGCTCCCGCTTCTCATCGACGCGGCGCGCGCGATGGACGCCATCTACTGGCGGGAGGCGTACGGCGATCGCGACTCGCTGCTGAAGTCCGTGGCGGACGCCGACACGCGCCGGTTCGTGGAGATCAACTACGGCCCATGGGATCGGCTGGCCGACAACGAACCGTTCATCGCCGGCGTGGGACCGAAGCCGGCCGGCGCGAACTTCTACCCGCACGACATCACGAAGGGCGCGTTCGACAGCGCGGCGGCCGCGTCGAAGGCGCACGGCGATTCGCTGAAGAGTCTCTACACGCTGGTGCGCCGCGATTCGTCGGGCTCCCTCGTCGCCATCCCGTATCACGTCGCCTACGCCGAGCAGACGAAGATCGCCGCCGGGAAGCTGCGCGAGGCTGCGAAGCTCGCCGACTCGCCGGCGCTCAGGCACTACCTCGAGGAGCGCGCCAAGGCGCTCCTCTCCGACGACTACCGCGCCAGCGACATCGCCTGGCTCGACATGAAGGACAACTCGATAGACGTGGTGATCGGCCCGATCGAGACGTACGAGGACCAGCTCTTCGGCTACAAGAGCGCGCACGAAGCGTACGTCCTGATCAAGGACAAGGAATGGAGCGAGCGGCTCTCGAAGTACGCCGCGTTCCTCCCCGCGCTCCAGAAGGGGCTCCCCGTGCCCGACGAGTACAAGCAGGAGAAGCCGGGCACCGACTCCGACCTCAACGCATACGAGGCGGTCTACTACGCGGGCCAGGCCAACGCGGGCGCCAAGACGATCGCCATCAATCTCCCGAACGATGAGCAGGTGCAGCTCCAGAAGGGGACGCGCCGGCTGCAGCTCGAGAACGTGATGCGCGCGAAGTTCGACAGGATCCTCGTGCCGATCGCGCAGGTATTGGTGGATTCGTCACAGCTCGGCCAGATCGAGTTCAACGCATTCTTCGAGAACACGATGTTCCACGAAGTGGCGCACGGCCTCGGGATCAAGAACACGATCGATGGAAAGGGGACGGTGCGCACCGCGCTGAAGGAGCGCGCCAGCGCGCTCGAGGAGGAGAAGGCCGACATCCTCGGCCTGCACATGGTGCGCGCGCTGAGCGAGGGCGGGAACCTGGATGACGAGGACGTGACCCACAACTACGTCACATTCCTCGCGAGCCTCTTCCGCTCCGTGCGCTTCGGCGCCGCCGACGCGCACGGCCGCGCGAACATCGCCTCGTTCAACTACCTCGCGCAGAGCGGCGCCTTCACCCGCGACGACGCCACGGGCCGCTACAGCGTGGACCCCGAGAAGTTCAGAGCCGGGATCGAATCGCTCGCCGAGAAGATCCTCCGCCTCCAGGGCGACGGCGACTACGAAGGCGTAGGCAAGTTCTACGACGACTACGGCACCATCTCCCCCAC
>JBIQLU010000066.1:0-5247 GCA_044463985.1 Gemmatimonas aurantiaca | reverse complement strand
CTACGCCGCCATCAAACCTGTCGGCTGCCAGCTTATGGTGCCGTCGTCGGCGGATTCGGTGAGCTGGAAGCGGGCGGGCGGGAAACCCTTCACACCGATTTCCAGGGTGTCGCCCTCACCTGCTTCGGCCTGGTCGGCAATTGCCTCCAGCGCCTGCGAGAAACTCTCGCTGGTGACAGCTCCGGCCAGGCGCACACGCTCGGTCGGGCTGCTGATCGAGAACTGATAACGCGGCATGTGCCTCCTGGTTCGGGGGGAGTCGGGCCACCTTTCATCCGACCATGTTCGGAAGTGCGGCCGCCTGCCCCTTCAGCTTCATATACCCCGACGTGTCAGGAAGGGTCGGGGTTTCGATCTCGCCTTCACTGAACAAACACCGACCGTGCCGGACGGGTTCCACCGCTGGCGCATGTTCCGCGCCCCACGAGCCGCTCAACTCCCTCTCGTCAGCCTGTAGATGAGCAACGCCGCGCGCTCCGTCTGCATCGGGAGCGAATTCAGGTTGACTTCCTCGCTGGGCGAATGCGAGCCGATCCCGTCGGCGCCGAGTCCATCCATCGCATCGACGTACGGCGCCACGAACGACACATCGCCCGCACCGCGCTCGCCGGGATCGAGCGCGCGCACCGGACCGTAGCCGAGCGAGCGGCTCACGGAATCGTACGCCGCGAGGAGCGCGCGATTCCCCTCGGTGGGCGGCATCGCCGGGTACTCATCCTCGAAGGTGATCTCCGCCGAAGTGCGGGGAAGACTGTGCGACGCTATCTCGCGCATCTTCGCGCGCGCGTTCTCCTTCTGCTTCTCGGAGAGGAAGCGCAGGTCGCCCTGCACCACAGCCGATTTCGCGATGATGTTCAGCTTTCCGGCGGCGGTTCCGGCCACGCGATTCGTGTCGTACGTGACGTCGGTGCCGCCCACGAACACGCCGGGATTGAAGCTGAGATACTGCTCGCTGGAGAGCGCTTCGCGAAACTCGTCGAGGATGCGCGACGCCTCGTAGATCGCGCCGTCGCCCACGCCCTTCCTGAAGACTCCGGAGGAGTGCGCCTGATGGCCCGTCACGCGCAGCGTCCAGCGACTGTCGCCGCGCCTGGCGATCGTCGCGATTCCCCTCTCGCCCCCCTCGAACGCGAGCGCCGCATCGCTGCGCTTCGCCGCCTCGATCAGGTCGCGCCGCGCCACGTCGAGCGGCGATCCCGCTCGCTCTTCATCACCCGAAAAGACCACGATGATGTTCGCGTCGTCCAGCGCGCCGGCGTCGCGCAGCGCCTGCAGCGCGTACAGGATTATCACGTCGCCGCCCTTCATGTCGCCCGATCCGGCGCCGCGCGCCATGCTGTCGAGCCGAACCCACTGCTGACCCTCGCCCTCGAACACCGTATCGAAGTGGCCGATCAGAAGGATGCGTTTGCCGCCGGGCTTCCCCTTGTGCTCCGCCACGAGGTGGCCAGCGCGATGCATCGACTCCGGCATCTCCGCCCATCGCGTCTCGAAGCCGAGCGAGTCGAGCGCGCTCCGAAAGAGATCGCCCACGCGCCGCACCCCTTCCACGTTCAGCGTTCCGCTCGGGATGTTCACTGCGCGCTCGAGGAACGCCACCTGCGATTCACGGTGTCGCTCCACCGAGCCGCGGATCTTCTGCTCGGTGGGGGAAGGCGCGTTCTGCGCGAACGATCTGCTCGCGGTCGCGCAGGCCAGCGCCAGCGCCGCTGTGACTGGAACGAGCTGGCGCAGTGCGCGGCTGTGTTTCCTGGAAGTACGTGTAGTGGTCGGCATCGTGGTCCGCTTCGTGTTTTTTTCGCGCCATGTATGGATCATGGTGCACTCATCGCTTAATATGCGTCGTGCCGCGATGATTCGCCGGCTCCTCTTTCCAACCCCCACAAGTTCAGGTAGTGAATCTGGCCGTGCCCTTCGCCCGCGCCATCGGCGCCGGCGTCCTAGCCACACCTCTCCTCATCGCAGCAGTCTCGCCCGCGCCGCTCGGCGCACAGGACATCGGCTGGAAGGGCAGCGCCGAGGCCAACGCGAGTCTCTTCTTCGGCAATACCGATCAGTGGGTCGTGGCAGGCGCCACGCGCGCGTCGTACAGCGACAGCACGGTCGAGGTGCGCGGCGAGATCCGCGCCGACTACGCCGAAACCTCCGTCGACTCGGGCGGCAGCAAGGTGAGCAGACGCGCGTGGCTCGCTTCCACCGGCGTGGATTTCGCCCCCTTCTCCACGGTGTCGCCCTTCATCATGGGCAGCGCGGAAGCCAGTCTGCAGGCGCGCATCCACCGCCGCTACTCCGGCGGCTTCGGCGGCAAGCTCACTTACGTCCAGACCGACGTCACCAAGCTGAGTACCAGTCTCGCGATTCTCTGGGAACGCACCCAGGTCATGGATGGCAACAGCAACCCCGACCTCGCCTCATCGCGCCTCAGGTGGTCGTTCCGCGTGAAGGGGAGTCGCAAGCTCGACGACCGAATCCACTTCAGCCACGAGACCTACTACCAGCCGAGCGTGAAGGACATGGACCGCTTCACGCTCACATCCACGAGCACGCTCACCTTCGATCTGAACAAGACGCTCGGCTTCACGAGCAGCCTGCACGACAGCTACGACAGCGAAGCGCGGCGGCGCGGCGCGCGCAGCAACAACGACGGCCAGTTTCTGGTCGGGCTGCGCGCGCGGTACTGAGGCGCGCCGTCGCGTCGCGCGCTACTCTTCGCCCTCCGTTTCGCTCTCCGCTCCATCTTCGGCGGCCCGTGGTGCATCGGCGAGCTCCTCGCTCACTCGCCCCGTCGCCGCATCGGCCACGCGCATCACCCGCACCGGGTGCGCGAAGCGGATCTCCTCCTCCTCGAAGCGGCGCATTATCAGGAAGTTGATCGCCTGCTGGATGTCCATGTAGACGTTGTAGTCGGGCGACAGCACGTAGTACACCGTCTCGAAATCGATGGAGGAGTCGCCGTATCCCTTGAGGTGCGAGCGGTCGAAGCGAACCGGATTCTGCGCCTCCACCGCCGCGCGGATGATCTGCGGCACAAGCTCCACCTTCTCGCGCGGCGTGCCGTACGCGGCGCCGATCTGGAACGCGATGCGCCGCTGCCGCATCCGCTTGTAGTTCCTGATCCGGCTCTTGATGAGGTCAGAGTTGGAGACGATCAACTCCTCGCCCCAGAGACTGGCGATCCGCGTCGATCGGAGTCCGACGCTCGACACCGTTCCCAGAAATTCATCGAAGATGATGAAGTCGCCCACCTCGAAGGGCTTGTCCAGGTAGATGGAGATCGCGGCGAAGAGATCGCCGAGCACCGTCTGCGCGGCGAGAGCGCCCGCAATCCCCGCCACGCCGAGTGCGCCGAGGAGCGTGGTGACGTGGATTCCGAAGTTGTCCAGCAGGAGCAGCACCATCAGCGCCCAGAGAACCAGGCGCGCCATGAACGCCACCGCCGTCAGCGTACCGAGCGACCCCTTGTTCAGCCGCGCCTGCCGCTCTGTCCAGAATCCTATCCCCTCGTTGCCCCAGACGATGACCTGGATGATGAACGCGGCGCCGAGCACCATCGCGATGTAGTCGCGCACATCGGAGGCGAGCGTGAGCGCCAGCGATCCCGCCGAAAGCGCGAGCACGATCAGAAAGAGCGTGTGCGTGCGCGAGATGACGTTCAATATCAGGTCGTCGAGGCCGGTGCTCGTGCGCGCCGCGACTTTCGTCGCGCGTTTCACGAGCACGAGCCGGAGCAGCAACAGCGCGCCGAGCACCAGCACGAACACGCCGGCGGCGATCAGCCATACGAGCAGCGAATTTCCCTCGAACTCGGTTCGGAGCAGCGAGCGTGCATTCATCGGCATCTCCTTTTCGTCGAAGCACGCAATATGGGCCGCTCTGCACGCTCGCACAAAAAAGAATGCGGTTCGCCCAGTCTCAGCTCCCCTTTCCCACCGCGGCCGCGATCGCCACGGCGTTCCCCGCGACTATCGCCGCACCGAGCGTGACCGCGCGCGCGGCAGCGCGGAGCAGCGAGCGCGCATCGGCTGCGCGCTTCACGGCGCTCTTCAGCGACTTCACGGCGCTTCGGAGCTCATCCAGAGTCGCATCGAGGTCGTCGACCGCGAGCGTGATCGCGCGCGTGGTCATCTCGGATGAGAAAGCGAGCAGAGTCCACTGCAGGCGCTCCAGCTCCGTACGGCGCGCCACGCCGAGGCGCTCCCAGTTCGTGAATCTGTACGCGCCGATCGAGAGCGCGATGTCGTGATAGTCGCGCGCGATCGCGCGCGCGTCGGCCGCCGCCAGCTTCGGCATCGTGAGAACTCTCCGTTCAGGGGTGCATGCGGCGAATCGCTCTCGGCGTCCGACCCTCGCCGGACGCCGCACGGAGTACTTCCTTCAGAACGCATCCTGCAGCGCGGGGATCAGCTTCTCGAGAGTCGTGGCGTAGTCCGCCAGCTCCCCGGCCAGCTTCTTCGCGGCGAGATCGTGACGCTCCTCGAAGAGCCGCTGATGCCCCTTCCTCATGGTGGCGAGCGACTTCACGAACGCATCCACCGCCGCACGCTGCGCGCCGAGCGAGCGCGCTCGCTCGGCGCGCGCGTCGCGCACCAGGATGGCGGCGAGCGGTTCGCGTGCCGCGCCCTCGGTGAGCGCCGCACGGTAGAACGCGTCCATCCCCGCCGCCTCGAGGTCGAGGATGTTCGCGTAGTCGGTATCCATGATGTCGCCGAGCGCATCGATCACCGCGATCACGTTCGCGTTCTGATCCTCGATCACCCGCGTGAGCTCGAGGTGCCGATATCCGTCGGCGGAAGCGGAGAGAGTGAACGCCGCGAGATCGCTCACGGCGCGCACCTTGTCCGCATCCAGCCCCGCATCATCCGCGAGCGCATCGGCGAGATCGTCCACCGCCGCGTCGTACTTCACGACATCGTCGTTGGCCAGCGCACCGAGCGCGGTGAAGTAGCTCGCGAGCACCCTGTCCACCGCCACCGCGCGCTTCACCGCCCTCTCGCGTGCCGCGCAGCGCTTCGCGAGATCCGCCTCGTCGTACCACCCACTTCCCTCGCGTGCCGCGCGATACCCTTCCAGCCGCACGCAGCTCGCCGTCATCCCCTCGGCCAGCGCCGGAAACTCCGCCGCCGTCTCGCCCGACGCCTTCGCATACCTCCCCACCGCCCTCGTACTCGCACACCCACCCGCAACCACCACCACCGCACCCACCCACGCCGCATGTCGCATGTCGATTCCCTCGTGGGAGATGGGGGG